>CAWCJW010000039.1:0-65233 GCA_963795765.1 uncultured Solirubrobacterales bacterium
GTCAATAGGCGTGACATGGCGGCGCTGCCTGACTTCGCTGAGATCCAGGGGACCTCGGCGGTTTCCAGGATCGGGTGGACGAAGCGGGAGGCACTTGGGTCGGGAGCTTCCAAGTAGGCCACCGTGGTCGAGTCCTCCGTTGCTCGGCGGGCGTTGGCGCCTAGCGTCGCGAGGCTGAGCTTCTTTGCCTCGCGAGGGTTAGCGACGCAGATAGCTTGGACCCGCAGGTCGCCAGCACGGCCTCCGTGCCTCGCGAGCTCCTGCCTAGCGGCGACACACAACGGCGCTTCGACGTAGGCGGTGACCACTGCGTCGCTAGAGACCCCCCCGCCCCCTCCGCAGCCAGCAGCTCCTATGAGCAGAACACAGGCCGCGACCAATCCAGCGTCACGCAAGCCGCTGAAACGCCGACGCTGGACGCGCGGCGCTGCTTCGCTTGTCTTGCGCGAGACGTAGAAGGGACGGATACCCCCTCCCAAAACACTCAAGAGCGGCTCCTGCCGCTCGTTTTGGGAGGGGGTATCCGTCCCTTCCCTGCCTTGCCGCTAGCCAAAGAAGACCTCAGCCTCCGAATACAACGACGCCGGAACCGTCTTCAGCTCTGCCGTCGCCTCGCTCAAATCGACCAGCTCGATATCAGTGCCCCGCAGCGCCGTCATCTTGCCCCAGTCCCCAGCATCCGCAGCATCAATCGCGTGCAACCCGAACCGCGTTGCCAGCACCCGGTCGAAGGCGGTCGGCGTGCCGCCCCGCTGCACGTGGCCGAGCACCGTCGCCCGCGCCTCCTTGCCGGTGCGCTGCTCGATCTCGCCCTCGAGCCAGTGGGCGATGCCGCCGAGGGCGACGTGGCCGAACTGGTCGAGCTTCTCGTTCTTGGTCTCGGGCATGCCGCCGACCGGCTGGGCGCCCTCGGCGACGACGAGAATCGGCGCGTAGTGGTGCTCGAAGCGACGCCCGACGAACTCGCAGACCCGGTCAAGGTCGAAGGGCAGCTCGGGGATCAGGATCACGTTGGCGCCGCCGGCGAGGCCGGCGTGGAAGGCGATCCAGCCGGCATGGCGGCCCATCACCTCGACGATCAGCACCCGGTGGTGGCTGTCCGCCGTCGTGTGCAGGCGGTCGATCGCCTCCATCGCGATGTTTACCGCGGTGTCGAAGCCGAAGGTGTAATCGGTGGCGCCGAGGTCATTGTCGATCGTCTTCGGCACGCCGACGACCGGCACGCCGTGCTCGGTGAAGAGCCGCGAGGCGGCGCCGAGCGTATCCTCGCCGCCGATCGCGATCAGGCCCTCAACGCCGTCGGCTTTCAGGTTCTCGGCCAAGCGCTCGGGCCCGCCCTCCTCCTTGAAGGGATTGGTCCGCGAGGCGCCGAGGATCGTGCCGCCGCGGGGCAGGATGCCGCGCACCTCGGGCACCCCCAGCTCGATGCTGTCGCGCTCCAGCGGGCCGCGCCAGCCGTCGCGGTAACCGACGAACTCGTGGCCACAGTGTTCGACACCCTTGCGCACGATCGCCCGGATCACCGCGTTGAGACCTGGGCAATCTCCGCCACCGGTGAGCACGCCGATCCGCATCGACCTCAGATTAGCCGTGACGGACACGCAACCAAGCGCTAGGTTCGATCAAAGACAACTGCATCAACTTCTCTATCCGGTAGGTGGACAAGTTGAGGCAGTTCGGATGAACGCCGGAGAAAGGAAGGACGATGAGCGACGCCGTGGACATGCAAGCGCTGCGCGAGGCGGGGCAAAGGACTTGGTCGGAGGGCGACTTCGCGGTGGTCGCGGCGGTCGTGATGATGGTCTCCGAGGAACTGGTCGAAGCGCTCGACGTCGTTCCCGGCGAGCGCGTGCTCGACGTCGCCTGCGGCAGCGGCAACGCCGCGATCGCGGCGGCGCGGCGCACCTGGGGAAACGTGGTCGGCGTCGACTTCGTTCCCGCCCTGCTCGAGCGGGCCCGCGAGCGCGCCGCCGCCGAGCGGCTCGAGATCGAGTTCGTCGAGGGCGACGCCGCCGAGCTGCCCTTCGGCGAGGGCGAGTTCGACGTCGTCACCTCCGTCTTCGGCGCGATGTTTGCCCCCGACCAGCAGCAGGCGGCAAACGAGCTGCTGCGCGTCTGCAAACCGGGCGGCCGCATCGGCATGGCGAACTGGGTTCCCGACGGCCCGGTCAGCCAGCTCTTCGGCATCGTCGCCAAACACGTGCCGCCTCCGCCCGGCTTTACCCCACCGGTGCTCTGGGGCGTCGAAGACCATGTGCGCGAGCTCTTCGGCGACGGCGTTACCGAGCTGCACTGCGAGCGCAAGCCCTCACGGCAGACGTTCCGCTCGATCGATCACTACCTGGAGATCTTCCGCAACTACTTCGGCCCGATCAAGCTTGCCTTCGACCGGGTCGGCTCCGACGGCGAAGCCGCGCTGGAGGCGGACCTTCGCGAGCAACTGGGCAAATGCAACACGGCCGGGGACCGCGCCTTCGTGCTCGAACCCGAGTACCTGCAGGTAACCGCGGTGCGGTCGCGCTAACCAAGCAGATCGGTGGACGCAGGGAGCGTGGCGTGCTCCGCACGCGAGCGACCGAGGACGCCGATATGCGCCGGTTAGCTCGGCCGCAGGACCCTGATTGAAGCGCCGATGATCAGGATGCCGAAGAAGACCAGGCCGGCAACACCGCCGCCCTGACCGAGCACGCTGTAGAAGACGGTCGTGGTCGCGAGGGCGAGAAAAAGTGTGATCACCATTCCCATGCGGCGCGCATCCTATCTATTCAGGCGGTTGCGGTCTCAGCCCGCGAGCGCGGCGCGCGAATCGCGCATGAAGCTGCCGACGGCCTCAGCGGCGGCCTCAGGCCCACCAGCCTCGCCGGCGGCCCGCACGAGGCGACTGCCGACAATGACGCCATCGGCGACAGCACCAACCTGCGCGGCCTGATCTGGCGTGCCGATCCCGAAGCCAACCGCCACCGGCACCTCGGCCTCGGCCTGGGTCGCCTTGACCAGCTCGCCGAGCTGTGGCGGAAGCTCGTCGCGCTCGCCAGTAGTACCAACGGTGGAAACGACGTAAATGAACCCCTGCGCGACGGCGCAGATCTGCGCTCGACGCTCCGCCGGCGTAGTCGGCGCGACCAGCGGCACCAGCGCTAGGCCAACGCCAGCAAAGGCCTCCCGCACCGGCTCGGCTTCCTCCAGCGGCAAATCCGGCACGATCGCCCCAGCCGCCCCAACCTCAAGCAGCCGCCGTGCAAACGCCTCGGCCCCACCCTGTGCGAGCACCATGTTCGAGTAGACCATAAAGACCACCGGCACCCGCGCCGAGATCGCCTCGCAAACCTCCAGGGCCGTCTGAGAGTCGCCCCCGCTTCAAGCGCCTTCGTCCCAGCCGCATGAATTGTCGGCCCATCGGCTAGCGGATCGGAGTAGGGCACCCCAAGCTCGACCAGATCGGCCGATTCGGCATAGGCCTCAGCCACCGCCAGCGACGTCTCCCGGTCGGGGTACCCGGCCATCATGTACGGCATCAGCGCCGCCCGGCCCTCCTCGCGCGCTGTCGCAAAGGCCGCCGCTACACGTGCGGCGCCAGTCGCAATCGCCTCAGCCACCGGTCCACTCCAGAACCTCGGCCAGATCCTTGTCGCCGCGCCCGCTGAGGCAGATCACGTCGTATCCGTCCCCCTCACCAGTGTTCTCCAGGAACCAGGCGATCGCGTGCGATGACTCCAGCGCCGGGATGATGCCCTCGAGCTGGGTCAGCGTTGAGAAGGCAGCCAGCGCCTGCTTGTCGGTGATCGCGTAGTAGCTGGCCCGGCCCGTATCGCGGAGATGGGCGTGCTGGGGCCCGACCCCGGGATAGTCGAGGCCGGCCGAGATCGAGTGCGCCTCGATGATCTGGCCCTCCTCGTCGGCCAGCACCGAGGAGAGCGATCCGTGCAGGACGCCGGTGCTGCCCTTGCCCAGGGAGGCGCCATGGCGATCGGTGTCAACACCCTCGCCCGCGGCCTCGACACCGATCAGCTCGACCTCCGCGTCGTCGATGAAGGGGGTAAAGATCCCGATCGCGTTGGAACCGCCGCCGACGCAGGCGATCACGCGAGCTGGCAGCGCCCCCTCGGCGCCCAGCGCCTGCTCGCGCGCCTCGTCGCCGATCACCCGCTGCAGGTCACGCACGAGCGCCGGGTAAGGCGCCGGACCGACGGCGGAGCCGATTATGTAGTGGGTCGACTCGACGTTGGCAACCCAATCGCGGATCGCCGCGCTGCTGGCCTCCTTCAGCGTCCGCGCACCCGCCTCGACCGGCACGACCTCAGCGCCGAGCAGGCCCATCCGCTCGACGTTTGGGCGCTGGCGGCGGATGTCCTCCGAGCCCATGTAGACGACGCATTCGAGGCCGAAGAGGGCGCAGGCGGTGGCGGTGGCGACGCCGTGCTGACCGGCCCCGGTCTCGGCGATCACGCGCGGCTTGCCCATCCGCTCGGCGAGCAGTGCCTGGCCGATCGCGTTGTTGATCTTGTGGGCGCCGGTGTGGGCGAGGTCCTCGCGCTTGAGGTAGACGCGGCGGCCCGCCTTGGCCGAAAGACGGTCAGCCAGGTAGAGCGGCGTCGGGCGGCCGATGAAATCGCGATGCAAGAGGTGCAGGCGCTGGTTGAAGGCCGGGTCCTCACGCGCCTCGGCCCAGGCCGCGCTGAGCTCATCGAGCGCCGCGATCAGGGTCTCGGGCACGTAGCGGCCCCCATACGGGCCAAATCTCTCCTCGACGGTGCTCATGCAGAAGGGACGCTAGCTACACCGGCTGCCTCGAAGAAGGCAGCCATCGCGGCGTGGTCCTTACGACCGGGCTCAGCCTCGACGCCGCTCGCCACGTCAACCGCGAACGGATGGGTAACCGCGATCGCTTCGGCGACGTTGTCAGGCCGCAGGCCGCCGGCCACAATGCCCGGGATCTGGGAACGGCGCTCGCGCAGCAGTCCCCAATCGAAGCTTTCGCCGGTGCCGCCCCAGAGCCCCCTGCCGCGTCGATCGAAGAGATGGAAGTCAGTCCGGAACGCCTCCGCTCCATGCACCTCAGCACCGCTGGCAACGTGGATCGCCTTGATCACCTTCACCCCGGTCCGCCGCGCCACCTCGGCGCAGAACTGCGGCCCCTCGGCCCCGTTCAGCTGCACCATCGTCAGTCCAGCCCCCTCGACGGCCTTCGCCACTTCCTCCAGCTCCGGATTGACGAAGACCCCCACAACCTCGCACTTGCGCCGAAACGCAGCACAAATCGCCGCCGCTTCGTCCGCCGAACAGGCCCGCGGGCTCTTGTCGTAATGAATCAACCCAATCGCCCAAGCCCCAAGCAGCACGGCCTCGGCAGCGTCGTCCAAATTGGTGATCCCACAAATCTTCACGCGCATAAGCCCAGAGTACGCGAGCAGCCGCAGCGGCATCCCTCGGGGTTAGGCATCGGCGAGGGTCATCGCACGCGGTCAGCAGAGCGCCGGTGGCACTTCCCAAAACACTCCAGCGAGGCTCCCGCCGAGCGTTTTGGGAAGTGCCACCGGCGCTCTGCCGGCCCTACCCGATCCCTATTCGGCGGACTTCGGCCTAACCCCGAGAGTGACCGTGACGTGCTTGGTTTCGTTGGCCCCGCGCAGCAAGGTCAGTTCCATCTTTTCCCCCGGATGAGCGCTGTTGACCGCGTTGATCACGTCTTCCATCGAGCTGATCGGCTTGCCGTTGACTTCGGTGATGATGTCGCCGCCGAGGGTGACTTGGGCGCCTTCGATCGTGGCTTCGGTGTCGCCGCCTTCGATACCCGCCTTGTCCGCCGGGCTGCCTTTGGTCACTTCGTTGACCAGCACACCCTCTTCGGCCGGCAGTTTCAGCGCCTTGGCCAGCGCCGGGGTGATGCTGCCACCGCTGATGCCGATGAAGGCGTGTTCGACCTTGCCGTTCTTTTCGATCTGTTCGACCACTTCGCGGGCGGTGTTGATCGGCACCGCGAAGCCGATGCCGACGTTGCCATCGCCGCTACCGCCGGTCTGGATCTGGGAGTTGATCCCGATCACCTTGCCTTCGGCGTCGATCAGCGGCCCGCCGGAGTTGCCGGGGTTGATCGCCGCGTCGGTCTGGATCACGTGCGAGATCGAGAAGCCATTGGGGGCCTGGATCTGACGCTGCAGGGCGGAGACGATGCCGGACGTGACCGTGCGGTCGAGCCCGAAGGGGTTGCCGATCGCAACCACCGGGTCGCCGACCTGCACCTGGGCCGAGTTGCCCAGTTCAATTGGGTGCTGCTGGTCGGCCGGGACATCGACCTTGAGCAGGGCGACGTCGGTCGCCGGATCGGCGCCGACCACTTCCGCTTCGTGCTCAGTATCTGAGGAGCCAAGCCTGACCTCGACCTTGGTCGCACCTTCGACCACGTGGTTGTTGGTGACGATGTGGCCTTCGTTGTCGATCAGGAAGCCCGAGCCGGTGGCGATCCCGCCGCCGCGTGATTCTTCCCCTTCTTCGCCAAACGGACTGAGGGGCGCGGACGATTCTTCGGCCGGCTCGGTCGATTCGATGAAGGCCACGCCCGGCCCGTCGTGGCGGTAGATCTGGTTGACCGTGTTGGAGGCGTCGCTGCTTTCTGTATTGGCAACCGGAGCGCTGCTGAGTGGCGCCGTGATCGTCGTCGTGGTGTTGTGACTGGTATCGAGCAAACCAGCCGCAACGGCGATCCCACCAAGGACCGCGACCACGACGCCACCTAGTAGTGCCGAGCCAAATGATGTGCGAAAGAAGTGACGCATTGGGGGCACTGTAGGAGCCCTCTCTCAGCGGTTCCTAAACAAGCCGCAAACCGAGCTTAAATTCTGCGTCGCTCAGGGAAGGCGGTGCTCGCGAGTGGAGTCGTCGGCGCCGGCCAGCTCGCGGGCCTTCGCCTCGGGATCGGGCGAATTCATCAGGGCACCGCCGATCAGCACTGCGTCGACCCCAACCCGGTCAAGCTCTTCGAGCTCCTCGCGCGAGGAGATGCCGCTCTCGGCAACGACGGTCTTGCCGGCCGGCACGTCGGTGATCAGCTCGTAAGTGGTCGAGACGTCGACGCTGCCGGTGTCGAGGTCGCGGTTATTGATCCCGATCACGTCGGCGTCGAGCTCGAGCGCCCGCTGCAGCTCCTCAGCATCGTGGACCTCGACCAGGCAATCGAGGTCCAGCCCGCGGGCCATCTCATACATCTCGCCAAGTTCGCGATCGGAGAGGGCGCGGACGATCAGCAGCACCGCGTCGGCGCCGTTGACCGCAGCCTCGTAGAGCTGGTAGGGGTCGACAATGAAGTCCTTGCGCAGGATCGGCAGGTCGCAGGCAGCCATCGCTGCCCGCAGGTCATCGAGGCTGCCGCCGAAGTGGCGCTCGTCGGTAAGCACCGAGAGCGCCGCTGCGCCGCCGCGCTCGTAAGCCTGGACCTGGGTGGTCACGTCGGCGTCGGCGGCGATCTCGCCGGCACTGGGCGAGCGGCGCTTGAACTCGGCGATCAGCGAGAGACCCGGGCGCACTAGCGCCTCGTTGAAGGGGCGATCTTCGCCGCGCGCGGAAAGGCGCGACTCAAGGTCCGCCTGCGGAACCTGGCCGCGGCGTTGGTGGACCCCTTCCCGTGCTACCGAGATCAGCTGCTCGATCATTGCCACTTGCCCGGCCAAGCCTAGACGGCGGCGGAGTTGGTCGCCTCGATCAGCCGTCCCAGCAACTCCGCTGCCGCGCCGGAATCGATCGTCGTCGCTGCCTTCTCGACGCCTGCGGCGAGGGTCTCGGCACCGCCGCCGACGTAAATCGCGGCGCCGGCGTTGATCAGGACGAGGTCGCGTCGCGGCCCCAGCTCACCGCTGAGCACGCCACGTGAAGCGGCGGCATTCTGCTCCGGGGTGCCGCCGGCGACATCGTCCAGCTCGGCCGTCGCCAGACCGAAGTCGCCCGGCTCCACGTAGTGCTCTTCAGTGCGCCCGTCGATCACCTCGATCACCCGGGTGCGAGCCGAGATCGAGAGCTCGTCCACCCCATCCTCGGCGCTGACGACCATCGCCCGCTCGCTGCCGAGCCCGACCAGCGCCTCGGCGATCGTCTCCTGGTAGTGGCGATCGGAGACGCCGAGCAGCTGGCGCTGCGCCCCCGCCGGGTTGGTCAGCGGCCCGAGGAAGTTGAAGATCGTGCGCACGCCGAGCTGCTTGCGAACTGGGATCACGTGGGCCATCGCCTTGTGGTGGCGCGGCGCGAACATGAAGCCGAAGCCGACCTCGTCGAGGCAGCGCCCGACCTGCTCGGGCTCGAGCTCGATGTTGACGCCAAGCGCCTCGAGCAGGTCGGCGGAGCCGCACTTGCTCGTGCTCGAGCGGTTGCCGTGCTTGGCGACCGCGCAGCCGGCCGCAGCGGCGACCAGGGCTGCGGTGGTCGAGACGTTGAAGGTCGAGGGGCCTCCCCCCGTGCCGGCGGTATCGACAAGATCGGTGCGAGTCGTAGTGACCGCAGTGGCGAGGGCGCGCATCGTGCGGGCCAGGCCGACCAGCTCGGGCACCGTCTCGCCCTTGGCCCGCAGCGCAATCAGGAAGGCAGCGGTTTGGACCTCGCTGCTGCGGCCCTCCATGATCTCGGCGAGCACGGTGGCGGCGTGATCGGCGGTGAGGTGATCACCGGAGCTGACGGCGTCGATAGCCCTGGTGACAACGTCGTTGGTTTCTGATCCGACGTTCACCGGCCGTTACCGAGGAAGTTGGCAAGCAGGTGCTTGCCCTGAGGAGTGAGGACCGACTCGGGGTGGAACTGGACGCCCTCGGCGGGCAGCTCTCGGTGCCGCGCGCCCATCACCACGTCGCCCAGTCGGGCGCTGGTCTCGAGCACGTCGGGCAGGTCAGGGTCGGCCACCAGCGAGTGGTAGCGGCCGGCGAGCAGCGGGCTCGGCAGACCAGCGTAGATCGTGCGACCGTCGTGCTCGATCTCGGCGTCCTTGCCGTGGATCGGCTCGCCCTGCACGGTGCGGCCGCCGAAGGCCTCGACCAGCGACTGGTGGCCGAGGCAGACGCCCAGTACCGGCGTGCCGGCCTCGGCGAAGCGGCGGATCGCCTCCTTGGAGATCCCCGCCTCCGCCGGCGTACAGGGGCCGGGCGAGACGACCAAGCGCTCGGCGCCGCGTTCGAGCAGCTCCTCGACGCTGGCCTTGTCGTTGCGGACGACTTCGAGCTCAGCGCCAAGCTCACCCAGGTACTGGACCAGGTTGTAGGTGAAGGAGTCGTAGTTGTCGATCACGAGCACGCGCATCTCAGGCCCAATCCGGTTGTTCGCAGGCGAGCTCGACGGCACGGAAGACCGCCCTCGCCTTGTTGACCGACTCGTTGTACTCGTAGGCGGGCTTGGCGTCGGCGACGGTGCCGCCGCCCGCCTGCACGTGGATCTGGCCGTCCTTGACCACCACGGTGCGAATGTGGATCGCGGTGTCGAGGTCGCCGTTCCAGGAGAGGTAGCCGATCGCGCCGCCGTAGGAGCAGCGCTTGACCTTCTCCAGCTCGTCGATGATCTGCATCGCCCGCACCTTGGGCGCGCCGGAGAGGGTGCCGGCGGGCAGGGCCGAGCGCAGCACGTCCATCGCGCCGACGTCCTCGCGCAGGGTCCCCGAGACCTGGCTGACGATGTGCAGCACGTGCGAGTAGGTCTCGACCACCATCAGCTCGTCGACCGAGACCGAGCCGTACTCGCAGACCCGGCCGAGGTCGTTGCGGCCGAGGTCGACCAGCATTACGTGCTCGGCCAGCTCCTTGGGGTCCTTTTTCAACTTCTCAGCGAGGCGTCGGTCCTCCTCCTCGTCCGCTCCGCGCGGGTAGGTGCCGGCGATTGGCCGGGTCTCAACCGTGCGGCCGCTGACCTTGACCAGTGGCTCAGGCGAGGCGCCGGCGATCTGGAAGTCGCCGAACTCGAGGAAGTACATGTAGGGCGAGGGGTTGACCGCGCGCAGGCCGCGGTAGATCGAGAACGCTTCCACCGGGGCAGGCGCCGAGAAACGCTGTGAAGGGACGACCTGGAAGGCGTCGCCGGCGTGGACGTACTCGACGATCCGCGAGACCGCCGCTTCGAACTCCTCGCGCTCCATGTTGGAGCTGAACTCGGGGGGCTCGCTGACGACAGGGCTCTCCGGCGCCGGGACCGCCCCGCGCAGGCGCCGCCGCGCCTCGGCAATCTCGGCGGCGGCGCGCTCGTAGGCAGCGTCGATGCCGCCCTCGTCGTCGGCGAAGGCGCAGGCCATGATCGTCAGCTCATGGCGCAGGTGGTCGAAGACGAGCAGCAGATCGGTGACCATCAGCGCCATGTCGGGCAGGCCGAGCGGGTCCGGATTGGGCTCGCCAAGCGGCTCGACCGTGCGCACGAGGTCGTAGCCGAAGAAGCCGACCGCGCCGCCGCTGAAGGGCGGCAGGCCCTCGACTGGCGCCGGCCGGAAGCCGGAGAGGCGCTCGGCGACGGCGGCATAGGGATCGGCGACATCGCGATCCTCGGCGCCGGACTCGGAGAGCACCCCGTCGCTCCAGCGCATCACCGAGCGGGGGCGGAAGCCGACAAAGGAGTAACGGCCGACCTGGCCCTGCTCGGCCGACTCGAGCAGGAAGCAAGGAGCGCCCTCGGGCTCACCCGCGCGCAGCTTGAGGAAGGCCGAGACCGGGGTCTCGCAGTCGTCGAGGAAGCGGGCGCAGACCGGCACCACATTGCCCTGCTCGGCAAGCTCTCGCGCCTGCTCGAGACTGGGCTCGAGCTGCAGCTCGGCGTCAGCGGCGACGGCCATTGAGCACTTCCATCGCGGCCGACTGCGGGACTTTGCGCGCGGCCATCAGCACGGCGAGGTGGTAGAGCAGGTCAGCGGCCTCTTCGGCAACGCGCTCGTCGCTCTCCTCGCGGGCGGCGCGGACCACCTCCTCGGCCTCCTCCTCGACCTTCTCGCCGATCAGCTTCGGGTTGTCGAGCAGCTCGACCGTGTAGCTGCCCGCGGGCCGCTCGGCGGCGCGACTGCGCAGGGTGCGCTCCAGCGTCGCCAGTGCCTCGTGCACCACCGGCGCCGGCTCACCGGGCGCTGCGGGCGCGTCCGGCTCGGTCCCGGCGGAGCCGCCCAGCTCGCGGTAGAAGCAGCTGCGCTCATTGGTGTGACAAGCCGGCCCGGTCGGCTCAACCAGGGCGACAAGGGCGTCCCCGTCGCAGTCGTAGCGCAGTTGGCGCAGCTTCAACACGTTGCCCGAGGTTTCCCCCTTGCGCCAGATCTCCTCCCGCGAGCGGCTGTAGAAGTGCAGCTCACCGGTATCCACGGTCAGCTGCAGGGACTCCTCGTTGGCATAGGCCAACGTCAGCACCTCGCCGCTGGCGTAGTCCTGCGCCACAACGGGGATAAGACCCCGCTCGTCAAATGTCAGCTCACTGAACATCGACCCCAATCGTATGCGAGGCGATGAGGATGCCCCTCGAACGGGCGGATACTCAAAATGCCGAGCTAATTAGCTCGGCATTTGTCCGGGCGAGGGGCATCCTCATCGCCTCTCACTCGATTCCGAGTCGATCGAGCAGATCATCGTCGCGGCGCCAATGACTGCGCACCCGAACCTTGAGCTCGAGGTGGACCTTGGCATCCAGCTCGGCCTCGAGCGAGCTGCGAGCCGCTGTGCCGATCTCGCCGATCTTCTTGCCGCCCTTGCCGATCAGGATGCCCTTCTGCGACTCAGTCTCGGCCCAGATCTCGGCGGCGACGGTGACCAGCCCGTCCTCGCGCTCGTCCATCCCCTTGACTGCGACCTCGACCGAGTGCGGGATCTCGTCGCGGGTGCGATTGAGCACCTGCTCGCGGATCAGCTCGGCGAGCAGCAGCTCGCTCGACTGGTCGCTGTGGTCCTGCGGCGGGTAGAGATAAGGGCCCTCCGGCATCAGCTCGCCGAGGCGCTCGACCAGAGCCTCCAGCCCCTCGCCACTGCGGGCGCTGATCGGGAAGACCTCGTCGACCCCATCCAGCTCCGCCGCGGCGGCCAGCACCGGCACCAGCTCGTTGGGGCCGAGCTGGTCGACCTTGTTGACCGCGCAGATCGTCGGCAGCTGGGTACCGCCGCCGACCAGGGCACGGGCGATGAAGCGGTCCCCCGGCCCCACCCCCTCCTCGCCGTTGATCACGATCAGCGCCAGGTCGGAATCGGCGAGCTCGCGCTCGACCCGTTTCTGCATGCGCTCGGTGAGCACGTCGCGGGGACGCTGCACACCGGGAAGATCGACGAGGACGAGCTGGCGCTCGGCCTCAACGTCGGTGTGGATGCCACGAATCGCCCGCCGGGTCGTCTGCGGCCGCATCGAGACAATCGCCACGCGACTGCCGACGATCGCGTTGACCAGGGTCGACTTGCCGACGTTGGGACGGCCGGCGAGGCCGATGAAGCCGGAACTGCTCACGCGATCTCCGCCAGCACGCTCGCCTGCAGGGCGAGCATCTCGCCCGCGTCGGTCTCGTGGTCATAGCCACAGAGGTGGAGGACGCCGTGGACCGCGGCCTCGGTCACGTCGGAACAGTGATCGGGACATATCGCCACGTCGCCAAGCTCGCGCGGACCGGCGGTCGGGCCCGTTTCGTCGATCGGGAAGGCGAGCACGTCGGTCGGCGCGTCCTTGCCCCGATGCTCGCGGTTGAGCTCCTGGATGCGAGCGCCATCGACCAGCTCGACGGCTAGATGACCCTCGTCCACATCCGCCGCGGCGAGCGCGGCCGCCACCGGCCCCCGCAGGTCCGCCGGCACATCGGTCAGGTCGAGGCTCAAGAGCGCGGCGTCGGCCCGTGTTCCGCTCGCGCCGCGCGCTCACGGTTGCCGTGTTCGTCGTAGGCAGCGACGATGCGCTGAACCAGCTTGTGGCGGACCACGTCCTCGCCGCCGAACTCGATGAAAGAGATGTCTTTGACCTCGTCGAGGATGTCGCGAACGACGATCAGTCCGGAGCGCTGATCGGTCGGCAGGTCGATCTGGGTCACGTCCCCCGTAACCACCATGCGCGAGTTGAAGCCAAGCCGAGTGAGGAACATCTTCATCTGCTCGGGGCTGGTGTTCTGCGCCTCGTCGAGGATCACGAAGGAGTCGTTGAGGGTGCGGCCGCGCATGAAGGCGAGCGGGGCGACCTCGATCACGCCGCGCTCGAAGTAGCCGTTGACCCGGTCGGGATCGAGCATGTCGAAGAGGGCGTCGAAGAGTGGTCGCAGGTAAGGGTCGACCTTGGCCTGGATGTCACCGGGCAGGAAGCCGAGCCGCTCGCCGGCCTCGACCGCGGGGCGGGTGAGGATGATCCGCTGCACCTGCCGTTCGGCCAGCGCCGCCGCAGCCATCGCCACGGCGAGAAAGGTCTTGCCAGTTCCCGCCGGACCGACGCCGAAGGTGATCGTCTGGTCGCGGATCGCATCGACGTAGCGCTTCTGGTTGAGCGTCTTCGGCGCCACCTTGGTGTTGCGATGGCGCCAGACCACGTCGTCGAGGATCTCCGCCGGGCTCTCGTCGGCGTCGAGCGCGCCGGTAACCGCTTCGATCGTCCCCGGCGCCACTTCGTGTCCCTGCTCGATCAGCTCGACCAGCTCGTCGACGACCGTCGCCGCCATCTGCACATCGTCCGGTTCGCCATCGAGGGTGAGCACGTTGCCGCGCAGGTGGAAGTCGCAGTCGAGATGACCGCGCAGCTCGCGCAGCACCGCGTCCTCGGAGCCCGCCAACTCGGCGGCAACCGTGTTGTCGAGGGTCAGCTGCCTACGCGCCAAGCCGCTCACGCACCGCTGCACTGACCCGCTTGCCGTCAGCACGCCCGCCCAGCTTCGGCATCAGTGCCCCCATCACCTGGCCCATCTGCTTCTGCTCGCTGGCACCCGTCTCGCTTACCGCGGCGTCGACCAGCTCGGCCAGCTCCTCGTCGGAGAGCTGCTGCGGCAGGTAGGCCTCGATCAACCCCGCCTCGAAGCGCTCGGCGCCTGCCTGCTCATCCCGCCCCGCATCGGCGTAGGCATCGGCGGCCTCCGCCCGCTTCTTGCGCTCCCGCTGCAGCACCGCGACCTCGTCGCCGTCACCGAGCTTGGCATCCTTCTGCAGGGAGTCGACGATCAGCCGCAGGGCGCCGGCGCGCTCGCGGTCGCCCGCCTTCATCGCGCTGCGCACATCTGCCTGAACCTGCTCGAGAACGCTCATCCGGTCATAAGGGTAGCCGCTGCCCACCCGGTCTCCCGGGTGGGCAGCGGTGGCTCAGTGGGTGATGAACACCGACAGTCCCGGTTCGATGATCGTGAAGTGAGACTGGTAGACGGCGGCGTTGGGACAAACGGCGCCGCTTTTGGCGGCGACCTTGGTCATCACCGATTCCGAGGTGATGGCTGGGCTTTTGGTGCCGCCCTGGATCGGGAATTTCATCGAGGACGCTGTGTAGGTGCAGGTGAAGGTGCTGCATTTGGCGACCAGGGTCGGATTTTTCGTCACCGTCAGCGTGCCATTGCCTTTGCTCGTTGCTTCGATCCCCGCGGCAAATCCGGTTTCGAATTCCGGCGAAGCGGTGATCGAACAGCCTTCGCCCGTGCAGGAGAAGGAGTTCCACAAATACACTTCCCCCGCCAGCGGGCCCGCCGTTTCAGCCAGCGACAGCGTCAGTTTCCCGCTCGTGCATTTCACATTCGTCAGCCCGAGCAGGACAAGCGTGGAAAAATCGCTTGAGTTCGCCAGTATCCCCTTGAAGGTTTCGGGGGTTTTGAGGCTGTAGGTATTCGCTTTCGCGCATTTTTCTTCGTTGACTTTGCAGAGCTTGGTCGGTTCCGCCGAGGCGGAACCGACGGCTAGAAAAGCCGTCGCAACCAGGGCCAGGCTCAGCACGAGCCCAACCAACTTGAGCAACTTCATCTCGTTCCCTCCTCCAATGTGTATGACTGGAAAAGGAGGCGCCTCCATGCCTAGACCTAACAGCCGGCGCAAATATAGTCAATGGAGTTTTCTTATTTTTGGACTATCCGTCCGCCTCTGCCTCGGTCCTCATCGTCTCAATGCGTGACGAACAGCGAGGACGGTTCCCAGATTTCGTAGTTGGCCTTGAACGTCGCGGTGATCGGGCAGGTGCCGCTCGTCCTCGAAACGGCCGTGTTAGCGGTTATTTTCGCGTGCGCGCCGCCAGTGAGCGCGAATTCCACAACTGGCTTGCTGAAGGTGCATTTGAAATTGGTGCATTCGACGCCGAGCACTGGGCTGGACACCTTGATGGTTCCGTTGCCGGCAACGGTGTTCACGACTTCGGCCGGCAAGGTCGAGGGTGATTCTACGATCGTCCCCATGGTGCAACCCGTTCCCGTAGTCGAGCTGCATTCGGTGTTGTACCAATAGCCGATTTTCCCGATCAGCGGCCCTCCCGACGAGGTGAATCCTTGTCCGTTGAATTTCGAGAGTTTGCAGGTGACCGTCGGGAATGGCGGCATCGTCATGCTGGCTTCGCTTGGTTTTTCAGTGAAGCTCGCGGCTAGTCCAGTGAACGAACCGCCGAGGGTGTTTTTTTCCGAGCATTTTGATTCGTTGACTTTGCAGAACTTGGTGGCTTCCGCCGAGGCGGATCCAACCGCGAGAAACGCGGTGGCAGCCATGGCCAGGCTCAGCACGAGCCCGACCGACTTGAGCAACTTCATTCGTTCCCTCCTCCAATGCGTGCGTGGACTGGAAAAGGAGGCGCCTCCGCGCTTAGGCCTAACAGCCGACGCGAATATAGTCAACGTAGTTTGTTGAAACTTGGACTATTCGTCCGCCAGCCGCACCGGCTCGATCGATCCCAGCGGCATTTGCAGGAAGCGGGTGCCCAGGTCACGGAAGCTGTCGGCATCACCGGTACAGAGGAAGCGGTAGTCCCCCTCGCCGTCGGGGTCTCGCGCCAGCCCCCGACGAACCAACGTGCGCTGTACGGCGGCGGCAACCGCGTGGCCACCGCTGACCAGGCGCACGTCGCGGCCGAGGATGCGCTGCAGCATCGGCGCCACCAGGGGGTAGTGGGTGCAGCCGAGGATCAGGGTGTCGACCTCAGCGCGCTTCAGCGGCTCGCAGTAGCCGCGGGCCATCTCCATCACCCCGTCGTCGAACGGCGAGCCGTCTTGGATGAAGGGCGCCAGGTCCGGCGCCTCCACTTCGGTCACCTCGAGCGCCCGCCCTTGCTGCTCAAGTGCCCGCCGGTAGGAGCCACTCTGCACCGTGTTCGGCGTCGCCAGCACTCCGACGCGCTGGTTGTCGGTGATCGCAGCTGCGATCTCGGCCTGGGGCTCGACCACCGGCACGACCTCCACTCCGTAAGCGCTCGCCACCTCGCGCGCCACGTCCACCCCAATCGCAGTAGCCGTGTTGCAGGCGATCACCAGCAGCTTGGCGCGGCCACCGAGCAGCGTCTCAGCGATCGTCGAGATCCGCGCTCGCAGAGCGTCGGGGTCCTTGGTCCCGTAGGGGAACCAAGCGGTGTCACCGAGGTAGACGAAGTCCTCCTCGGGCAGCGAGACCAGGCACTCGTGCAGGACGGTGAGCCCACCGACCCCCGAGTCGAACATCGCGATCGGCAGCGATGGGTCGAGCGCGCTGGTGCTTGGAGGCTGGTCCGTCGGGTTGGTCACGTGGCGGGCGACGGCGACGCCGTGGCTCTACAGGAAGGGCTTGTAGGCCATGAAGAAGACCGTTACGACCACGATCAAACCGGCGATCGTGCCGACCTGACCGATCCGAGCGCTCAGCGCTGTGAACTCGTCGCTGAGCACGTCGCCCGACTTCAGATCGCGTTCGGCCAATGCCCGTGCCTCCCTCACCTTGGGCTGGAAGAACCCATGCTGAAGGCCAAAGAGCGCGATGATCGCGAGGAAGCCGACCCCAATGAAGGCGTCGCTCGTTTCCCATGGGCCGTCCGAGAGCAGATAGAGGCCCGCCAAGAGCAGCACGATCATGCCGGGATTGACCAAATACCGGTCCGACTTCTGAATCCCGGCCAGAATCGCCGGCGTCGCCCGCGGGAACTGCGGCACGACCGAGAAGAAGAGCGCGTAACCGAAGGTCGGCCCAAACGCCAGCACAACCGCGAGGATGTGCAGGAAGAGCGCGAACTTGTAGCCGGGGCTGACGATCGTCGCGAGCATCGCGGGGAACCATATCTGCGGCTCCGGTGACCTGGCGAGTTTGTTTCGCCAGCCGCAACAAACTCGCCAGTCAGCTTCGGAGGAGAAGGGCGGCCCAATCACCTTGCAAGCGCCGATCCGCCTCGGCAAGACCCATTGGGGCGAATGCGGAGGCAGTCTCATTGAGCTCGCTGTGGAGGAGGCCGGAGAGGATGAGCGTTGTGGGAGTCCGGGGAGGGTCTCCCGGAGCAACAGCGGGGAGGCTCCGGGAGACCCTCCCCGGACTCCCTGCACCGTTCAGCTGCTCTGCGACCACCTTCAGGACCGGTGCTGTCATGTTGGCTACAACCGTTGGCGCCAGCTCGGGTAGCCCCTCGCGGAGGTTTCGTCGTTCCAGCTCGAGCGAGACGCCGTTGGCCTTGGCGTTTGCCCCCGCCGCCTCGATTGAAGGTTCCTCGTGGTCGTATCCGCTCACCGGCTTCCAGCCGAGCTTCGCCGCCGCGATGGCAAGCACGGCCGAGCCGGTGCCCAGATCGGTGAGCGGGCCTCTTGCCTCGCCCGCCTCCTCCAGTTCGAGCAGCAGTTCGAGGCAAAGACGCGTCGTCGGATGTGCCCCGGTGCCAAACGCCTGGCCGGGATCGACGACCAGGTCGATCGCGTCATCGCGCGGCTCCTCCCAGGACGGCCGCAGCCAGAGCCGCTCGCCGACCAGCAGCGGTTTGTGGAAGTCCTGCCAGCGGTCGGCCCAGTCGTCGGGGACCTCGGTCGAGACCACCTCGACCAGGCCGTCGCCTGCCGCAACCTCAATCTCGCCCAGCTCCGGCAGCTCGCCCTCGCCGCCGTAGATCGCGTACTCGACGTAGTCCGGTCCGCGCTCCTCCTCGACCCCGTTGGGCGCCAGCACGGTCAGCTCGGCGAGGACGATCTCGGCCTGCCCGGGCCTGCAGCGAACCGCCAGGCGGATCAATTGAAGGCGCGGCGCACGCGGGAGAAGAAACCGTCGTCGCCCTCCTGCGAGCGCAGGTTGCGCGGCTCCAGGGTCTGCTCGAGCTTTTCGGCCAGCTCGCGCTGCTCCTCGGAGAGTTCGCTGGGCACGATCACGTGGATGACGATGCGCAGGTCGCCGGGAGGGCCGCCGTTGGCGCCTGGCAGGCCGTGCCCGCGCAGGGCGAACTGGGTGCCGTGCTGGATACCGGAGGGCAGCTCGATCTCACGCTCGCCCTCGTGGCTGGGAATCTTCACGCTCGCGCCGAGCATTGCCTGCACGGCTGAGATTTCCACCGCGTGGACGAGGTCCTGGCCGCGCATCGGCCCGCGCCGCACCTCGAAGCCGAAGGCGCCACCAAAGACGGCCTGGAAGATGTCCTCAACCGTGCCGAAACCGGGGCCGCCGCCGGGCGGGAAGCCGCCCGAGCGCAGTCCCTCCGAGCCGTAGCGGTCGTAGACCTGGCGCTGTTCGGGATCGGAGAGCACCTCGTAGGCCTCAGCCGCGGCCTTGAACTTCTCCTCGGCCTGGGGGTCGTGGGCGTTGACGTCGGGGTGCAGCTCGCGGGCCACCTTGCGGAAGGCGCGCTTGATCTCCGCGTCGGAGGCGCCGCGCTCGACCCCGAGCAGTTCGTAGTAGTCGCCTGCCATCGATTAACCGTCGTAGACCGTCTCGCAGTAGCGCGAGAGCTCGCGGGCGGCGCCGCGGACCGAGGCGATCGCGGTTGCGTAGTCCATGCGCAGCGGCCCGACCACGCCGACCGCTCCGAGGTTGCGGTGGGCAAGGCCGTAGTTGGCACCGACGACGCTGACCGAGCGCAGCTCCGGCTGCGGGTTCTCGGCCCCAATCCAGAGGAAGACGGAGCGCTGGTCGAGGGTGGAGCGCAGCATGCCCAGCATCGTCGCCCGCTCCTCCAGCGCGGTCAACAGCATGTCGGCGCGGGGAAGATCGGCGGAGTGGGCTTCGGAGAGCAGGCGCGAGGCGCCTTCGGTGTAGAGGGTGTCGGCAGACTCCTCTTGTTCGAGCTCGATGAAGGCGGCGCCAAGGGTGGCGATGAACTCGGCCTCGGCTGGGCCCAGCTCAGGGTCGGCGAGGCGGCTGGCGATCATCCGCGCCCCAAGGCCCATGCCGCTGAGCTGCTCGTTGAGGTAGCTCGACGCCCACTCGACCAGGCCCGGATCGACCGGGCCAGGGAAGTCGAAGACACGCTTGGCCACGGCGCCGTTGGAGGCGATCGCCACCACCATCACCTTGGTCGGCTGCAGGCGCAGCACCTCGACCCGGTGGATCGTCGCCGCCACTGTCTCCGGCGGCGCCGTCACCAGCGCCATCAAGTCGGTCACCTGGGCCAGCGCCGCGGTCGTCTCCCGCATCGCCGCATCGATCTCGCGCCGCAGCTCGAGCTCAACCGAACTCTCCGCCGGCGGCCCCCCGGTAGCCATCATCGCGTCGACATGCCGCCGGTAGCCCATCTCAGTGGGCACCCGCCCCGCCGAAGTATGCGGATGCGTCAGGTACCCGGCCGCCTCCAGTGCCGCCAGCTCAGCCCGCACGGTCGAAGGCCCCCACTCCACCTGCCGCTGCTCGGCAATCTCTTTCGATGGCACGGGCTTGCCGGACGCCAGATAGGCGTCAACCACAAGCTTCAGGATCAGCTCTTGCCGCGGGGAAAGCACGCTTGGAGTCTAGGAGGAGCGCCGGGTGGGCCTCCCAAAACACTCAAGCGAGGCTCCTGCCGAGCGTTTTGGGAGGCCCACCCGGCGCTCCTCACCACTTAAAGCTGGATTTCCGCCTCAGCATTACGAATCGTCTGATTCTCGCCCTGCGCAGCAACCGTGTCGACGACAACCCTGTCCCCATCGACACTCTTAACCGTGCCGCTGACCACGATCTCGGTCTCCGGAGCCCCCATCCCGCGGAACTGCACCGAAAGCCTTTTCAGCGCCCGCGGATCGCCGTCGGCGACGGCGGCATTGGCGCGGGCGACCAAGCCCATCATGTAGAGCCCGTGCAGGATCGTGCCGGGCAGGCCGACCGCCTTGGCGAACTCGGGATCGATGTGGATCGGGTTGAAGTCCCCCGAGGCGCCGGCGTAGCGGTGCGTCAAGTACTTGTCGGGCGTCACCTTCAGCTCCGGGATCGCGTCGCCCACGTTTAGATCGGCCATCTCAGACTCCCCTCACGATGCAGGTCCAGGTGCCCTTGACCACCTGGTCCCCGTTCTGGTTGACGGCGTTCGTCTCGAAGATGTAAAAGCCCTTGCCGTCCTTCTCGGAGATGTCCAGGCACTTGGCCGTGGTCGTGATCTCGTCCCCCGAGCAGGCCGGCTCGCCCCACTCGAACTCCTGGCCGCCGTGCACCATCGCGGCGAAGTTCATCCCCACCTCGGGGTCGAACATCGCCGGGCCGACGGCCGGCGAGCTGTAGACGACGGCGAACATCGGCGGCGCGACGACGTCGCGGAAACCGGCCGCCCTGGCCGCCTCGCGGTCGAAGTGCACCGGGTTCTCGATCCCCAGCACGCGCGCGTACTCCCCAATCTTCTCCTTGCCCACCTCGTACTTCGTAGCGGGCCATTCCTTGCCTATTGCCTCTGTCTTTACGCTCATGGCGCGCCAGTCTAAAGACGCCTTCGGGTCCTGGTCGTCTGGCCAGTCTGGGCGCTCGCTAGGGGTGGAGGAACAGGGAGCCGGGCGCCCCTGCCAAAACACTCAAGCGAGGCTCCTGCCGAGCGTTTTGGCAGGGTCGCCCGGCTCCCTACTCGTCGATCTCGAGTACCGCCAAAAATGCCTCCTGAGGCACTTCGACCCGCCCCACCGACTTCATTCGCTTCTTACCGGCCTTCTGCTTCTTCAGCAGCTTCTGCTTGCGGGTGACATCGCCGCCGTAGAGCTTCGCGGTGACGTCCTTGCGCAGCGCCTTGACCGTCTCGCGGGCGAGGATGTTGGAGCCGATCGCGGCCTGCACCGGCACGTCGAAGAGCTGGCGCGGAATCGTTTTGCGCAGCCGCGCGACCAGCTTCTTGCCCTGCTCGTAGGAGAAGTCGCGGTGGACGATGATCGAGAGCGCGTCGACCTTGTCGCCGGCGAGCAGGATGTCGACCTTGACCAGGTCGGAGACCTGGTTGCCGATCGGCTCGTAGTCGAGCGAGGCGTAACCCTTGGTCGAGGACTTCAGCAGGTCGAAGAAATCGAGCACGATCTCGGCCAGCGGCATGTCGTAGCGGATCTGCACTCGCTGCGGGCTGAGGTAGTGCATGTCGACGTGGGTGCCGCGGCGCCCCTGGCAGAGCTCCATCACGGCTCCAACCTGGTCGGCGGGGCAGATGATCGTGGCGCGGATAAAGGGCTCCTCGATCGCCTCGATCGTGCCCGGGTCGGGCAGGTCGGTGGGGCTGTGGACCTCGATTTCCTCACCGTTGGTGAGCAGCACCTGGTAGCGCACGTTCGGCGTCGTCGCCAGCAGGTCGAGCCCGTACTCGCGTTCGAGCCGCTCGCGCACGATCTCCATGTGGAGCAGGCCGAGGAAGCCGCAGCGGAAGCCGAAGCCGAGCGCCTCCGAGGTCTCCGGCTCCCAGGAGAGCGCGGCGTCGTTGAGGGCAAGCTTCTCGAGCGCGTCGCGCAGGTCTTCGAAGCGATCGGTGTCGATCGGGAAGAGCCCGCAGAAGACCATTGGCCGCACCTCGCGATAGCCCTCCAGCGGCTCCTCGGCGGGCCGGTCGAGCGCGGTCACGGTGTCGCCGACGCGCAGCTTGGCGACGTCCTTGATGCCGGTGATCAGGTAGCCGACGTCGCCCGCCTCCATCCCCTGCACGCCGGTCATCGCCGGCCGGAAGAAGCCGATGTCGTCGATGTCGGCTTCGGTGCCGTTCTGCATCGCCAAGATGCGGCCGTGCTTGCGGAAGGCGCCGTCGACCATCCGCACGTAGGCGATCACGCCGCGGTATTGGTCGAACTCGGAATCGAAGATCAGGGCGCGGGTCGGGGCGGCCGGCTCGCCCTGGGGCGGCGGCACGCGGGCGACGATCGCCTCCAGCACGTCGAGGACCCCCTCCCCCGTCTTGGCCGAGATCGGGATCGCGTCGCCGGCGTCGCCGCCGAGCAGGTCGGCGATTTCAGCGGCGACGCGCTCGGGCTCGGCGCCCGGCAAATCGACCTTGTTCATCACCGGGATCAGCTCCAGCCCGTTCTCGATCGCCAGGTAGGTGTTGGCGACGGTCTGCGCCTCGACCCCCTGGGCGGCGTCGACGACCAGCAATGCGCCCTCGCAAGCGGCGAGGCTGCGCGAGACCTCGTAGGAGAAGTCGACGTGGCCGGGCGTGTCGATCAGGTGCAGGTGGTAGGTCTCACCGTCGGCGGCCTTGTACTCAACCCGCACCGCCTGCGCCTTGATCGTGATCCCGCGCTCGCGCTCGAGGTCCATCGAGTCGAGCATCTGCGCCTTCATTTTCTTCGGATCGACGGCGCCGGTGATCTCGAGGATGCGGTCGGCCAGGGTGGACTTGCCGTGGTCGATATGGGCAATTATTGAAAAGTTGCGAATGTGGTCCATCAGGGGTGCCGGAGTATGGCGGCTGGCCGACGGGTCCTGTCGCGGCGGCCCTCCCCCATGTGCTCGGACGTGCTCCGCACGCCCTGCGCTATGGGGGACCCCCGCCACCGCGCCACCCGTCGGAGAGTCGCTATTGGCGACACCCCAAGGGATTCAACGGGGTCTGCAGCTTGAAAATCATTGTCGGCGGCTTGCGCAAGACCAGCCTGGCTCCCGGAGCTTTGGTCCAGCGGGCCGTGGCGGGGTATGGGGGCTTGCCCGGTTCTATGCGGTCGCGAGTGATGACTACGTAGGTGTAGTGGCCGGCATTGAGGAGGCGGCGCCATTGGGGGCATGTGGTGGGGGCGGTGAAGCCGCCGTGGGGCTGCTCGACGCCGACGTAGGTGACTTCGTTGCTCAGGTCGCGGCCGTAGAGGGGGTACTGGCGGGTGCTGGTGGTGGCTATGCGGGCGTCGGTGATTCCCTGGGCCCAGGCGAAGGCGGCGTTGAGGCCGGGTGTGGTGAAGCTCGGGTCGGTATAGCGGTGCTCCAGGTAGTGGCGCTGGATTGGGTAGCCGAGCGCGATCAACACCAGGACGACTCCAGCGATCAGGCCGGCGCGGGGAGCCCCTCGCTCGGACAAACGCCGAGCCAGTTGGCTCGGCGTTTTGAGTATCCGCCCGCTCGAGGGGCTCCCCGCGCCGACTCCACGCAGCTGCCGACGCAGTGCGACCGAGAGCAAGGCAGCACCGAGCACGAGAGCTGGAGCTAGGTAGCGGAGGCCGGATTCGAAGCCGTGGGGCATACCGTCGGGGCCGGAGGCGGAGGTCGGAGCAGTAAGCCATGCCAGGCCGGCGGCCAGGCCGGCGGCCGCGACAACTCGGAGGATCGGGTCGGAGCGGCGGCCGAGGCAAAGGAGGAGCCCGACCAAGGGAGCCACCAGCAGCAACGGCCAGAGGATGGTGAGGCCGCCGTGGAAGCCTGGCAGGAACCAGTCCGACCAGACCGAGCCGTTGGTGAGGTAGCCGACGATGCTGTGGGCTTCGCGGCCACCGAGCGCTTGCCCTGGCGCCGGCAGCGTGATCGGCCCCAGGTGTTTGACCCAGGGCAGCGGGTTGCCGGTGTGGGCGAGGTTGCGCAGGTACCAGTAGCCACCACCCGCCAAGGCTGCGAGCCCACCCACAGCGAGGGCGCGCCAGCGACGTCCCCTGGGCGCAACGAGCGCGACACCAACCACTAGGACCGCAGCGGGGAGGAGGAAGTTGAGCTTCGTCCCCGCCGCCATCCCCGCCGCAAGACCCACGACGACCACCTGGCCCAGCCCGAACGCGGTTCTACTCGCCAGGTAGGAACCGCGTTCGGGCTGGGCCAGGGCAACCGCGACCGCAGCGAGCAAAAAGAAGATCCCAACGATGTCGTTCCGCGCCTCACCCGCCTGGTCATGGAGCGCGGGGACGCTGAGAGCGATCGCAACGAGGGCGAGTGACCACGGCGCAACCCGATACGGCCGCCCGATGCACCAAGCAGCCACCAGGCACCCAACAAACCAGCCGAGGTTGAGCAGCGGCGACAAGATGTCTCTATCGAAAGAGAGCATCCCGATGGCATGGACGACTTCCGAGTTCGCTGGGTAGAACCAAGCCAGGAATTGCGGCGCAATGAAATGCAGGCTCCACGTGTCCCCGCTCCGATAGAAGCCAGCCGCGAACGGCCCGTGGTACCAAGTCGAATCGAACCCGGTCATCCCCGTCGACAGTCGCAACTTCACCCCCGCGGCAAAATGGACAACCGCCACCGCGGCTATCGCCAGGCCGACCACGGCCGCTGGTGAAGGGCCGGGGGGGCGTCCCTCCGGCGCAGCGGCGTCCTCTTTTTCGCCCCATCCTCGCCATCGGACGGCCCCAGACTCACCAGGCGAAAAACCCAGCAAGACGGAGGGGCGCCCCCACGGCCCTCCCACCACCAGCCGGAGTCCAGCCCCGACAACAACCACGGCAGCGAGATACGGCAGAAGCTTGAACCAACCCACGGCTCCGAGAAGCTCCGCGGCCCAGAGCAGACCGGCTACCCCGAGCACGGCAGTGGCCATCTGAGCCGCGAGGCCATTCAATTCGGGCACCAATCGCCTGCACGCAGCCCCGGCCCCGAGCCAGGCAAACCCGATGAGCATTCCAAGCTCGAAAACGCCCACCAGGTAGCGCCCAACGCCGAGCATCTAGCGCCGCCGCAGCAACCGCATGATCTGCTCCAGCTCGGCGATCCGCATCAGCTTCGCCGCACCTAGATAGGTCACCAGCCCTAGTCCCAGCCCAACGCCGAGCGAAGCGATCTGGCCGAACAGGCCCCGCCCGAGCGCGTTGTCGAGCACGTCCCAGACGCCGAAGGAGACCGCGGCCAGGGCGGCAGCGGCGATTGTGATCTTGATCGTCGTCGCGGTCAGCCGGCGCAGCTCGAGCCCGCCGAACTCGTGGCGCAGCACGATCGCCTGTGCGATGACGGCGACGATCGTGCCGATCCCGGTGCCGGCGACGATGCCACCGGTGCCGAAGGGCTTGTAGAGCAGCAGGGCGCCGAGCGCGGAGACCACCAGGTCGAGGCCGGCCAGCCCGGTCGCCATCCAGGGGCGCTGCAAGCTGAAGAAAGTGCGGGTCTGCAGCAGATAGAGCCCGTTGGTCGGCAACGAGAAGGCGAACCAGAAGAGCGCGGTGGCGACCAGGGCCGTCTGCTCGGGGGTGAACTCACCGCGCTGGTAGACGAGGCGGATCATCGGCGTCGAGAGGACGAGGATCGCGGCCGCGGCCGGCACGAGAACGAAGAGGATCTGGCGCATGCCGTTGGCCATCGTCGCCCGCAGGTTCTCGATCTCCCCGCGCGAGGCGAAACGGGCCAGGGTCGGGAAGAGCACCGTGGCAATCGCCACCGAGAAGATCCCCTGCGGCAGCTGGTAGAGGCGGAACGCCTTGTCGATCGCGGCCGGCGACTGCTCGCTGACCAGGCTGCCGAAGATGCTGTTGATCAGCATGTTGAAGTTGATCAGGCCGAGGCTGATCGTCACCGGCAGCATCAGCAGCAGCACGCGGCGCACGTGCGGATTGCGCCACTCGAAGCTCCATTCGAATTTGAACGGAGTGTTGCGCAGGTCCCAGGCCGGGATCAGCAGCTGGACCAGCGTGCCGACCAGGATGCCGATCGCGTAGGCATAGATGCGGTTTTGGCCATGGAAGGACGGGGCCAGCAGGACGGTGACCACGATGATCGTCAGGTTCCAAAACAGCGGCGAGATCGCGAAGGCGCCGAAGCGGTCGTAGCTGTTGAGGATGCCGACGACGACGCCGCTGATCCCGAGCAGGATCAGGATCGGGAAGAGGACCTGGGAGAGGGTGACCGTGAGGTCGAGCAACTGGCCTTCGAAGCCGGGAGCGAAGACCGGCATGATCACCGGGGCGAGCAGCACGAAGAGGGCCGTGATCGCGCCGAGGACGAGGGTGATCAGCAGCAGCAGGGTCGAGGCAAGGCGGAATGCCTCGCGGTAGTTCTTCTGCTCCAGCTGCTCGGTGAAGATCGGCACGAAGGCCGGCTGCAGCGCGGCGTCGGCGAAGAGGCTGCGGACCAGGTTGGGGACCTGGAAGGCGATCGTGAAGGCCGACATCGGCCCGTAGACGCCGTAGTAGGAAGCAGCGACGACTTCGCGGCCAAGGCCGGCGACACGTGAGGCCGCGGTGGCGGCGGAGAAGAACGCAGTGGAGCGCGCGATGCGCCCCGCCTGGCGGCCCGGCGCCGGGTTGGCGCCCGGTTCCTCACCCGGCGAAAAGGCCTCCGCCTCGCGCACGGCAGTGTCGCGAGCGAGCTCTTCGTCCTCGCGTTCGGGACTGTCGGGTGCCTTGGGCGTCTCCAAGCTTGGTCTCAGTCGCTATAGTCGGCGGCCGCCAGGAGGGGGCTCGGAGCCCACTCAGGCACATGACTTATGGCCAACATAGCCTCACAGAAGAAGCGGATCCTACGCAGCGAGCGCGAGCGCACGGAGAACCGCCTGCTCACGAGCACGGTGAAGACCTACTTCCGCCGGCTCGAGGCCGCCGTGGAGGCGGGCGATACGGCCAAGGTCGAGGCCGAGCACAAGACGCTCGTCTCCAAGATCGACAAGGCCGTCCAAAAGGGCGCCATGCACAAGAACACCGGCGCCCGTAAGAAGTCCCGCGCCGCGCGAATCACCGTCGCCTAGCGGCGTCCTCGGTCGCTCGCGTGCGGAGCACGCCACGCTTCCTGCGTCCTTGCTATGCACCGGCGCTCGCGCGGCGCACTGCCAATGTGAGCGCCAGCTCGTCGCCGTAGTCGGCCCCACCGCGACACCAGACCTCGAGGTCAGCGAGCGTCGCCGTCGCCCGCTGCAGCTGATCGAGGTTGGTCCTGCCCAAGCGCGCGACCAGTTGCTTGGCCGCGTAGGGGTGCATGCCGAGGCCGGACTCGACCTGCTTGGCGGGCACTCCCTGCTCGAGCTGTGTGGCCGCAGCGCAGGCCTTGCGCAGTCGCGAGGCAAGGCCGTAGATCAGGCCGGTCACGCTCTCGCCCTGGGAGATCAGGCGCTCGGCCAGCGACGCCGCCTTCGCCGGGTTGCGTTCGAGCATCGCGTCCGAGAGTGCCCAGACGGCTGCCTCGGAGGTGTCGGAGACCATCGCTTCGAGGTCGGCGGCCGAGACCGCACCCCCCTCCCCTGCCCAGAGCGCCAGGCGCTCGAGCTCGTTGCCGAGCCGCACCGGGTTGGCGCCCATGCGGTCGACCAGGATGCGGGCCGCCGCCGGCTCCAGGGAGAAGCCGAGCCGCTTTGCGTCACCAACCAGGATGCGCGGCATCTCGCGCGGTTTCGCCGCCTCGAACTGATGGATCTCCCCCGCCGCCGCTTTCACCGCTTTCGCCAGCTTTGCCGGCGCCTTCGCGCGGGCGATCAGGACCACGGTCAGGTCGGGCGGCAGGTCATCGATCGCCTCGATCACCGCGGCAAGCTGGCGCTCGCGCCAGCGATCGACCCCATCGGCAAGCAGGTAACGCCGCGTCTCGGTCAACGACATTGCCGGGATCGCCGCCAGCAGCGCCTCATGATCGGGCGAGCCCTTGCCCTCGCTCGCCTCGAATATTTCCAGCGCCCCGGCGCCGCCGTCGCCTTCAGCCCGCTTGCGCAGGCGCGCGCGCGTGGCGTCGATCTTCGCCTGATCGGTACCGGCGATCAGGTAGAGGGATGCCAGGGCCGCCATCGCGGCCGAGTCTAGTGAGCGGCCTGGTTGGCTTTCGCCGCGTCGGCGGCTTCCTTGGCCGCCGCGGGGTTTGGTGCGGGCGCGCTCTTTTCCGGCGCGGCCGCCGGAGGCGGCGGCGGAGCTTTCGCTTTGGTTTTGGCGACCGCTTCGTCGTGGTGGGCCTTGGCGCTCGAGGCTTCGCTGGATTTGGTCGAGCCCGAGGAGGCACCTTGATCCTTTGCCGACTTCTGGCCCTGCGACTTCGTCGCCGTCGCCGTCGCCGACTTGCTGTTGTCGCTCACGGCCTTGGCCACCGCGGCTTCACTTGCTTTGGAGCTGGAGCTGGTCTTGACCGGTTCGCTGCTGCTCGGTGGCGGTGAGCTTGCGACTGTGGGAGTTGCGGCAGGAGCGGGTGACGGCGTTACCGGTTCAGGTGCGGGGGCCGGCTGGGAGGGGCTCGGCTGAGCGGTGCCATGAGCCGGATGCACGCCGGCATTACCCCCCAGCTGCTTGGAGTGACCGAGCTGGGAGCCGTGCGAAGATCCGGCACCGCGATGCGCCGCGGCGCCCGCGGCGCTTCCGCCGGCGCCTGTCACTGCCGGCCTCGCGACCGCGGTCGCCGAGCCGGGATGGGTCAGGGCGGTCGCGTCGTGGACGGTGCCGACACGGCTCGGGTTTCCCGGCAACGGTCCGCTCAGCACTCCCGGCCAACCGATCTGCGAGATGAAGAAGATCAGGCCGAGGCCGACGGCGCCAACCAGGCCGAGCAGCGCGATCGAGGCGCGGCGCAAGCGCAGCAGCATGCTGCCCTCGGCCAGGCTGAGACCGCCCAGCGAGCGAGTCAACGCATGTCCAACCTTGGAGGCCACCGTTACGCCCATCGACCCCGGTTGCGACGAGCAAGAGAGGCACGGCGGCGAAACCCCAGTTTTGCCTCGGCCATCCGTTGAGGCCGCTCAGCCGCCGCCTGCCCGGACCACGAAAGAATTCTGATCCACATCCAGCTCTATGGTGCCACGTCTGTCCGTTCGCAGCGTTTGCACTCGGTGCTGGGCAAGCGCGGCCATGGTGCTGGGCGCCGGATGGCCATAGGGATTGTCCGCACCAACTGAGATCACCGCGAGACGCGGCGCAGCGCGATCGAGCAAGGCACCGAGCCCAACGTCCTCGCTGCCGTGATGGGCGACCTTGAGCACGTCGATGGGACCGGGGTCGATCGGCACTTCCCCCGCCTCGGCGTCGGCGGTCAGCAGCATCGAAAACCGCCCCCAGCGAGCCAGGAGAATGAGGGCCTGAGCGTTCGGATCGGTCCCCGCAAGCGGCTGGCTGAGCAGCTCGGGCGGCGGCCAGAGCACACTGAGCCGCAGCTGCCCCGAGCGAATCGCATCGCCCGCCGCGACGCGGGTGGGAGCGGCGCCCGTCGCTTCGGCGACGCCGCGCAGGCGCCGGCCGAGGCGCGCGTAGAGAAGTTGGTCGATCGGGAAATTCCGGCTCAGCAGATCCCAGATCCCTCCCGCGTGATCGGACTGTTCGTGGGTGACGACGGCGACCCCGAGCGAGTCGACACCGGCGCCGCTGAGCTTCTCGGCGAGCCCGTCCCCGGGCGGCCCACCGTCGACCAGAACCGCCGGCGCCGCCGGTGGTTGCAGCAGGATCGCGTCGCCCTGACCGACGTCAAGGACCGAGATGCGCAGATCTTCGGGCGGAGCCGGGGCGGTATCGCCATTTCGCGTACGACCGAGAGCAAGAGCGGCGACGGCGACAACGAGAACCAGGAGCAGGACCAAGCGCTTCCTGCGCAGCCCAAGCGCAGGCCTTTCTCGCGACCGCAGACCCGAGGAAGGTCGGCGTCTCAGCGCGGCCAGGCGGCGCGAACGCAGCAGTGGCGGCGCCAGCAACACCGAGATGGCCAGGACCGCATAGGAGGCGATCAGGCCAGGCAGGCTGAGGCTGACTTCAAGAAAGGCCCAACGGGGGCCGGCGCACCAGCTCGCCACGCTGGCGATGTAGGCGAGCAGGGGCGCCGCCAGCGCGTTGACAAGCGCCGCGGGAAAGCCGGGCACCTGGGCGCCGATCGAGCCGAGCATGCCGAGCCACATCGCCGGCGCCACCGCGGGCAGCGCCAGCAGGTTGGCAACGAGGCTCACGGTCGAGAGCTCGCCGAAGTGAAAGGCAATCAGCGGCGCCGTGGCGAGGGTGGCGGCGACCGTCACCGCGATCCCCTCGGCCAGCGCACCGCGCAAACCGCGAGGGCCAATGCGGCCCGCGATCGCCCCTCGCAGCGGACGGGCGATCGCCAAGATGCCGAGCACGGCGGCAAAGCTGAGCTGCCAGCCGATATCGGCGCCGATGCCGGAGTCGAGCGCCAGGGTCGCGATCGCAGCGATCGCGAGCGCGAAGAGGCGCGAGGAGCGGCGCCCGGCGAGCGTTGCCAGCAAGGTGATCGCGCCCATCACAGCGGCCCGCACGATCGAGGGGCCACCGCCGGCCAGGGGCACGTAGACGGCGATCGCGGCGATGATCCAGACGATCCGGGTGCGCAGGGACATTCCAAGGCCCGCCAGCAGCGGCATCACCAGCAGGGCGAGTAGCGCCACGTTCTGCCCCGAGACCGCCAATAGATGGCTGAGGCCGGAACGACGGAAGTCTTCGACCGTTGCCGGATCGATGCGCTCGTCCTCGCCGAGCACAAAGCCGCGGGCGAGCGCTGCCTCGCGAGCGGGCATGCCACTGCCCAGCGCCCGCTCGGCGCGAGCACGGACCTCGTCGCGATGGGCGAACGCCAGGGCGGTAACGAGCAGGATGCCGAGCACGACGATCGCGCTCGGTCGCTCGCTCCGCATCGCGCTTAGGGCTGCAAGCGGGCGCGCAGCGACTCCATCGTCGCCGGCCCGATCCCGCTCACCTGATCGAGCTGGTCAACCGAGGAGAGACCGCCGTGTTCGTCGCGAAACTCGACGATGTCCTGCGCCGTGACCGGCCCGATCCCGTCGATCGTGTCGAGCTGCTCGACCGTCGCCGTGCCGAGGCTGATCGGCCCTTCTTCGCCAACGCCGGCGGCTGCCAGCGGCGCGCCCGCCGGGCCCCGCTTCGGCACCACCACCTGCTGGCCATCGGCGAGACGCGCGGCGAGGTTGATCGCTTCCAGCAGCGCGCCACCGCTCGCTCCCCCGGCCCGCTCGACCGCGTCGGTCACCCGCGCCCCAGCCGGCAACCGGTAGACGCCGGGGCGGGCGACCGCGCCGGTGACGTCAACGACGACATCGCCGCTCGAGCTGCTCCTGTCGACGCTGAACCCGTCGCCCCCGCCAGACGAGTAGTCGCCACTGTCGGAGGAGTACGACGAGCTGCCCTCAGCGCTGTTGCCCTCTGCCCGAATCGCACGCGCGCCGAGCAGCAGCAATGCGACCGCGATTGCACCGTAGACGGCAATCTGAGAGCGAGAGAGATCGGGCACCCGCTGAACCCTGAGCAGTCTCGCCACACCCGTGGCGCGCTAAATCAAAAGAAATCCAAACCCAGATGAGTCGCGGAAAGCAAGCAGTTCAAGGACGCAGGGAGCGCCGCGTGCTCCGCACGCAAGCGACCGAGGACGCCGAAATGCGCCGCTTACCGCGACTCATCTTCGTCGTAGCCGGCGACCTCTGCTAGCTGATCACTGTAGAGCTCGGCCGCAGCAACCGGAGGTGACTGCACCGAGATGCAAGCGAGCTCGGCGTCGCCGTTGTTGGCGATCGCGTGCTCGGTTGCCGGCGGCACCAGGATCAGGTCGCCCTCGGCGACCTGCTGGGTGTCGCCCGCCACCGACATCGAGCCGGCGCCGCGCACCACCACGTAGGCCTGCTCGGCCTGCTCATCCGAGCGCAGTGTCTGCTCAGCGCCGGAGGGAAGCTCGATCCAAGTCACCGAAAGATTGCGCGAGCCCAGTTCGCCCGCGTCCATCAGCACGCGGGTGCGCAAACGGTGCCATTCCTCGACCGAGGCCTCGGAGTGTCTTCTGACGAGCACGGGCGCTTTGTACCAGATAAGTAGAGCGGAACCGTGACCGCTCAGCGAATCACGAGGTTAACCAACTTGCCTGGAACGACGACCTCCTTGACGACCTCTTTGCCGTCGAGGAAGCGAGCGACCTTGTCGCTGGCGTGGGCGAGGCGCAGCAGCTCGTCCTTGGGCGCGTCGGTGGCAGCCTCGATCCGATCACGCAGCTTGCCGTTGACCTGGACGACGAGCGTCACGGTCTCGCTGCTGAGTAGAGCCGGGTCGGCCTCGGGCCAGGGCTGCTCCCAAACCCGGCCGCCCTGCAGCCGCTCCCAGATCTCGGCGCCGAGGTGTGGCGCGAAGGGGAAGATCAGCGAGGCCGCCGTCGCCACCGCGAAGCGCACCGTCGCGGCCCCGGCCGGGTCGCCGTAGAGGCCGTCCTTGAAGCGGTAGGCATCGTTGACCAGCTCCATCACGGCGGCGATCACCGTGTTGAACTGGAAGCCGCGCTGGAAGTCACGGGTCACCTTGTCGATCGCCCAGTGCGCCTTGGCGAGCAGCGTCCGCGCGTCCCCTTCGGGGTCCAGCGCGCCCAGGTCCACCCCGGCCCCCTTGTCTTCGACCTCTTCGCAGAGGCGCCAGAGGCGGGAGAGGAAGCGGTTGACGCCCTCGACCCCCTCGTCAGCCCAGTCGGCGTCGCGCTCGGGCGGGCCCATGAAGCAGATGTAGGTGCGGGCGGTGTCGGCGCCGTAGCGCTCGACGTACTCGGCCGGGCTGACCGTGTTGCCGCGCGACTTCGACATCTTGGCCCCGTCGCGGGTGATCATCCCCTGGGCAAAGAGATTGGCGAACGGCTCCTGGACGTCGAGCTGGCCGGTGTCGGCGAGCGCCTTGGTGAAGAAGCGCGCGTACATCAGGTGCAGGATCGCGTGCTCGACCCCGCCGATGTACTGGTCGACCGACAGCCAGTGCTCGGCGGCGGCGCGATCCCAGGCGGCCTCGGCGTTGCGCGGGTCGAGGTAGCGGATGAAGTACCAGGAGGAGTCGACGAAGGTGTCCATCGTGTCGGTCTCGCGGCGGGCCGGCTTGCCGCAGCGCGGGCACTCGGTCGCAACCCAGTCCTCGGCGGCAGCCAAGGGGCTGCGGCCCTGCGGCGCGTAATCCTCGATCTCCGGCAGCTCGACTGGCAACTGCTCGTCGGGCACCGGCACCATCCCGCACTCATCGCAGTAGACGATCGGGATCGGGGCGCCCCAGTAGCGCTGGCGCGAGACCAGCCAGTCGCGCAGGCGGTAGTTGACGGCGGTCTCGCCGCGGCCCTCCTCGGCGAGCCAGGCGACGATCTCGGCGTAGGCGTCGCGATTGCCCTTGCCGTCGAAGCGGCCGGAGCCGGTCATCGGGCCGTCGCCGGGATAGGGCAGGCCCTCGTCGTCGCGACCGCTCTCCTCGTCACTGCCCTCGATCACGCGGCGAATCGGCAAGTCGAAGGCCTTGGCAAAGGCGTAGTCGCGCTCGTCATGGCCGGGCACGGCCATGATTGCGCCGGTGCCGTACTCCATCAGCACGTAGTCGGCGACGAACATCGGGATCTCCTCGCCGTTGACCGGGTTGATGACGCTGCGGCCCAGCGGCACGCCGGTCTTCTCGCGGTCCTCGGCGCCGCGGTCCTCACTCGACTCGCGCGCGGCTTGGTCGACGTACTCGCGCACCGCAGCCTCGGCCGGCGTGCCGGCGACCAGCCGCTCCAGCTCGGGGTGCTCGGGGGCGAGAACGAAGAAGGTGGCGCCGAAGAGCGTGTCGGGGCGGGTGGTGAAGACGGGGAAGTCGATGCCCAGCTCCTCGCAGCGGAAGACGACCTCGGCCCCCTCGGAACGGCCGATCCAGTTGCGCTGCATCGTGATCACGTGCTCGGGCCAGGACTCGAGCTGCTCGAAGTCGGCGAGCAGGCGCTCGGCGTAATCGGTGGTCTTGAAGAACCACTGCTCGAGCTTGCGCTGCACGACCTCGGTGCCGCAGCGCTCGCAGCGGCCGTCGACGACCTGCTCGTTGGCGAGCACGGTGGCGTCCTTGGGGCACCACTGCACCGGCGCCTCGGTGCGGTAGGCGAGGCCGTGCTCAAAGAGCCGCAGGAAGATCCACTGGGTCCAGCGGTAGTACTCGGGCGTGTGGGTCGCCAGTTCGCGCGACCAGTCGATCGAGATCCCCCACTCGCGGAACTGGCGCTGGAAGGAGGCGATCGAGCGCTCGGTGGCGACCCGCGGCGACTCGCCGGTTTTGATCGCGTTGTTCTCCGCCGGCAGGCCGAAGGAGTCGTAGCCCATCGGGTGGATCACCTCGAAGCCGTGGCGGCGGCGGAAGTGGGCGATCGCGTCACCGACGGCGTAGCACTTGAGGTGGCCGACGTGGGGTTCGCCCGAGGGGTAGGGCAGCATCTCCAACACGTAGGACTTCGGCTTGCTGTCATCGAAGCCGGGCTGGCCGGGATTGGCGACCTCCCAGGTCTTCTCCTCGGCCCAGACCTGCTGCCACTTGCGCTCGATTGCCTTGGGGTCGTAGCTGCCGCTCATGCGGCCATCCTATGAAGAACCAATCAGCGAGCATCGCCATCTGATTCTTTGCGAGCGGCGCCGACATGGCGACTGCCACCGCCCCCGGACGCGAAGCGGAGGAGGCGGTGGGCTAGGCCACCGGCGAGAGGGCTTCGAGGATGTGGGGCCAGACGTAGACCTCGATTGTCGCTGCAACGACGAGGGCGGGAATCGCGATCAGGACCGTGACCAGGGTGGCGGCGAGCAGTTGGTTCCACTCACTGCGGCGGCTGGCGATCAGCCAGGCCGCAAGGGGCAAGAAGAGCGCGGTCAGCTCAAGTAGCGCGTGCGGGAGGACGCTGAGCAGCAGTGCCGCGATCGAGATGTGCAACTGGAAGGCGATCGTCGAACCTTGAAAACCAAGGTAGAGCGCCTGGGTCGAGAGCGAGAAGAGGGTGACGGCACAGACGAAGAGGATCGCCAGCTCGCCGGCCTTGACGTGGATCCAGCGCGAGATGCCGCTGCGCTGGGCGGCAGCGATCGGCATTGAGGAGCCAGCGATGAAACCGGCGATGCAGGCCGTCGCGTGCAGGGCGAGGACCAGCGAGTTGCGCCAGAGGATCGGCAGCAGGTCGCCAGCTTTGGAGGGTTCGGTCAGGCCCGGCAGGTGGATCGGCGTGATGTCGGGCGTCAGCAGCCCAGCGACGATCCAGACGGCCCCCAGCAGCGCCAAGGCAATTGCCAGGCTGAGCGCCAGCCAGGCTCGCAGTACCACCCAATGACGCTCGCTCCAGCCTTGCAGCGCCGCACGCGTGTCCTGCATGCCGTGCGAGAAGACGTGCTCGTTAGCCGTGCTCATCGCTGCTGCATCGGCACTCGGGAGCGATGAATTGAGCGAATGGAACCAGCCGCCGACCTCCCGGGTGCGATCCGCCCCGCGGCAGCCCCACCGGGCCGCCGCGGTTCAATCAACGCCTCGGGCCTTATCCGGCTGCGATCAAGGAGAACTCGAACTGCTGGTTGGTCGGCACGCCGGCGGAGTCGTACGTTTCAACCGCAGGGTTGTTGCCGGTGCTGTTGCGCGAGATCTCACCCGCGTTGCCGATCAGCGTCGCGGTTGCGATCGAGCTGCTCACCCCGCCCTGTTCTTCGAGGCCAGGGAAGGTGAGGACGTAGAAGCCCGTCGTCGTGTGTTCGACCGTCGGTTTGCCACCGAAGCGGTTGAACCACCGCAGGACTGTCCCCGATGAGGAGACATTGGCGCCCGCGAGAGGAACCCCCACCGTGCTCGCGTTGAGGTAGTGGTCGGCCAGCTTGTTTTCGGTGATCGAGCCGTCAGGAATCTTGGTCGTGGTCACCGAGCCGTCGCCGAGCTTGCTCGAGCTGACTGCTCCGTCGGCGAGCTTGCCACCAGTAACGGAGCCGTCGAGGAGCTTCGCCGTCGAGACCGAGCCCTCGGTGAGCTTGCCATCGGTGACCGCACCGTTGCCAAGCGCGCTGGAGTTAACTGATCCGGGGGCAAGCGCGCTGGTGTTCACCGCGCCGTTGGCGAGCTGCGCGCCGCCGATCGCGCCGGCGGCGACCTTCGACGAGGTGACCGCGCCCGTTTTGATCTTCGCCGCGGTGACCGCGTTGCTCTTCAGCTGCTTGGCGCCAACGCTGTTCTTGGCGAGCTGGCTTGCCGCCAGCGCGCTGGCCCCGCTGAGGGCGAGAAACAGAGCGATGGTCGCGACCACGTTCGCGTAGGTCAGCTTTCCACGGATCCTCTTCATCTTCTGGCTTCTCCTTGAGTTGGGACCGGCGAGTCGGGCTGACCCAGCCGTGGCCTGAGCCTTCAGCGGCTCCTCGCTCATCGGTCCAACTGAGGACGGGCTGAAGGGCCGGGAGTCGCCTTGCAAGGCGACTCTCCCTCCAGTGGCACTGGGCGTCGGGACCTACTCCCGACATGCGATGGAGCTGAGGGGGCTCGAACCCCTGACCTTCGCGCTGCCAGCGCGACGCTCTTCCAGCTGAGCTACAGCCCCGGGAACTTCAGCCGCCAGTTTAGCGACGGCAAACGCCTATGCCGGAACCGGCTCGACCACCTGAAAGTCGATCCCCGCGGCCTGCAAGCGCGCCAGCAGCGCATCGCCCATCGCTGTCGCTGTCGTCACCTGGCCGGCGGTCTCGGGTAGCTCGTCGAAGGCGAGGCACAGCCCGGACTCGGCCAGCATCTTCGAGGTCTCGCCGTAGCCGGGGTCACCGCCGCTGACCTCGGTGACAACGCGCTTGCCGCCACCCTCGGCGACGAAGGTGATTTTGAACCAGCTCTTGGCGCGGGTCTCCTCGCTCGGCCCCTCGCCCGGAGAAGGAAAGGCCTTGAGCAGGAGCTTGCGGGTCGGCGGCAGTTGCGCCAAAACCAGAGCCACCCCCACTCCACCGGCGGTCACCGCTACCGAGGAGAGGTGCTTAGCGACCGCGTTGTGGCCGTAGCTGAAGTCCGGCCCGTAGCGCTCCACCGCGGCCGCGGAGCGCCGCACCACCGCTCCATCGATCGTCGGCAACGGCACCACCCAGCCGCCGAGATCACTGTCGCGGCGCGCCCGGGGCGGCGCCGAGTGGATCTTCCTGCCAGCGGGCCGCTGCTCGAGCTGCCGGCGGCGGCGCGCGGCGCCAACCGTCTGACGCGCCCGGGCGAAACCGTTGATCGCCGATGAAAACGTCCCGCCGGAAAACTCGGCCCCGGTTCGCACATAACCCTGGACAGTTAGCGGCACACCTTCGGGTAGCTGCTTGACGGTGAAGTAGGCGCCGAGATCGTGCGGGATCGAGTCGAAGCCGCAGCAGTGGACCAGGCGGGCGCCGCTCTTACGGGCAACCTCGTGGTAGCCGACCCACATCCGGTCGACGAACTCGGGCTCGCCGGTGAGATCTATGTAGTCGGTTCCCACCGCTGCACAGGCGGCGACCAGCGGCTCGCCGTAGAGCGCGTAGGGGCCGACCGTGGTGATGACGACCTTGGCCGACTCGGCGACCTTCGCCAGCGCAGAGGAATCGGCGGCGTCGGCAACCAACAGGTCGGGCGTCGGGACGCCCGAGCCCAGGACCGACTCCCGGGACGATTGAACCGCCTCGAGCTTGCCCCGGTTGCGCCCGACCAGTGCCCAGCGCAGGCCCTCGGGACCGTTCGCGGCGAGGTAGCGAGCGGCCAGCCCACCGGTGAATCCAGTCGCCCCGAAGAGCGCCAAGTCATATTGCCGCTCGGAGGCCACGGCGCCATTCTGTCGCAAGCGTGCCGCTAGCGACCTTCGCCAGCGCGGAGCTGGCGCAGGTGTTCGCGCAGGCCGATGCCAAACGGGGTGGGCTTACCGGCGTAGTTTTCGATCAGGGTCGGCCCTTCCTCGCAGGTCAGGCCGGGAGCGATGAACCAGCCCCAACCGAGGTAGGAAATGCCGTGGCGATCGGCCCAGTTCATGTAGGGGTCGATGTAGGTGTGACGGCAATCCCCCTCTCCCAGCTCGCCGGTGACGACCGGGAAGCGCTTGGCGATCCGGGCCAGAGCAGCGCGGCATATCCGGTAACAGGGAGTGAAGTCATAGGTGTGATTGGAGGCGACCAGGGCGTGGGCCGGATCGGAAGGACGATGGGCAAGCCAGCCGCGCAGGTCACTTGCCCAGTTGAGGCCGCCCAACATCAGCGGCTGACGGGCGCCGGTTGAACGCACCGTTTCGACCAGGGCCTGCATACCGACCGCGGGGTATTCGCCGAAGTACTTGTCATTTGCCTGGCAGCCCAGCTCCCAGCATTCCCAGCTGACGTCGTGCGGCTCGTTGTAGAGGTCGAAGAGAACACCCCGGTCGTCGCGGTATTCGGTGGCGAGGCTGCGCCAGAATTCCGGCGCATGTTCGGCGTCGGGCAGGGGAATGATGCCCGTCGCATCGTGGTCACCCGGCGCTGCCCACTGCAACTCGAGGATCACGTAAAGGCCGGCGCTCTCGAGCCGGCTCACGTAAGCGCGGATTTCGTTGCGATAAGCCGTGCCGCTGAGACTTTCGGGAACGCCGTTGATGCCGAGCCAGCAACTCTCGTTGAGCGGCACCCGCACGGTGTTGATGTCCCAGCTCTTCATCGCCCTGATCGAGGCTTGGTCACTAGGGCCCTCGAAGAAAGCGCCACCTTCCACGCACTGGTACTCGGTGCCCGGCCGATTGACGCCAAGCAATCGCACCGGCTGCCCCTCGCCATCGACCAGGTGGTTGCCGCGAACGCCGATCCAGGGGTCGGGAGCCCCGCTCGAGGAGCCGCAACCAACGACGAGGAAAAGAGCGACGAGCGTTGCGATCGCCGCCGACATCGCAGTGCTCCTGGCAAGCCAGGGACGAGTTCGCGGCAAACGTCTCAGAGCTTGCGCACCTTGACGGCGGTGCCGTAGGCGCAGATCTCGGTCCAGGTGGTGCCGAGCTCGGAAGAGTCGAAGCGGAAGGTGAGGATCGCGTTGGCGCCCTTGCCCTCGGCCTCCTCGATTAGGCGTTCGGTCGCGTGCTCACGTCCTTCCGCCAGCATCTTGGTCATCCCCTTCAGCTCGCCGCCGGCAAGCGACTTCAGCGAGGCGCCGATCTGGGAGCCGACGTTGCGCGAGCGCACCGTCAGCCCAAAGACCTCGCCGAACACCTCTTCGACCTCGTAGCCGGGCAGATCGTTTGTGGTGACAATGATCATCGAGGCCCGAATATAGCGACCTGCAGGGATTTCGCGCTACCGCAGCGGATGGATCAGCGCGAGAGGACGGTGACGGCCAGAGCCGGACTTCTGCATGCGGCAGCCAAGGAAGGAACCATCCGGCCGGTCGACCCTGAGCCGATGGCCCGGTTCATGTGGGCGGCCTGGGACGGGGTCATCGCGGCGCACCTCGGCCCAGCCAACATGGACATCTCCGATGCCGAGTTCGAGCAGATGCTCAACCAGGCTCGCGAGTCACTGATCCGCGGCCTGCTGCCCGCGTCTTGAGTTCAGTGCAGCACCACTGAGCTTGCTTCTACGACAAGCACCCGGTACCCGTAGTCCGATTCGGCAACGTCGACGACTTCGCCTTCGACGTGTGCGGTCGTATCTGGGCGGATGTCGAGGTCGGGCTCGCCAAAGATCACGACGGTAAACAGGAATTCGTCCTCAGGGACGTGCTCGCACGACATCGTCAGTTCGATCGCGTCCGCCGTACGGGTCGGGGCGGTAGGCCAGGCGACGACGCATTCGTCGTCGAACGGGGAGCCGATCTCGAGCGACGGTGGCGGTGGTGTGGTCGAAGCCTGCGGCTTCACGGGGGGCGGATTGGGGGGCTTCTTCACCGCTCGCCGATCGGCCTCTATCTCGATTGGCGGTGAGTGGAGGACTTGCGAGATCTGCTTGGGCTGGGCATCCAGCCACTTGGTGAACGTCGCCGTTGAGAGCAGCACGGATGGAAGGCCCTTCGTCGCGCCTACGGCGGTTGCCCGTCCGGTGGCGAAGCCCAGGTCGCGAGTCAGGATCGCGGAGCAGCCGAGCTCGCCAACCCAGTTCCGATTCTGGATGCACCCGTTGTACTTGTCGAAGTCATCGTCGACCTCGTGGACAAAGGACGTGAAGGCGCCGATCACGGCCTTGGTCCTGCCACCGGGGAAGAAGGTCTCCGCGGTCGTCGCAATCGCGTAGAAGCCAGCCGAGGACGCGCCGCGGATCCGCGCCTCAGCCGAGCCCTGGCCGATCGCGATGCGCAGGGTGTCCCCCGGGAGCAGGAGGTTGGGGTCCTTCGATTGCAGGCGCGTAGCGTCGGCCGCGAGGCCGAACTCGGAGATGTTCCTGGCCAACCGCCTGGCGTCGCCCTGCAGGTCGGCAGTCAGCGCAAGAGTCAAATCGTTGCGGAGGACAAGAGTCTTGCCATCGAAGCACGCCTCGATTGCGAAGCGTGAGGGGATCGACCCGCGGCTGTAGTCCATGTGGCAGAGGCTGCCAGCAGGTCCAGCGAGCGCCGTCGGGCCGCCTGTCAGCGCAACGGCCAGGGCCGACACGGCAGCGAGCAGCAGGGGAAGTCTCAGTCGCGAGGGAATCGGCAAACTCCTTGTAGCCGCTTGCCGAGGGATCGGAAGGAGACCGCGACCCGATTCGCCGCGCCGCCTCTGCGAGGGTGGGCGGCAAGCAGCCGCAGTGTTCGCGCGGTTCGCAGGAACTCACGGTGAAGGTGCGGGTACTTGACGGGTGCTATGCCGTCGAGCGAGGCGGCGGCCTCTCTCAGGTCGTCGCGGGCGCCAGCGGCTGACGAGGGTTCGACCATTTCGGCGAAGGTGCCGCCAAGGTCGGTCAACACCTCGGACTGCGTCATCGCCGAGCAGAATTCGGGGACGCCGTGCGGCGCCGTGACGGCAGCCCCTCCAGGGACGACGGCGGTCGAGTCCTTGGGCGACGAGCCGCACCCAGTAAGGGCGACGGCCGCGACGGCCGCGACGGCCGCGACGGCCGCGAGCACTGCTACATCATGTCGAGTGACCATGAATCTCCCCTGTCCCTCAGCTCGACTTCCCCCACTGCGATTCGAGATCCGGCAGCTGATCGACCTTCACCCTTCCCCCAAGCAGGTCGACGAGGAGCCCGTAGAGAGGCGCGTCATCCGGGACATCGGGTGAACAGAGAATCTCCCAGTCGCTGGCCGCTTTCACGGTAATGGTGGGATGTTCACTTCGGATGCGCCCGCTCGGTGCTCTCACACCCCGCTCGACCCCGGCAATCGACGAGAACGGAACCGCCTCGACCACCGGCTTCTTGAGGAGTCCCTTCATCCATGCAAAGAGGGCACGATCGGCGAGCGTCAGGATTACACCGCTGCCGAGGTCCTTGCCATCCCGCAAGGTGTAGCACAAGGCCATTACTCCAGCCATGTCGTCGGCACGGATTTCCCTAAGTAGCGCGTCCTTGAAAACTGACAACACCTTGAGAATGTCTTGGCGCTCCTTCTCGGAACCCGAGGCAAGATAGCCTCGCTCCACCGCATCGATCAGCACCTCGTCCGCAGCCAACTTCACTCCTTTCGTTCAGGTTCGTGCTTCGTCTTAATCGCAACTGAACTCGATTGCATCGTTGACGCCACTGGTTTGCATAGCGTTCTGCCAATCCGCTGCAGCCTTTTCGCACTCGTCCTTAGTGACCATGCAGGTAGCGGTGATACCTGACCCCTCTTCATCGCCTCCGTACTTTGCGCACTTACCCGAAGACAGCGGAAAGATCGGTGCGATGTCATACGCATTTGCACTTGAGCCTCCGCAACCACCCAGCACCATGGCCATACTCGCTCCCGCAGAGAGAATTAGGAACTTATTCATTGATTTCCCCTGTCATTTATCATCGTGCGCGTACGCTAACGGTATTTCGTCCAGGCACGAGGACGGTATTCGTCCAGTTCACTAACGCCACTCGGTCGCTGCCAACCCGCGGTATGCAGATTCCGACCCTCCTCCGCCGCACTTCAACCGCGGAACGTTTGCACCCGTCAAGCGGGTCGGCTGCGCGCCGCTTCCAACCGACCCGGCATTCCTGCTTGTGGAGGTTGACCTGGTCGCAGGCGATCACCGTCGCACTTATCTCCCGATGAGACATGGACGCCCCGCCGTCTGGCGGGCGTGGGCCGTCCTCCGACCGCGGGCGACCTTATTGTGGCCCGCCCTTGTACGACGCCTCTCAGCACCCGATCGGCGGCAGCGCGCGTGCCCGATCGCTTTCAGGTTGGCCCGATGCCCGACCCCTCCGCTCGTGGCAGAAAGAGGCGACCGAGGCCGTACGGGCGCACGAGGCCACTAGCTTCTTGGCCTCGGCCACGCCGGCGGCCGGCAAGACCACCTTCGGCCTGCACATCGCCCACCGGATGCTCAGCGCCGGGTTCGTCTCGCGCGTAGTCGTGGCCGGCCCGACCACCCATATCTGCCGCCAGTGGGCCGCCGATGCAGGCCGCTACGGCATCGACCTCGAGCCGAACAGGCCAAATGCGGATGGGCCGGAGTCGGCCGACTTCCACGGCGTTGCCGTCACCTACCAGACGATCGCGGCCGGGCCGGATACGCACCGGCTGGCCGCCAGTCGCCGGCCGACCCTGCTGATCGCCGACGAGCCGCACCACATGGGCGACCAGGCCGCCTGGGGGCTGCAAGCCCGCAAGGCGTTCGACGGCGCCCGCTTCCGGCTGCTGCTCTCAGGCACCCCCTTCCGCTCCGACAACTCAGCCATCCCTTGGGTCACCTACGACGAGGACAGCCTCAGCCGGGCCGACTACACCTACGGCTATCCGCAGGCATTGGTCGACCGGGTGTGCCGCCCGATCACCTTCCTGCCCTATGACGGCGAGATGGAGTGGATCTCAGACGGTCGTCTTCGCAGCGCCGACTTCGACCTTGCCTTGCCGGCGCCGGAGTCGGCCCGGCGCCTACGAACGGCGCTCAGCCCGGAGGGCGAGTGGATGGGCGAGGTGCTGCGCGACGGCGATGCGAGGCTGAGCGCGGTGCGCGCCGATGGGCACCCCGACGCGGGAGGCCTGGTCATCGCCTCCGATCAGGACCATGCGCGGGCGATTGCGGCGCGGCTCGGGTCGGTCTCAGGGGAGCAACCCGAGCTGGTGATGAGCGACGAGCCCGGCGCCAGCCGGCGGATCGCCGACTTCGCCGCCTCCGATCGACGCTGGCTGGTCTCGGTCCTGATGGTCTCCGAGGGCGTCGACATCCCCCGCCTGCGGGTCGGCGTCTACGCGACGGCGGCCCGCACCGAGCTCTTCTTCCGCCAGGTGGTCGGCCGCTTCATCCGGACCACCCCGAGGCCGCGCCGCCAGATGAGCTACCTGCTGATGCCGGCCGACCCGCGGCTGAAGGCGCTCGCCCACGAGATCGAGCTGGAGCGCCGCCACGCGCTCGACCTCTCGCCGGACGCCGAGGAGGAAGAAATCGAGCTGGACGACTTCGATCCGGAGCGACCTGAGCCCGGAGGCGGCTTTGCCGCCCTGAGCTCGGGTGACGCCGAACTGGACGAGGCGATCATGAGCGAAACCGCGCTCCAGCTCTTCCCGACCGATGACCCCAAGCCGGCGAAGAAGGCGACCGCCCTCGCCAGGCCCGAAGCCGCGCCGGAGGACCTCGAACCCGCTCGGGAGTCGGCCTATGCGACCCGAGAGCGGCTGCGCGGCGAGCGCAGCCGCCTGGTCGCCAACGTCGCCCGTCGCACCGGCAAGTCGCACCGAGAGGTCCAGGCCCGCATCAACCGCGCCACCCGGGCCCGCTCGGTAGCCAGCGCCACCATCGAGCAACTCGAGCGCGGCAACGCGATGCTGCGTCGCGAGCTGTCGCGGTGAGAGTGGCCGCTTCCGGCTAGGGGGTGCGCAGCCACAGAGAGCGGGTTCCTGGCTCAACCACTCAAACACATTATAGTTTTCAAGACTTGATTGGCAATTAGTTATGCTGCGCCGCGCAGATGACGCGGCCGGGACAGAGAACACTTCGAACGCTGCACGCGCGCATGCTCAGGAGGCTGCCTCTGATCGCCGTCTCCGCTCTGCTGCTGTTCGTGTTCGCGGTGTGCCCACGACATGCCGATGCGGCGAACTGCCCTGACTATCTCTTTCTTGGCGCCACGGGCTCTGGGGGTGACGAAGCAGGTTCGCAACCCCTGACCGCGTCGAGCCCTAACGACGGCATGGGCAGAACCGTCTTTGACCTCTACCGACGCGTGACGGCCCAATTGCACTCACAATCGGAGACCAGCTCCGTGGTGATCGAACCCGAGCCGGTTGATTACCCGGCAACCGGTGTCGGCCCTAGCTTCAACCTACTCGAAGACATCAACGGCACCGGCGCCCTCATACACATAGGTCCCCTCGGCGACTACCACGACTCAGTGCTCGAAGGCACCGAACAAGCGATTCACGACGTCAACGACTTCATGAGTCGGTGTGGCTCGAGCGGCGCAAAGGTGATCCTCTCCGGCTATTCGCAGGGAGCCCAGGCCCTTGCCGACGCCATCCAAGGAAAGCGCGACAGGGCCGGGGCTGCAATGGACACCTCGGGCCTCGTCGGCGCCGCCTTTTTTGGCGATCCGTACTTCAACCCGCGGTCAAACGCCGCCGAGGGAGACTTCGATCCGGGACGATCGGGCGTCCTCGGAACTCGCGGCGGTTACCCCGCGAGCCTGATGTTCCCCGAGCGACGGATTCATTCCTTTTGCCGTAACAAGGATCCGATCTGCCAAGGTCTCCTCTCGTCGTCGCTGATCCCCTTCCCCGACTTCGACACAAACCGACACAAGGTGTACAGGACCGAGGGCTCGACCGAAACAGCAGCCGTCGAGATCGAGAACCTGATCCGGGACGATCAGGCTACGCGTGGGAATCCAGTTCCCGATCCCCTTCCCGCGGGCGTCTCGGGCCCACTAGACGTCGTTTTCGCCATCGACACCACCGGTTCCATGGGTGACCTGATCGGCTCAGTGAAGGCGGATGTGCAGGGGATTGTCTCGCAGCTGGCGACGCTTGACAGCGACTATCGAGTTGCACTGGTCGACTATAAAGACGCCCCGCCATACTCCTTCGATCCCTACCAAGCGGAGGTCGACCAAGGGTTCACGTCCGACGAAAGCGCCTTCGACGCCGCGGTAGAAGGACTCTTTGCCGAAGGCGGTGAAGACACGCCGGAGTCGGTGTACACCGGAATGATGACCGGCCTGGAACTGCCATGGCGAAATGGGGCGCATAAGGTTCTGGTCGCGATCGGCGACGCGGGGGGTCATTGGCCCGATCCAGTCACGGGCTACACCGGAGCTGATGTGATCGCGAAGTCGCTGTCGCTTGACCCCGTCGCGATCTACGGACTCGTCGGGCACGGTTCGGGAGAAGCGGAGGCGACCTTCTCCGAACTGGCAGAAGGAACCGGCGGAGAGACCCTGCCGATCGAAAGCGCCGAAGAAGTGCCGACCGTAATCCACGATGCGATCGCTTCCGCAGCCGCAGCACCTTCGGCCGACGCGGGCGGGCCCTACACGGGTTACATCGACGGCCCAACCCTGCTCTCGGCAGCCGCATCGGTCAGTCCCCTCGGGCGTCCGCTGACCTACGAATGGGATACGGACGACGATGGCATCTACGACCTCTCTACGGAAGAACCAGTAATACCGACCACCTGGACGACCCCGTACGAAGGGTCGATCGAGCTGCGCGTTACTGACAGCGAAGGCCTTGTCGGATTGGCGCAGACGAGCATAGTCGTCAACGAAGAGGCGCCGGCGCCACCGAGCGCGCCGACCATGCTCAGTCTCGCAGCTGGTGACGGCTCGGTTACGGCCTCATGGCAGCGCGGACTTGGAGGGGGCACCCCCGGCTACTACATCCTGCGTGACTTCCATGAGGATCCGGTCGCCTACGTGATCGCGGATGGGGCGAGAGCGGAGACCGCGTTGATCGCAGGGCTGCCCAACGGAGTGCCGATCGCGCTAAGCGCTGCTGCCGTCAACGTTTCGGGTGAATCGCGGTCGCCGCTCTCGCCCTTCGTGACCCCGATGGCCCGCAGGGCCGACAGCTCGGGCGGGGCCAGAGCCGTGCCGACCTCGGTCCGGCGGGCTCCCGCGATCTTGAGGCTGCGCGAGTCCGCGCGGCGGTGGCGACTCGGCACCGCCCAGGCAACGACCAGCGACAAGGGACGGGCCCGCGTCGGCACCGTCTTCTCCTTCTCGCTCGACGCACCCGCTCGCGTCACCTTCGAGTTCACCCAGATCCTTCGGGGGAGCGCGACCGGCCATCGATGCGCGCTCGATCGGGGAGACAAGCGACGTGGCCGACCGGCGTGTCAGCGCCAGGTGAGTCGGGGCGCCCTCACCTTCAGCGGTCATGTGGGCACTAACCGAGTCGCCTTCCAGGGACACATCTCACGCCGCAAGCAACTCGGACCGGGCGCCTACGCACTGGCGGCCACCGCGACCGACGCCGCCGGTCTCAAATCAAAGCCCCAGGAGCTGCACTTCACGATCATCAAGTGAGCCAGCCCGACAGGGCTCGGGCTCGCGCGTTCACTTTCGCATTCGCTCATAGTGAGCACTAGTGCTCACTGAGGCGATATGCGGGCGGTTTGATCGGTGAGAGCTGGCCGAAGCGCCTAATCCGTCTCGCCGCGGCGGGCATAAATCTCATCCACATGGGACATGCCTTTCGGCGGCAACATTGCCCCGACGATCCAGATGACCGGGAGGACAAAGCCGAAGGCGAAGAGGACGTAGTGCTTGTTCTGGAACGTCCTGACGCCGAGAACAACCAAGAGAACGAAATACAAGATGCCTAGTCCGACGAATAGCAAGACGAGCTCCCATTCCTTTAGCGGTTCAGCCGACTCAGACACTTTCTAAACGGTGGGCGGCGGCTGGTACCACCGCACTCGCGTCGTGCTGCGTTGCCCCGAGTCTGGCATGCTCAGCGGCGCAGCTCGGCTCCCAGCCGGGTGGCCAGCCGTACTGAGGCCTCGATCTCGACCCTGCGGATCGAGACGCTCTCGACGTTGAGCCCGAACGGGGCCCCCAGCCTCCGGCAGAACGCGATCAGGTCGACAGCCATAGCGACCGCCTGCTCGAAGGAGGCATCGAGGGTGTCGTCGGCATGGCGCAGCTCGTTCTCGATCCAGCGCGGGACGGTGACGCCGAGCCACTGGAGGAACTCCAGGGTCTTGAGCGAACCGCAGACCGAGAAGCTGAACACGAACGGCACCGGTTCGAGGTTCCGCGCGGCGCACTCGTGGTGGTAGTCGGAGATCAGGTTCTTCGCCGCGTTGACGTCGTAGACGATCTGGGTGATGAAGAAGGAGCAGCCCGCGGCCTGCTTCGCGATCAGCCGCAGGTGCTCATCGCCCAGCCGCGCGTGTCGCTCGGCGATCGCGACCCCACCGAGCGGCAGCTCCGGCTGCACCTCGTCGCGCAGCTCGTAGGCCCGGGCGAGCGAGGTGAGGACCGCCTTCTCGCGCGAGGAGGACCCGACGAACACCGTCAGCGCCCGGGATGGGTCCTGCACCTCCAGCCAGGAGCGGAAACGATCCTCCGGGTACTTGCCCACCGCGGTAGACGATCGCGGGGACCTCCAGCCGGCCAAGATCACGGATGAGATAGTCGGCGGGTCCATCGTCGGTAGGAACGGAAACGGGCGCTCGTCGGGATTGCGATCGCTTTCGTCGTCGATGTCGTAGAGGACGAGGCCGTCGATTGCCAACGGCCGCAGCCGCTCCAGGGTGACCCGGCCGATCTCGGCGGCCTCCTGCGGGCTCGTCGTCAGTCGCGGCGGCGTCACCGCGAAGAGCAGGAACTCGCCCGACCGAGCAGCGATGGCCCGTTGCAGATTCACGCGCGGGACCGTAGCGAGCAGCTCGCGTCGAGGTGGACCCCCGCCCGACAGATGGGATCGGAGGAATCCACGGAAGAGCTCAAGCTCTTCCGTGAGCGGACGATGGCAGACGACACCCACAACAACTTCAAGTAGAGGAGAACATCTTGAGAGTGTCGATCGTTTGAGGACCCTGAGGGCCGCCCCGGCCCTGCTAGTCCTGGTAGCGGCCTTCTGGCTGGCGCCGAGCGCCGGCGCGGATTTCACCTCCTCCCACGTGAACACCCCGGCGGACCCGACCTTCAGCATCTACGAACCGGAAGCCCCGTCGACGATCACCGTGACCGGGACCGCCGCCGGGGGTGGCTTGGGAGAAGAACTCGCCCTTCGCTGTTACTACGGCGCCTCAACCTCGAGACTGATCGATCCCGGCGTCACCCCCGCTCTTGACGGCACCTTCAGCACGACCATCGTGCCGGAAACCTCCACCAGCTGCCGCCTCCGCGCGGTCACGGCCGGGACCGAACCGACCGAACTGGCGCCGTTCACCGGACCCGTGCTCGCGGTCGGCGAAAGCCGGACGATCTTCACCACCGGCGCCATCAACGAAGGCATGCCGTTCGACTTCTACGCCAACGGTCAGCAGCTGACCGCCGCCGACGACTACGTCTCGATCGGCGACTGCGGCCTCGCCGACGCCTATCTGCGCAACGAGGAATTTGAACAACTCCCGACCTTCTTCTGCAACGACTTCTACGACTTCCGCAATAACAGCGGGCACCCCGCGGAAGCAGGCTTCCGGGTCGACGGCACGAACGCGTACTTCAGCGAGAACGCCTTCCAGATCAACGAAGAAGCCGACGGCTTCCCGCAGCTGACGTACAGCCACTCCCAGAACCCGAGCAATGGTGACCTGACGATCGCCGATGGCGAGTCGGCGGCCATCTGCCCCGACCCGACCTACCCGCCGACCGCCACGAGCTGCGATGAATTTCTGCTCAGCGGCGTGCGCGACGAACGGACGATCAAACAGACTCACGACGGTCATCTGGTCGTGATCACCGACACCTTCCACAGCACCGACGGCAAAACCCACGCGATCAAAGCGCTGCCGGAGAACGAACAGAACTTCAACCAACACGGCGAAGAAATCGAATACAAATTCCCCGGCGAGAGCGGCTACGTGCCGCGCGTCGAGGGTGAATCGGTGCCCTTCCCCGATGCCGGTGAAGGCGCCGTCTACATCAAGGTCACCGGCGCGGCCGATGGCGACACCGAAACCGGCAGAGGGGCGATCGTCTTCTTCCAACCGTCCTCGCCGGCCCATTTCGATGAATTCCGCCCATCTCGAAGCGGCTTCTACTTCGACAACACGGCGACGGTCCCGGCGACCGGAACGACGACGATCAAGTACGCCTACGCCCAGTCCTACGGCCAGGCCGAAGTCGAAGCGCTGGTCGCCGACGTGACCGCGCAACCGACGCCGGGCGCGCCGCCGCGGCCCGCGCCCGCCATCCAGCCGCCCACCCCGCCGGCCGCGAAGAGGCCTGAGGCGAAGTTCCGGATCCGCCAGGTCGACCACTTCAAGACCGCCGGCACCCTGAAGATGTTGATCGGGGTGACCGGTCCGGGGCAGCTGTCGCTGACCGGCAAGCGGGTGAGTGCCGTCTCGCGGCGCGTCACCAAGCCGGGGACGCTGTTCCTCACCGTGGGGCCGACCCTCGAACTGCGCTCGCTGCTGGAAGGACGCGGCGTCATCCACGTCACGGTCAACGTCGAATTCGCACCGGACCACGGCTCGAAGCAGGTCAAGGTCAAGCAGATGCACCTGGTCCTGAAAGGCTAGCGTCCCGTGAACCGCCCTTCGCTCACCTTGCAGAGCCGAACGCAACCGAACCTCCAGAAAGACGAAATCCCGCTGTAAAGCGAGATCTCGTTCGAAGCGGCTGAAGGGATTCGAACCCTCGACCTTCTGCATGGCAAGCAGACGCTCTAGCCAGCTGAGCTACAGCCGCGCAAGGCGGCGAGTATAGCTGCGGGGGGCTGGGTAGACGTTTGACGGTGCCCAGTTGCGCTCTACCTAATATTTGGTAGGCTGGTTGAGCTCGGTGGAACGGTCGCCGGCTTGGCAACCAACAGAGGCTCAAGCAAAGTCAGTTGAAACATTCCTCGTCTAGTTGCCATCGGTGTCCCGTTCAGGCGGTTCTCCCTCCCCCGCCACTACGGGACTGACAGGCCAGGCGGCCGTCCCACCGGGCTCTTAGGTCAACTCGGCGAGCAGGTTCTGCAGGTCGAGGGGGCGCGTGTGCATCGCCACCTTCTCTCCCGGCGCCGGCTGCGGCCACTCGTCCTTGGGCCGGTCCCAGTAGAGCTCGATCCCGTTGCGGTCGGGATCGTCCAGGTAGAGCGCCTCGCTGACGCCGTGGTCCGAGGCACCGCCGAGCGGCACGCCGTTGTCGATCAGGCGCTGCAGGGCGTCGGCGAGGGCGCGGCGGGTCGGGTAGCGGATCGCCAGGTGAAAGAGGCCGGTGCTTCCCGGCGGCGGCGGGCTGCCGCCCTTCGATTGCCAGGTGTTGAGACCGATGTGGTGGTGGTAGCCGCCGGCCGAGACGAAGGCCGCTTCCTCGCCGAAGCGCTGCTGCAGCTCAAAGCCGAGCACGTCGCAGTAGAAGGCAAGCGCGCGATCGATGTCGGCGACCTTGAGGTGGACGTGGCCGATGTCGACGCCGGGATCGATCGGCTCAGCCATCGAGGGCCTCGTTGACGAGGCGGTCGGCCTCGGCGTTGTGCTCGCGGCGCACGTGGCGGATCGACCAATCATCGAATCCCCGCAGCGCCTGCTTCACCTCGGAGTGCAGTTTTCGCATCGTCGCGTCCTTGACCTTGTACTCGCCCTTGACCTGCTTGACGACCAGCTCGGAGTCGCCGACCAGCTCCAGCTCGCTGGCCCCGAGGGCGGCCGCCATCTCGATCCCGAGCAGCAGCGCCTTGTACTCGGCGACGTTGTTGGTCGCCCGCCCGATCCGCTCGCCCCTGCCCTCCAGCACCTCGCCCTCGGGGTCCTGGACGACCGCGGCGATCGCCGCCGGACCGGGGTTGCCGCGGGCACCGCCGTCGACGTTGACGACGACCTTCACCGGCGCCTCAGCCAGAAGGCGCGGCGGGCCGGCTGGCGACCGGCCTCACCGAAGCGAAGCTGGCCACCCTTCCCCACCTTGGCGTTCCAGTGGCGGGCGGAGCGGTCGAGCTGCTCGACGTCCTCCCCCCTGGCGATCTCGAGGACCCCGTGCGACTCGTTGCCGAGGTCGACGCCCCACTGGTACCAGCAGAGCTCCCAGGCAACCGTGATCCGCACCTCGTTGGCGGACCCGGCCGCGGCCCCTACGGAGACGGTGGGACGCCCGAGGCTGCGTGCCAGCCCGGAGACCTTGCGGCCGGCGGGACTCGCGTTGAAGAGGACGACCGCCTGTTCCAGCCGACCCCCCGGCGCTTCCACCTGCCGCCGCCTGATGTTGGCTCCGGGGGCGGCTGGATCGCGCTGGTAGATGCTCACGCCTGAAAGCTAGTTCACCGGACCCGTATGGCCCGGTTCAGCCGGCCGCTGAGACGACTTTTTCGGCCAGGTGCGCCGGAACCTCTTCATAGCGATCGAAGTCGACCTCGAAATCGGCGCGGCCGCCGCTGATCGAGCGCAGGTCCGGCGCGTAGTCGAGCACCTCCGCCATCGGCACCTCGGCCCTCACCTCGGTGACCGAGCCCTTCGGCTCCATCCCCAGGGGATGGCCGCGGCGCGAGTTGAGATCGCCGATCACGTCGCCGACCACGTCCTCGGGACAACTGACCACGAGCCGCACGATCGGCTCCAGCAGCACCGGAGCGGCCGCCTCCATCGCCTCTCTGAAGGCCATCGCGCCGGCGATTTTGAAGGCCATCTCGGAGGAGTCGACGTCGTGGTGTTTGCCATCCACTAGCCGCACCAGCACACCCTTCACCGGGTAGCCGGCGACGGTCCCGTGCGCCATCGCCTCTTCGACCCCCTTCTCAACCGCGGGGATGAAGCTGCCGGGGATCGCCGCACCCTTGATCTTGTTGACGAACTCCAGGTCAGTGCCGTTCTCGCTCGGCTCGATCTCGATCTGGCAGTCGGCGAACTGGCCGCGGCCACCCGACTGCTTCTTGTAGCGGGCGTGGGCGCTGGCGGGCTGGCGGATCGACTCCTGGTAAGGCACGCGCGGCGGGTGCAGCTCGATCTCAACCCCGAAGCGGCGCTTCATCCGCGCCACGATCACCTCGACGTGGATCTGGGTGAGGCCGGCGATGATCTGCTCGCCGGTCTGCGCATCGCGGTGCACGTCAAGCGTCGGGTCTTCCTCGGTGAGGCGCCGCACGGCGGCCGCCGCCTTCTCCTCGTCGCCCTTCGACTTCGGCTCATAAGCAAAGGCCATCACCGGGTTGGGCAGGTCCAGCGGCTCGAAGGCCACCGCTTCCGGCCCGGCGCAAAGCACGTCGCCGGCGCGCGTCTCCTTCAGCTTGGCCACGGCGCCGATGTCCCCCGCCCCCAGCTCGGCGCTCGGCCTCAGCTCCTTGCCCAGCGGCTGGCTGAGCTGGCCCACGCGCTCTTTCTGCCCGCGGCTGACGTTGAACGCCTGCGAGTCGGAAGCAAGCGTGCCGCGGTAGACGCGGAAGAGGTTGACCCGGCCGGTGTAGGGGTCGGCGAGGGTCTTGAAGACATAGGCGACGAGCGGGCCCCCCTCATCGGGCTCAATCTCGATTGCCTCACCCCCCGCCCCACTGGCGACGAGCGCACCGCGCATCGCCGGCGAGGGCAAGTCCTCGACCAGGGCCTCGAGCAGACGGCCGGTGCCAAGGTTGGCGTTGGCAACCCCGCAGGTGACGGGGAAGATCTTTCCCGCGGTGACGCCCTGCTTGAGCGCGCGCACGATCTCGTCGTGATCGATCTCCTCACCGTCGAGGTAGCGCTCCATCAGCTCGTCTGAGTTCTCCGCCACCTCGTCCATCAGCCGCTCGCGGTACTCCGCCGCCCGCTCTTCCAGCTCCTCCGGAATCGCGACCTCCTGGGCGGCGCCCGGCCCGGTGCCCTCGTAAATGAACGCCTTCTGATCGATCAGGTCAATCACCCCGCGGACCTCGTGCTCGGAGCCAATCGGGATCTCGGTGGCGACGACGTGGGCGCCGAAGGCGGCCTTGAGCGAGTCGAGAGCGCGGTAGAAGTCGGCCCGCTCGCGGTCGAGCATGTTGACGAAGACCAGCCGCGCCAAGCCCTCGGCATCGGCCCGCCGCCAGAGCCGCTCGGTGTGCACCTCGACCCCCATCACCCCGTTGACCACGACGACCGCCGCGTCGGCCACGCGCAGGGCGGCGATCGCGTCGGCGACAAAGCTGGGCTCGCCGGGGGTGTCGATCAGGTTGATCTCGCGGCCGCTGTGCTCGAAACAGGCCAGCGAGGCGTTGATCGAGAGCGAGCGCTCCTGCTCGTCGGGCTCGTGGTCGGAGACGGTGGTGCCGTCGGCGACCGTGCCCAGGCGATTGACCGCGCCCGCCTCGAACAGCATCGCCTCGTGCAAGCTCGTCTTACCGCAACCCCGATGCCCTACCAGGGCCACATTGCGAATCCGGTCTGCGGCCTTATGAGCCACACATCTGAAGGTACCCGCCGAGTCTCAGAACTCAACCGGAATAAGTACGGGCCAGAGCCGAGTGAGAGTCAGGCTGCCTGCAGGCCGGACTTCAAGCGCATCACGGCCTTGGTGTGCAATTGCGAGACGCGCGACTCGGTGACGCCGAGGACCTCGCCGATCTCGCGCAGGGTGAGGTTCTCGTAGTAATAGAGCGCGACGACCAGTTGCTCGCGCTCGGGCAGCGAGGAGATCGCCTCGGTGAGCCGGTCCTTGACCTCGCTGCTGGCCAGTGACTCCTGAGGATCCTCGGCGCGCGGGTCGGAGATCGTGTCGAGCAGCGAAACCGAATCGCCGGAAGAGTCCGAGACAGTCCAGAGCTCGTCCAGTGCGTAGACCGAGGAGTTGGCGATCTCCAGCAGCGAGGTCTGCAGTTCTTCCTCGCTGATCTCGAGCCGGGCGGCGAGCTCGGCCTCGCTCGGTGCCCGCTGCAGCTCGTGCTCGAGCTTGGCCTGGGCAGCCTCGATTTCGCGGGCGCGCGAGCGCACCGAGCGCGGCACCCAGTCGAGCGAGCGCAGCTCGTCGATGATCGCGCCGCGGATCCGGGTCATCGCGAAGGTCTCGAATTTGATCCCGCGCTCGGGCTCGAAGCGCTCGATCGCGCCGATCAGGCCCATCAGGCCGTAGGAGATCAGGTCGGCGTCGTCAACGTGCGAGGGCAGCCCGGCGCCGAGGCGGCCGGCGACGAACTTGACCATCGGCGAGTAGGCCACGACCAGCCGCTCGCGCGCGGTCGCGTCGCCTTCCTCCTTGTAGCGGCGCCAAAGATCGCGCAGCTCCACCTCTTTTACGCCGGTTTCCATCTAATTCCCCTGCATCCTAAGGTCGCTGGCAAGTAATTGCCGCTCATGCGCGCGGATGGGTGGCCGCATACGCGTCGCGGAGGCGAGCCGCATCGACACGAGTGTAAACCTGCGTGGTCGAGATCGAGGCGTGACCGAGCAGCTCCTGGATCGTGCGCAGGTCGGCACCGCCCTCCAAAAGGTGCGTGGCGAAGCTGTGACGGAGCGAGTGTGGCGAGACGCCAGCGGCCAGCGCCGCTTCGCGGACCCAGAGCCCGAGCCGCCGGGTGACGTCGGAGTTGGAGAGTCGCCTGCCGCTCTTGGAGAGGAAGAGGGCCTGCTCACGCGGATCGGCGGTGAGGGCGTGGCGGCCGCGCTCGCCGTAGCGGCGCAGCGCCTGCTGCGCTGGCTCACCCACAGGCAAGAGCCGTTCCTTCGATCCCTTGCCCAGCACCCGCAGCTGCTCGGTCTCGAAGTCGAGCGCGCCGACGTCGAGGGTGACGATCTCCTCACAGCGCAGGCCACAGGAGTAGGCAAGCTCGAGCATCGCCCGGTCGCGCAGCTCCAGCGGCGTGCGGGCCGGGATCCGCTCGAGCAGGTCGCGCACCTGTTCGACCGTCAGCACCCGCGGCAGCTTTTCCTCCCGCTTGGGACTGGAGACCAGGTCGGCCGGATTCTGCCCAACCCGTTCGGTGCGGACGAGAAAGTCGAAGAGCCCGCGCACCGCAGCCAGCTTGCGCGCGACCGTGGCCGGCGCGGCGCCGTCGGATGAGAGTCCCGCGGCGAAGCGCCGCACGTCGCGATGCCGAATGTCACCGGGTTCCCGCTCGCCAGCCCACTCGACAAACTGCCCGAGATCCACGCCATAGGCCTTGCGGGTCCGCTCTGCCGCTCCTCGACCTCTCAGGTCTCGATCATAGGTAGTGAGCGCTTCCCCCCAGTTCACAAATCTAAATTCGTTCTCCTTTGGTCACGTCCTGCGAACGGACGCGAAAACCAAGCAGTTCAAGGACGCAGGGAGCGTGGCGTGCTCTGCACGCGAGCGACTGAGGACGCCGAAATGCGCCGGTTTGCAGCGTCCGCTACCCAATATAGATCGGCGTCCCAACTTCGACCTGGGGATAGAGTTCGATCACGTCGGGGATCGACATCCGCACGCAGCCGTGTGAGGCGGCGGATCCGAGCGATTCGGTCTCTTCGGTGCCGTGGATTCCGGCGCCTTCGAAGATCGCCATCCAGCGCGCCTTGATCGGGTCGGCGGGACCCGGAGGGATCACCTGGCCGGCCAGATCGCCCGCCCAGGCGGAGTCGGGAACGTGCCAGGAAGGGTTCACTTGCTTTTCCTGGATGTGGTAGAGGCCGGCGGGGGTTTCAAGCCCTTCCTGGCCCACCGCCACCGTGTACGTCTTCGCCAGCTTCAGGTTCTTCCAGAGCCGCAAGGTGAAGGTGGAGCGGTCCAGGGTCAGGTAGGACGGGTAAGCCGCGGCGACTTCCTTGGTCGTCACTTCCGGCTTCGTCGCGTGGGTGCGGGCGGCGATCGTGTGATCGGCTTCGGCGTTGAGCACCGCCGCCTCGAGCTGGCGGGTGAGCAGGTTGTCGCGCAGCTTGCGTCCGTTCTTCGCCGCCACCACTTCAAGCGAGGCGGGGCTCGGTTCGACCGTCGCGTCCTGGGCTTCGCGTTCCACCTTGCCCGCGACCTCACGGACGAAGCGGTTGATCGCGGGCTTGGAGTAGCTGACGTCGGCGCCTATCTGCTTGTCGACGTTGCCGCCGGTGACGTAGCGAACCAAACGCCCGGGAAAACCTCCATCGCGACTTTCGGCGACCGCTTCTTCGATCGCCGAGTCGATTTCGGCATGGACCTTGAGGCTCTTGCCCGGCAGCGTCCAGCTCTTGCCGTCGTAGCCGACGCGCAGCGAGTGTTTCAGCGGCCCGAGCAGCTGGCGGCTGACCGCCTGCTTGGCTTCGGCTTCGTCCATGCCGCCGACGTCGACGCCGCCGACAGTGACGCCGTCGGCGATCTTGTCCTTCTCGGAGCTGTCGTAGGCGTAGCCCACAGCGACGCCGAGAAGCAGCAGCCCGACGAGGGCGATAACCGCGATTTGAGTCTTCCGCCCCATCACCTTTCCCCAACGATCGGCAAATATCCGGCCGAACCTGACCTACGCAAGAGTGTAGGCAGACGGATCATTCGGCTCAAATACTCAGAACACCTGCAAATCCGCACTCGGCAGAGTGACGGTCGCTGCGGATATCTTTCTCGTCATGCCGCCGAAAGCCAGCAAGGACACCGTTCGCAAGGAAGTCTGGAAGGCGATGGACCGCGAGGGCGTTTCTCGCTTCCCGGGCGCCGAGGGGCGGATCCCGAATTTCGCCGGGGCGAAAATGGCGGCGGAAAAGCTCGCCGGCCAGCGCCTCTGGCGCCGCGCCCGCGTGATCAAGGCAAACCCCGACTCGCCGCAGACCTACGCCCGCCGCATCGCCCTCGAGGAGGGCAAGATCGTGATCATGGCCGTGCCGAGATTGCGCGACCCACACCCCTTTCGCGTCCTCGACCCGAAAAAGCTCTCGAAACGGGCGGTCAAAGAGGCGGCGACGATCAAGGGCGCGCTCAAACACGGCCGCGTCGTCGCCCTCGATGAGCTGCCCGAGATCGACTTCGTCCTCTGCGGCTCGGTCGCGGTCAACCTCAGCGGCGCCCGGGTCGGCAAGGGCGGCGGCTACTCGGACTTGGAGTACGGGGTGCTGATCGACGCCGGCAAGATCGACAGCCACACCACGGTGGCGACCACGGTGCACCCGACCCAGGTCCTGCGCCGCCACCTGATGATGACCGCGCACGACCTGCCGGTCGACGTGATCGCCACCCCGCGCGCCGTGATCGAGGTCGAGCGCCAGTACGAGCGACCGCGCGGAATCCTCTGGGACCACTTGCAGCCGCCGCAGATCCGCGAAATACCCATACTCGAACGTATGGGCTATGCGTGACGACTACGGCAACTTAGATCCCGACTGGCTGAGGATCGATTGGCGGCCGCACGTGCACCGGCTCGAGCTGCCGGGTGCGACGGTCAACTACGCCGAGATCGGTGAGGGCGAGCCGATCGTCTTCATCCACGGCCTGACCAGCTCCTGGCAGGCCTGGCTCGAAAACCTCCCCCACTTCAGCCGCTCCCACCGCGTCATCGCCCTCGACCTACCGGGCTTCGGCGCTAGCCCGATGCCCTCCTGGCCAATCGACATGCCCGCCTACGGGCGCATGCTGCACGATTTCTGCGAGAAGCTGGAGGTCCGGGACGCAACCCTGGTCGGCAACTCGATGGGGGGCCTGGTCGCTGCTGAGGCGGTGCTGAGCGAGCCGAGCAGGTTCAATCGGCTGGTCCTCGTCTCCGCCGCCGGCTTCATCAACACCTGGCTGCCCCATCAACGCGGCAAGGCCACCTCACAGGCCTGGAACACGTTCGGCCGCCCCTTCGGCGCCGCCGCCCGCTTCTTCGTCACCCACCGCCGCGCCCGCTACCTGATGTTCCGCTTCGCGATCCGCTACCCCGGCCGCCTGGGCAAGGAGCTGCTCTGGGAGCAGATGGCCTCGGGTGTCCCCTGTCCCGGCTTCGCCGACGCTCTAGACGCGGTGATCGAATACGACGCCCGCGACCGCCTCGAAGAAATCCAAATCCCGACGATGATCGTCTGGGGAACCCACGACTGGGTCATCCCGTCAGCCGCCGCCCTCAGCTACAACCGCCGCATCCCCCACTCTCGCCTGGAGATCTTCGAGGACACCGGCCACGTACCCCAGCTGGAGCGGCCGGCGCGCTTCAACGCTGTGCTCGACGAGTTCCTGAGCTAACGGACGGAGCCAGGGGTTCCGCTTAACTTTTTCGGTGAAGACGCAGTAGCTGGCGCCGCTAGGAATTGCCGAAAAAGTGCAAGACGCTCCACCCCTGGCCCCGTCCGTTAGAACGTGACCGCGCCTTCAGATGCTGAAGAGACGGTGGCGGCGTACTTAGCCATTACGCCGTGTCCGAAAGGAGATGGCGGAGATTTGTAATCGGCGACGCGCCTCGCGATCTCGTCGTCAGAAAGAGCGACGTCGAGACGGCGGTTGTCGATGTCGACGGTGATCTCGTCGCCCTCCTGAATTGCCGCGATCGGGCCACCCTTGGCCGCCTCCGGAGAGACGTGGCCGATCATCAGGCCGCGGGTGGCGCCGGAGAAACGGCCGTCGGTGACCATCGCCACGCTCTCCCCCAGGCCCTCGCCGACGATCGCGGCGGTGACCTGCAGCATCTCCCGCATCCCGGGACCGCCGACCGGGCCCTCGTTGCGGATCACGACGACGTCACCCGGGTTGATCTGCTGGTCCTTGACCGCGCGGTAGCAGTCCTCTTCCGAGTCGAAGACGCGGGCCGGGCCGGTCTGCTGGGTGCGCTCGGTGCCGGCGAGCTTCACCACCGCGCCCTCGGGGGCGAGGTTGCCACCGAGGATCGCCAGGCCGCCCTCCGGGCTCTTCGGATCGTTGAGCGGGCGGACGACTTCCTGTCCGGGCGCCTCGCTCGCCTCGTTCGCGACCTCGCCGATCGTTTTGCCGGTGACCGTAATCGCGTCCTCGTGCAGGCTGCCGGCTTCGGCCAGGCGCTTGAGGATCACCGGCACGCCGCCGGCGGCGTAGAGGTCAGTGGCAACGAAGCGGCCGCCCGGCTTGAGGTCGGCGAAGAGGGGTGTGGCGCGGGAAATTCGCTCGAAGTCGTCCATCGTCAGCTCGATCTCGAGCTCCTTGGCCAGTGCGATCAGGTGCAGGACGGCGTTGGTCGATCCACCCGAGGCGCAGACGCAGGCAGCCGCGTTCTCCAGCGACTCGCGGGTGATCACCTTGCTCGGCCTGATGTCTTCGACCAGGACGTTGAGAACCAGCTCACCGATCCGCTCCGCCACCGTGCCCTTCTCGTCGTCTTCGGCGGGAACCATCGCCGAGCCACCGGCGCTGACGCCGAGCGCCTCGAAGGCGCAGGCCATCGTGTTGGCGGTGAACTGGCCGCCACAGGCGCCAGCGCCGGGACTGGCGACGCCCTCGAGCTCGTTCAGTTCCTCGTCGCTCATGTCGCCGGCGTTGTGGGCGCCCATCGCCTCGAAGATGTCGAGGATCGTGACGTCGCGGCCATGCCAATGGCCGGGGGCGATCGAGCCGCCGTAGAGGACGACCGAGGGGACGTCGAGGCGGGCAAGCGCCATCGCGCAACCGGGGATCGTCTTGTCACAGGCGCAGAGGGCGACGATCGCGTCGAACTGGTAGCCGCGAGCCATCAGCTCGATCGAGTCGGCGATCACCTCGCGGCTGACCAGTGAAGCCTTCATCCCCTGGGTCCCCATCGTGATCCCGTCCGAGATCGCGACCGTGTTGAACTCCAGCGGCGTGCCGCCGGCGGCGCGGACTCCCTCCTTGACGTGCTCGGCAAGGCCGCGCAGGTGGAAGTTGCAGGAGTTCGCCTCTGCCCAGGTGTTGGCGATGCCGATCGTCGGCCGGCTCAGCGCCTCGTCGTCGTAGCCGACGCCCTTCATGTAGGCGCGCGAGTGGGCCCGGTCGGGACCGTCGAAGAGGGCACTCGAGCGGGGACGGGGAAGCTTGGTCGTGGTGGCGCCGTTTGAGCTCATGGCCGAAATCTAGCGAGGCGGTCCAGGGGCCAGGTTGAAGACGTCGACCGGTCCCGGGCCCTCGCCGATCTCGCGCAGGCCGGAAGCCACGGCGCTGGCGGCGATCTCGCGCGCCTTCCGCGCTGCCTCGAGCGGAGTCTCACCAAGAGCCAGGTAGGCAGCCAAGGCCGAGGAATGAGTACAGCCGGAACCGTGGGCGGCGCCGTCGGGATGGCGCTCGCCGGGGATCTCGGCCGATTCGCGACCGTCGAAGAAGAGATCGACAACGCGCTCGCTGTGGCCACCGGTGACGACCACCGCGTGCGGCCCAAGTGCCCGCACCTCGCGGGCCAGGTCCTCCTGCGAATCCTGCTCATCGGCGCCGCTGAGCACGCGCGCCTCGGGAATGTTGGGCGTGACGACCGTCGCCAATGGCAGCAGCCGCTCGACCAGCGCCGCCCGCGCCTCCTCGTCGAGCAGCACCGCGCCACTCTCGGCAACCATCACCGGGTCGATCACGACCGGCGCCTCGCCGACGAAGCCCAGCGCCTCAACCACGGCCTCGACCGTCTCGGCCGTGCCCAGCATGCCGATCTTGACCGCGGCGACGCCGATGTCTTCGGCGACGGCGCCAACCTGGGCGACGATCATCTCCGGCGAGACGGTTTCGATCGCCTCGACCCCGACCGTGTTCTGGGCCGTGATCGCGGTGATCGCGGTCATCCCGTGCACGCCACAGCGGGCAAACGCCTTCAGGTCGGCCTGGATCCCGGCGCCGCCGCCGGAGTCCGACCCGGCAATCGAGAGCACGGCTGGAATCGAGGCGGAGGACACGGTGGCAGCCTAGATGGCGGGCGGCGCGAGCAGGGTCCGCGAGTAGACGCCGACGAGCGAGCAGGAGACGTAACCGAGCGCCTCCAGCGTGGCCAGCGCCGCGCCCGCTTCGGCGCCGTCGAGATCGAGCGCGGCAGCGACCGCGTCGCTGGTCTCGGCGCCTCGCTCCAGCTCGGCCAGCACCTCACGCAAGCGAGAGTCGAGGTCGGCACCGACCCGCTCCGCCTTGCGAACTCCCGGGCCGAGCATCGCGTCGAGCACGTCCTGACCATCGCGAATCAAACAGGCGCCGCCGGCAAGCAGATCGTTGGTGCCGGCCGATCCGCGCGAGTTGACCGGCCCCGGCACCGCGCCCAGATCGCGACCGAGATCAGCCGCAAGGTCAGCGGTGATCAGTGAGCCCGAGCGCTGCGCCGCCTCGACCACCACGGTCATCCCAGCCAAGGCGGCCATGATCCTGTTGCGAGCGGGAAACGTCCAGCGCCAAGCACTCGTCCCCGGCGGCAGCTCCGAGAGAACGAGACCGCGTTCGCAGATCCGCCGCCAGAGTGAGCGATGCGAGGCCGGGTAGGCGATATCGGGACCGCAGCCGAGCACGGCAACGGTGGTGCCGGCGTCGAGGGCGCCGCGGTGGGCGCAAGCGTCGATGCCGAAGGCAAGGCCACTGGTAACCAAGAGGCCCGCCGCGGTCAGTTCGCGGGCGAGCTCTCGCGCCACCTCACGGCCGTAGGAACTGGCCCGCCGGGCGCCGACGATCGTCACCGTCTCCTGCGGCTCCAGCCGCGCGAGCAAGGCAGGGTCGCCGCGTCCGATCAGCACCCGGGGCGCATCCGCCGCGTCGATCAAGCCGATCGGAAAGGCCGGGTCGTGACGACAGCAAGCCCAGCACTGAGCGGCAAGCAGATCGGCCCGCAGTCGCTGCTCTGGCACCGCGTCGATCTGGGCAAGCACCTGCTCCGCGACCATCGGCGCAGCAGCAGCTGCCAGGTCCTCGCTGGAGAGACGCAGCAGTTCCGGCGAGCGCGAGCCAGGTGCGGCGCTGGCGATCTTTTCGATGTAGGGCGCCAGGTGCGCCAGCAAGCGGGCACGGCGCAGGCAATCGAGGCAGGCGTCCGGTGCCCTCATTGGCTGTCCCGACGGCGTAGTTGCAGGGCCTGGGCGACCTGCTCGCGATTGATCTCCTCGCTGCCAGCGAGGTCGGCGATCGTGCGGGCGAGGCGCAGGACGCGGTCGTGGGCCCGGCCACTGAGGCGGCGGCGCGAGTAGGACTCGGCCAGCAGGGTGGCAGCGCTCTGCTCAAGCACACACTCGCGGACCTCGGCAGTGGTCATCTCGGCGTTGCTGCGACCGGCCCCAAGCCTGCTTTCCTGACGCTCGCGCGCGCTCGTCACCCGTTCGCGCACCGCCGCTGAGGACTCGCCGGGCGGCCCGCCGATCTCCTCGGCGCTGGGCTGTCGAATCGCCGCCAACACATCGATGCGGTCGGCAAGAGCGCCACTCAGCCTTGCCTGGTAGCGGCGCGTCGCGAGCGGGGCGCAGCTGCACTCGGGGTCACTCTCGCCGCGACCGCACGGACAGGGATTGGAGGCGGCAACGAGCATGAAGCGACAGGGCAACTGCCGCCAGGCTCCGGCTCGCGCCACCGAGATCCAACCGCTCTCCAGCGGCGCCCGCAGCGCCTCCAGGGTGTCGCGGCGAAACTCGCAGAGCTCGTCGAGGAAGAGCACGCCGCGGTGGGCCAAGGTCGCCTCGCCCGGGCCCGGCGGATTGCCGCCACCGACCAAACCGGCCGGGCTAATCGTGTGGTGCGGCGAGCGAAACGGCCTGCCGCCCGCACCGCTGCCAAGCCTGCCGCAGACGCTGGCGATTCGCGCTACTTCGAGCGCCTCGGCCGCGGCGAGCGGCGGCAGGATCGAGGGCAAGCGGCTCGCTGCCAGCGACTTGCCTGCCCCTGGCGGGCCGACCATCAGCAGGCTGTGCCCACCGGCAGCGGCAACCTCGAGCGCGTAACGCAGGTGGCGCTGACCACGCAGGTCGGCGAGATCCGGCATTGGCCTCCCGCCACTTCGGCCAAGCGACATCGGCCGCGGTCGCGGCGGGATCCACTCGCCCGCGGCAAGCGAGGCGATCTGGCCGACGCTCTCGAGGCAGATCACCTCGAGGTCCTCGACCAGGGCGGCCTCGGGACCGTTCTCCGCTGGCACCACGATCGCCTCGAGGCCGCGCTCACGTGCCGCCTCAGCGATCGCCAGCACGCCGGGCACCGGCCGCACCGAGCCGTCGAGGGCGAGCTCGCCGACCATCGCCATTGTCGATCCGCGCGCCAGCTCGAGCTGCCCCGAGGCGGTGAGCAGGGCGACCGAGATCGCCAGGTCAAGGCCCGGGCCGGCCTTGCGCAGGCTGGCCGGAGCGAGGTTGGCGACGATCCGCCGCAGCGGGAACTCGAAGCCGCAGTTGACCAGCGCCGCCCGCACTCGCTCGCGCGCCTCGCGCACGGCCGCATCCGGAAGGCCGACGACGGAGAAGACAGGGAGGCCACGATGGACGTCGACCTCGACCCGCACCGGGCGGGCCGAGATGCCGTCGAGGGTGAATGTCTGCGCCGTGGCAAGCACTGGCGAGCAAGCTATGGAGCCAAATCCGACGCGTGGTGCGGCCAGCGTCACGGCTTTGGCAATTCACCCGCACCTGACCTGCGCGCCGGCCGAAATCTGGTCTCGTCGGGCTCTATCGTCGCCCGCGATGACCGTGCAGAGACAGCGCCTTGGCCGCACCGCTGAGGACCTCGTCGCCGCCCGCCTCGCGGCGGCCCACTGGGAGATCCTCGAGCGCAACGCCCGCACCCGCTACGGCGAGCTCGACCTCGTCGCCCTCGACGGCCGCACCCTCGTCTTCGTCGAGGTCAAGGCCGGCCGCGAAGACTCGGCCTTCGGACCGGAGCGCCCGGTTCTAGCCGTCGATCGCCGCAAGCAGCAGCGCATCCGCCACCTCGCAACCGCCTGGCTGGGCGAACGCCGCGACCTGCCTTATTACGACGAGATCCGCTTCGACGCGGTTGGCGTTAGCTTCAACCGTGCCGGGCGCGCGACCGAGGTCGAGCACATCGAGGGTGCGTTCTAGCCGGCGAGCTCGAGCTGGCTGTACGCAACAGACTGGAAGGAACGCCGGTGCAGCGGCGAGATACCGATGCGCTCGATCGCCTCGCGGTGCTCGGGGGTCGAGTAGCCGACGTGCTCCTCGAAGCCCCAGCCGGGGTGGCGGGCGGCAGCCAACTGCATGTAGCGGTCGCGGGTGACCTTGGCGATCACTGAGGCGGCGGCGATCGCGGCGCTGGTGCCGTCGCCTTCGATCACGGCCCGGTGCGGGACCCGGCACTGGCGCAGCGAGAAGCCGTCGACGAGACAAGTCGCGCCCTCCTCCGGCTGCAGCCGTTCGAGCGCGTTCGAGAGCGCTTCGATGTTGGTCACGTGCAGGCCGCGTTCATCGATGCCGCGTGCCGAGCGCACAATGACGCTGACCCGCTCAGCGGCGCGCAAGACACAGGGAAAGAGCTCGGCGCGCTTCTCGGCGTGCACCTGCTTCGAATCATGCAGGCCGGCGAGGGCGCGGCGGTCGCTGTGGGAAAGCGAGTCGTAGTCGATCAGCACCGCGGCCGCAACGAGCGGACCGGCGAGGCAGCCGCGGCCGGCCTCGTCGGCGCCGGCGACCCAGCGGCTGTCGAGGCCGCGATCGAAAGCGAAGAGGCGGCGGGTGCGCGCCAACCGGCGCTGATGCAGCTTGCCCTTCGTCGCTGGCTTAGAGGGTGCCGATGCGGTCTGGGGGCCAGTAGGTGGCAAAGGCCTCACCGATGATCCATTCTCGCGGGATCGGTCCCCAGAAGCGGCTGTCGTCACTTTCGCCACGGTTGTCGCCCATCATGAAGTAGTGCCCGGGTGGAATCTTGATCGGTTTGGGCAAATTGCAGGCAGGAGCTGAGCCGCAGGGCCTGATGTAGGGCTCATCGGTCTTCTCGACGCCGTTGACGACCGGGTGGCCGTTGCGAACGGCAAGGGTGTCACCGGGGCCGGCGACGATTCGCTTGATGAAGTTCTGGCTCGACTCTTCCGCGGTCGGCTTGAAGCAAGCTTCCCGTTCGCTGTGCGGGGCGCCGCACTGTTCTTCGGATTCGCCGTCGGCTCCCTTGGGCGGATGGAAGACGACGATGTCGCCCGGACTGGGGTCGGTGAAGTGGTAGAGGAAGCGGTTGACGAGGACGCGCTGGCCGACGTCCAGGGTCGGTTCCATCGACTGCGAAGGGATCTGGTACGGCTTGATCAGCCACGCCTGGATCGCGAGCGCCAGCCCCAGGGCCAGCGCGACGATGACGACCAGCTCTACAAACCCGCCGCCTCGACTTTTTGGCTTCGGGATTGCGAGTTTCAGGCCGAGTCCCCGCCGGAATCGTCGGACTTCTCGTCCGGCGACTCGTCCTCGGCATCCTCAGCCGCGGCGTTGTCCTCGGTCTCCCCCGCCTCAGGCGCCTCAGCGTCTGTCTCTGCCGCCGTCTCGCTAGAAGCCTCTGGCTCAGCTTCCGCCGCTGGCTCCTCGGTCGCCTCCGCGGC
>CAWCJW010000040.1:0-40966 GCA_963795765.1 uncultured Solirubrobacterales bacterium
ATCCGGCCACCGCTCATGCATCGCGGCCGATCTGACGACAAGGAGACGGTGACACGCAAGCTCGCCTGCTCCGGAGCCGCGCTCGCGCTCTTCATCTTCCTGATCGCCGCGCCCGGCGCGGGTGCGTCGCTGATCGCCCCGGTGGCCGCCTGTCCAAACCAGACCAGGACTGCCTCCCCCGCGGCGCAGGAGCAAGCGATGCGCTGCATGACCGACTTCGCCCGCGCTCGGGCCGGCCTGGGGCCGCTTACCGACTCGGCGCAGCTCGACCTCTCCGCCGAAGACAAGGGGACCGACGTGCTGCAGTGCGACAGCTTCAGCCACACCGCCTGCGGGCGGGAATTCACCTACTGGATGCGCCAAACCGGCTACATGTCTGAAGCCTGCTGGCGCGTGGGCGAGAACCTCGCCTGGGGGGTCGGTGCCTACGGCACGGTGCGCTCGATCTTCCAGGCCTGGATGCGATCGCCCGAGCATCGCCAGAACATCCTCGGCGACTACGAAGCACTCGGCCTCAATCGCCAGCTGGGCGAGCTCGAAGGCCAGGCCAACACGGTCGTCTGGACCGCCCACTTCGGCTCCCACTGCGGAGCGAGCGCCTCGTGATCCGCCCCGCGGCGATCGTGGCGACAGCGCTGACGCTGGCGCTGCTGGCGGGTTGCGGCGAATCGGATTCGAACACGGACGAGCAGCGGAGCCCGGGCGCCGCCGAGATCGTCAGCCCGGACTCGCTGCGACAAACCGCCGCGGACAGCGCGACGCCGATCTACTGGGCCGGCGACCAGGAAGACACCGAGCTGGAGCTGAGCCAGCCCGACAAGAGCCGCACCTACGTGCGCTACCTGACCGGGGATGCCGAAGCAGGTGACAAGCGGGCCGACTTCCTCACCGTCAGCACCTACGCGCAGCCGAACGCGGTGGCATCGCTGCGCCGCCAGGGCGCGCGCTCCGGTGGCACGATCAGCCACGCTCCGGGCAACGCCACCGTCTACTTCGACCGCACGAACCCCAGCAGTGTCTACCTCGCCTTCCCGGGAGCCCCGGTTGAGGTCGAGGTCTTCGACCCGAGCTTCAGGCGAGCGTTGCGACTGGTCGAATCGGGCCAGATCGTCGCGGTCGACTGAGGCCTACCGCCGAAAACACCGCCGCCCATCAAATGATGGGCGGCGGCGCTACGGCGATGTCCGGCTCGGCTACGGCTGGTAGTCGAGGCGGAAGAACATCCCCGAGACCGAGTTCGGGCTCGAGTTCTCGGTCGCCAGGACCGAGATCGCATCGCCGGCGGCGAACGTCTGCGTGTTGGTTTTGTCTTCGCAGCTCGTCGAGCTGCCGCTGACCGTGCAGGTAATGCCGGTGTTGACCGGAGCGGCGGCACCAGCAGGATCCCTGCGCACCGTGAACGTGTAGCTGTCGGGACTGCCGGGGGAGCTGGTCAGGTAGACTCGGAGGTTGCTGACTTTGCCGCCCGACGGCAGCACTTCCTGAATCGCGGTCTCGGTGCTGAAGCCGAGATCGATGGCGGGACCGAAGAATCGGTTACCCATGCTGTTGGCGAGCGAGGCACCTGCACCACCGCCGCGGATCTCGCGGGCAGCGGCCGAGCCGGCAGGACCCTGCGGGCCCTGATCGCCCTGGGGACCCTTATCCCCGGTCAGGCCCTTGTCACCTTGGGGACCTTTGTCGCCGGTCGGACCCTTGTCGCCGGTCAGGCCCTTGTCTCCAGCGGGACCCTTGTCGCCGGTCGGACCTTTGTCGCCGGCGTCGCCGGTCGGACCCTTGTCGCCGGTGAGACCCTTGTCGCCCGGGTCGCCCTGGGGACCCTTGTCGCCGTCGGGACCCTTGTCGCCGACAGGACCCTGCAGCCCAATTGGGCCTTCGGGACCGGCGGGACCGGCCTCGCCCTGAGGACCTTTGTCGCCGGGCTCACCCTGTGGGCCCTTGTCTCCGTCGGGACCCTTGTCACCGACAGGACCCTGCTCGCCGACGAGACCCTTGTCGCCGGGCTCACCCTGCGGACCCTTGTCTCCGTCGGGGCCTTTGTCGCCATTCGGACCCTTCTCACCCATCGGGCCTTGCTCGCCCGGGAGACCCTTGTCTCCGGGATCGCCTTGGGGACCTTTCTCGCCCACGGGGCCTTGCTCGCCTACCGGACCTTTGTCACCGGGATCGCCCTGGGGACCCTTGTTTCCATCGGGGCCCTTGTCACCGACCGGGCCCTGCTCGCCGACGACACCTTTGTCGCCGGTCGGACCCTTGTTGCCGTCGGGGCCTTTGTTGCCAACCGGCCCCTGCTCGCCCTGGGGACCCTTGTCCCCGGTCAGGCCCTTGTCACCAGCGGGACCTTTATTGCCGGCCTCGCCCTGGGGACCCTTGTCGCCCGTCGGACCCTTGTCGCCAGTCAGGCCTTTGTCGCCGTTCGGGCCCTTGTCTCCAGTCGGGCCTTTCTCGCCAACCGGGCCTTGCTCGCCCTGGGGGCCTTTGTCGCCAGTCGGGCCTTTCTCGCCCTGGGGACCGGGTGTTCCCGCGGGTCCCGCGGGGCCGGTGGCGCCGCTTTCCGCGCTGGCACCAAGCACGCCTTGGCTGCCCACGGAGGTGAGGAACGTGGCTCCGCGCTCACTGCTCTTGCAGCTTGCCTTCGCCGAGATCAGGCGAACGGTGCCTTTGTGCTCTCCGCCCCGCGCGATGCAGAGGTTGAGTGCGTCGGAAGATGCCGCCTGGGCGGACGTGGATGCCAGCGACAGGCCTGCAAGCAGGCATGCCACGAGGCAGAGCCCAGCGCTGCGCAAGCGAAGTGGTGAAATCGATCGAGCGGTCATATCCGGTGAATCTCCTTACTGGTAGGGCCCCTGCGGGTGCCCTCACAGAGGGCGAGTTCAGGGCCGCGTCACCGGAAAGAACGTCCGAATGCCGTACTTCTTCATTCGGACATTTGTCCAACTCTGCGAAATAGGCTTAAGTTCGGACAAATTTGAGGTTCAAGAACCGAATGCCGCGAGGGGCGCCCGGGCCTTGAGCAGCAGCTCCTCGAACTCGTCATCGGGGTCGGAATCGACGACGATCGCGCCCCCCGCGCCGATCTTGACGGCGCCCCGATCGAGCACGATCGTTCTGATCGCGACGCTGAGGTCAGAGGCGCCGCCGGCCCCGAACCAGCCGATCGCGCCGGAGTAGATTCCGCGCGCCGCCCCCTCGAGCTCGTCGATGATCTCCATCGTGCGCCGCTTCGGCGCCCCGGTCATCGAGCCCGGCGGAAAACAGGCGCGCACCGCGTCGAGCGGGCCGAGGTCCGGACGCAGGCGCCCGCTGACACCGGAGACGAGCTGGTGCACGGTCTCGTAGGTCTCAACCGCCATCAGATCGGACACCTCGACGCTGCCGATCTCGCAGACCCGGCCGAGGTCGTTGCGCATCAGGTCGACGATCGTCACGTTCTCGGCACGGGACTTCGAGTCGCCGCGCAAGGCGCTGGCGAGGCGGGCGTCCGCGGCAGGCGTGGCGCCGCGAGGACTGGTGCCCTTGATCGGCCGCGTTTCGGCCCTGCCGTCGCGATCGACCGAGAGGAAGCGCTCCGGCGAGGAGCTGAGCACGGCGAGGTCGCCGAAGCGCAGGTAGGAGGCGAAGGGAGCCGGGTTAGCGCGGCGCAGCGCTCGGTAGAGCTCCAGCGGATCGGCGTCGGTCTCGGTCTCAAGCGCGCTGGTGAGGCAGATCTCGTAGCTGTGGCCGGTGGTTAAGTAGCGCTTGCAGGCCTCGATGTCCTCGCGGTAGCGCTGGCGCGAGCGGCGCGGGACGAGCGCTCGCGACGAACTGGCCCGGGGCGCGGCCAGCCCCGGCAGCTCGGCGAGTCGCCGCTCGGTCTGCCCAATCCACGGATCGGCCTCGCTGAGGCTGAGCAGATAGATCTGGCGCTCTTGGTGGTCGAAGGCGATCAGGCGGTCGGCGAGGATGAAGGCGGCATCGGGGGTGCTGGCGCGGTGAGCGGCGGCACCGTCGCACTCGGCCTTGAGCTCGTAGCCGAGATAGCCGGCGAAGCCGCAGTCGAAGGAGGAGCTCGGCGCTGATCGGGCGCAGGTGCGCCAGCTCGCGCTCGAGGTAGTCGAAAATCGATTCGGACCTCACCTCCACCAAGCCGGCGCGCTCGACTCGGACCTCCCCCAGCTCAACGTCATAGGTGACCGCCGCGGCGAGCGGACCCTCGCTGTCTCCCATGTAGGAGAAGCGAGCGCGCTCGCCACCAACGCCGCTGTCGAACCAGAAGGCGTTGTCGCTCTGCCCGTATATGTGGACAAAGGCGCGCTCCGGATCGGGCATCCAATCGAGGCGGCGCAGGGCCGGCGACGCGGTCCCGGGCTGGCGGTCGGCCGGCATCGGGTGCAAGATATCCAGCAATGTCAGCCCTCCCCACGCCGATCCCGGCCGGGGCGTCTTCGAGACCATGCTCGTCATCGCCGGACGAGCGGTCGAGCTCGATGCCCACCTCGGGCGGCTGAGCACGAGCGTCGAGACGCTCTATGGCAGCCCGCTGCCCGAGCAGGTGCGGAGCACGGTCGCCGACCGGGCCAAGGAGATCGAGCGCGGCAAATTGCGCCTCACGGTCGTTCCCGTGTTCGGCACTCCGCGAACTACAGAGAAAGACCGCCCCGCGGCAAGCAGCCTGCGCTTGGCGGTCGATACGGAGGAGGTCGATGCCAGCGCAATCTTTCCGGGACCGGAGCAGGCGGCCTCATTGCGCAGCAGCGTCGTCGCCGGCGGCCTCGGCGAGCACAAGTGGGCCGACCGTGACCTGCTCGACCGCCTCGCCGCCGCCTCGCCCGGCGAGCTGCCACTCCTGCTCGACGCCGACGGCGCCGTGCTCGAGGCATCGCGAGCCAGCGTCTTCACCGTCGCTGCTGGGCAGCTGCTGACGCCCCCCGCGGACGGGCGCATCCTGCCCTCGATCGCCCGTCAGCAGGTAATCGAGGTGGCGCGCGCTGAGGGCATCGAGACCAACGAAAAGCGCCTCACCCTGGCCGATCTCCTCGCCGACGAGGTCTTCCTCACCGGTTCGGTCCGTGGAGTCGAGCCGGTGCGGGCCCTGGACGGAGACGAGCTGGCGCCGCCGGGCGAGATCAGTGGGCGGATTGCGGCCGGCTTGGCGCGCCGCTGGAGGGTGCCGGCAGCGGAACCCGTTGCAGCTGTCGCAGGCGAGCAACCAAACGGTCGGCCCGGGCACTGAAGGCGCTGAGGCTGTCGTCCCCCGCCGCTTCGCTGGGCCCGTCGTCCTCTTCGGACTCGGCGGAGGGCGCCGTCGAGGGCGCCAGTGCCATCGCGGCGACCCGGTCCTGGGCTTCGAGCGCCGTGGCGCTCGCTTTCTCGGCCAGGCTAGCGGCGCGCTCGGCCTGCTCGGCGGCGCTGATCGCCGCTGCGCCAACGGTCACCACAGCGGCCTCGGAGGCCCGCGCCAGCGTCAGCGCCAGCTCAACCCGCCGCTCCAGCTCGCCAATCAGGGGCGGCCGCGAGTGCTCGGGGAGCAGCCAATCCTCGGTGCTGTCGCCGGTCGCAGCTGCCATCCACTCAAGTTACGGCGGCACCCGCGAAACTCCTCCGGTGCGCCTTTTGCGGCGATTGACCACATAAGGCGCACCGGAGCCCGGATCACCCGAACGCGCGTTTGGGTAGATTCCCGGCCAACCGGCGACACGAGCGAAATAGGAGCAGCGTGAGAAACCCCAGAGACTTCTTCCAGCCGCAGGCGATCGGCGCCCCCGAGCCCCTGCGCGAGATCCCCGTCAAGCCCTCGCGGATGATCCACTTCCTCGACTTCTCCAACGAGAAGATGGTCGAAAAGGCCGCCGGCATCGCGACCAAAACCGACATCCTGCTCGGCAACCTCGAGGACGCGATCCCGGTCGACCGCAAGGAGGCCGCGCGCCAGGGCCTGATCAAGGCGGCAAAGGAGTCAGACTTCGGCCAGACCGCGCTCTGGACCCGGGTCAACTCGCTGGAGAGCCCCTGGGTGCTCGACGACCTCACCACTCTGGTCACCGAGATCGGCGAAAAGCTCGAGGTCGTGATGGTGCCCAAGGTCGAGGGCGCCTGGGACATCCACTACGTCGATCGACTGCTGGCTCAGCTCGAGGCGAAGGCGAAGCTCGACCGGCCGATCCTGATCCACGCGATCCTCGAGACCGCGCAGGGCGTGGTCAACCTCGAGGAGATCGCCGCCGCCAGCCCGCGCATGCAGGGAATGAGCTTCGGCCCCGCCGACCTCGCCGCCTCGCGGCGGATGAAGACCACCCGCGTCGGCGGCGGTCACCCCGGCTACCGGGTGATGGAGGACCCCGCCGATCCCGAGAACCCCGAGGCCGACCGGGTCAGCGCCCAGCAGGACCTCTGGCACTACTCGATCGCCCGCATGGTCGATGCCTGCGCCGCGACCGGCATCCTGCCCTTCTACGGCCCCTTCGGCGACATCAAGGACACGGCCGGCTGCGAGACCCAGTTCCGCGCCGCCTTCCTGATGGGCTGCGTCGGCGCCTGGTCGCTGCACCCGGTGCAGATCGACATCGCCAAGAAGGTCTTCTCTCCGCCGCCCGAGGAGGTTAAATTCGCCAAGAAGGTCCTCGAGGCGATCCCGGACGGCGCCGGCGTGCACATGATCGACGGCAAGATGCAGGACGACGCCACCTGGAAGCAGTGCAAGGTGATGGTCGAGCTGGCCGAAATGCTCGCGGCCAAGGATCCCGAGTTGGCCGAAACATACGGTTTGTAGCGCTGTTCTCCTGATCAGCGGTGACTCTGGCCTGACGGGTGAACCATCTCGTCCGTTCCAAACGTAATCCCTTTTTCCCCATGCATTTTTCGTTCCGCGCTAACGTGAACGGCTAGCCCTGCCGATAGGGGGGAGGAACCGGTTATTCGCCGGTTCAGAGCCAAAAAACACTAATAAATCTCCCCAAAAAAAGGTAACCCTCCCTCCCATGCAAAGCTCGACCGATCTCTCCATAGACAGCGCCTTTCCCGCCGCTGCTGAATCGCGTCGTGGCGCCCTGGTCCAAGACCGGCCCACTCTCGGCAGCCTCCCCCGCGCCCGCCGCGGCCTCGGTTGGTGGCTGCCCCCGGTCGTCGACCTCGCCTCCTCCTCGGTCGCGCTTGCAGCCGTCACCCTGATCGCTGGCGCCGCGGTCTTCCCGGCCTTCCCGATCGCGCCGCTGCTGCTCGTCGCCGTCAACGCCATGCTCGGCGTCTACGGCGCCAACGCACCGAAGAGTGCCTTCGGTGGAGAAGACGGCATGGCCTGGCCGGTGATTCGCCTGCTGATGGCCGCGGTCTTTGCCTGGGCAACCTCGCTGATCACTCCGCTCGACGGCGGCTCGCAGCTCGCCCTCTGGGTCAGCTTCGCCGTCCTCGACACCGCCGGCCGGGTGCTCACCGCGCCGCTGCGCGGTCGCCTCGACAGGGTCGAGCGCTGGGTCTTGGTCGGCGACGAAGCGACGGCGGAACGACTGAAAAGCTACGAACCGCTGCGCGCCTACGCCAGCGTCGTCTGCACGGTCGAGCCGTTCGAGGATCGCGCCAACCCGGCCGACCGCGTCGCCGCGCTGGAGATCGTCGACCGCTACCAGGCCGACCGCGTCGTGATCGGCACCCAGCACGCTGACGACGAGAGCCTGTTGGACCTGGTCCGCGCCTTCAAGTCGATCGGCGTGCCGGTCAGCATGCTGCCCCGCCCGCTCGACCTGCTGGAGGCGCCCGCCGCCAACCCGAGCCAGGTCGGCGGCGTGCCGTTGATCGAGGTCGAGGCGCTAGCCGCCCGCCACACCACCCCTTACACCGGCCCCGACCGGCGCGACACCCGCAAGACCAAGGTCAGCGTCGTCGTGCCGGCGATGAACGAGGCGCAGAACATCGGCCCCGTGCTCAAGCAGCTGCCCGAGGGCCTGCACGAGGTGATCCTCGTCGACGGCAACTCCGAGGACGACACGATCGAGGCGGCCCGCTCGGCCTACCCCGAGATCCGCGTCCTGGTGCAGAGCGGCCGCGGCAAGGGCGATGCCTTCCGCACCGGCTTCGCCGCCGTCACCGGCAACCTCGTCGTCATGCTCGACGCCGACGGCTCCGCCGACCCGGCCGAGATCCCCCGCTTCGTCGAGGCGCTCGAGGAAGGCGCCGACTTCGCCAAGGGCTCGCGCTACCTGCCCGGTGGAGGCAGCACCGACATCACCGGCCTGCGCAGCATGGGCAACAAGGTGCTCAGCGGCTCGGCCAACCTCCTGCACGGAACCCACTTCACCGACCTCTGTTACGGCTACAACGCCTTCTGGGCGCGCTGTTTGCCCTTCATCGCACTCGACGTGCCGGGCTTCGAGGTCGAGACCTTGATCAACCTGCGGATCGCCGGTGCCGGGATGAAGATCACCGAGGTGCCGAGCTACGAGCTCGACCGCATCCACGGCGAAAGCAACCTCAACACCTTCCGCGACGGCTTCCGCGTACTCGGCACGATCCTCAGCGAGGCACGGCGGCGGCGGGGCATCCACCGTGAACAGCCGGCGACCGACCGGCGGGCACAGGAAACAAAGGCCACCGTCAGCGCCTGACACGCGCCTGGCGGCGTCGCGCTGCCGCCAAACTCCGCCATGGACACCGGTAGCGTGAATGCCATGCGGGTCAACTCGGCGCGGCTGCCCCGTCCGAAAACCACTGCCTCAGCCTCCCCCTCGCCGCAGAAGCGACGCGGGGATCGCAGCCACCTGGCCCCGATCATCCTCGCCGCGGGCGCTGGCCTCCTGCTCTGCTCGTTCGCCAACGCGCTCGCACGGGAGACCCTGGCCCCCTCGCCACTGCTCTACTGGGCCGGCGTCCTCGTCATCGCCCTACCGATCTTCTACCGACTGACCTCGCGCGAGGCCTCCTTCGGCGAGCGCCTCGGCCTCGTCTGCCTGCTCGGCATCTCCCTTTACATGGTCAAGGTGGTGCGCGACGCACCGATCTTCAACTTCTCAGACGAGCTGGTCCACTCGTTCAACGCGAATCAGATAGTCGATCACCACCACCTCTTCCACGCCAACTCGATCATCTCGATTACGCCCCACTACCCGGGGTTGGAGGGGGCGACCTCGGCCCTGATGAGCCCGACCGGGCTCTCCAGCTTCTGGGCCGGCACGATCGTCGTCGGCGCCGCCCGCCTCTCGCTCGTCGTCGCGATGTTCTTCCTCTTCCAGCGCCTCAGTGGCTCGGCACGAGTGGCCGGCCTTGGCGTCGCGATCTACACCGGCAACTTCAACTTCCTCTTCTGGGGAGCCCAGTACTCCTACGAGTCGCTCGCCCTGCCCCTGCTGGTCGTGATCATGATGGCGCTGGCCGAACGTGAATCCTCGCCGCGGACCTGGGCGCGCGAGTGGGGGCTGCCGATCGTCCTGGCCACGGTGGCGATCGTGATCACTCACCACCTCACCTCTTACGCCCTGGTCGTCTTCATCGCGGTGCTGGCGCTCGGCCACTGGCTGCTGCGCAAGTCCTGGAGCTGGCCCAATCCCTGGAAGTTCGCCGTGCTGGCGGCGGCGCTGGCGCTTGCCTGGCTGCTGCTCGCCGCCGACTCCACCTTCGGCTACCTCTCCTCGCCGTTGAGCGAAGCCTTCGAAGCGGTCTTCAACACCGCCTCCGGCGAGGCGCCGCCGCGCGGCCTCTTCCAGAGCCACGGCAGCGCCATTCCGCCGACGCCCGTGCTGGCGCGGGGGGTGGCGCTGCTCGCCGTCCTCATCCTCACGGTGGGGCTGCCGTTCGGCCTGCGCAAGATCTGGCCGCGCTACCGCTCCCAGCCCTTCGCCCTGCTCTTGGCCCTCGCGGGAATCGGCTTCTTCGCCACCCTGGCGCTGCGCCTGGCGCCGCAGGCCTGGGAGACCGGCAACCGCCTCAGCGAGTTCCTCTTCATCGGCCTCGCCTTCGTGCTGGCAGGGGTCGGGCTGGAGAAGTGGCGGCCAAAAGGCCGAGCCTGGATCGGCCGCGCCCTGCTCGCCGGCTGCCTCGGCGTGGTCCTGGTCGGCGGCGCGATCTCGGGCTGGCCCTGGGACACCCAGCTGGCGCGGCCGGTGCGGGCGAGCGCGGAAGGGCGCACGATCGTCTCGCCGCCGCTGGCGATGGCCGAATGGGCCAAAGACCAGGTCAAGAGCGGGCGCTTCGCCGCCCCGGTCGCCGACGCCCGCATGCTGCTCGATCCCGGCAACCACCTCTCCTTGGCGGGTGAGTCGCCCGACATCGTCGACGTGGTCGAAAACACCTCGTTGGAAGGCTGGGAGGTGCCGCTGCTGCGCGAAAACAACCTGCGCTACGTGGTGATCGACCGGCGCGAACTCGCCTCGGACGGCATCCGCGGCTACTTCTTCACCACCGAAGGCGCCGGCTTCGACGAAACGCTGCTGCCCAAATCGGCAGCTGACAAGTTCGACGCCGTTCCCGGCGCCGAGCGGATCTACGACAACGGGCCGATCACGGTCTACGACCTGGAAGGCAAGCGATGAGGGGCCAGCGCGACCTCGCGATCGCTGCCTGGGGCTCCGTGCTCTCCGCGCTCTTGGCGCTGGTCATCCCCTGGCCGGCGCTGAGCCTCGTCTTCGCCGTCCCGCTCGCCCTGCTCGCGCCCGGCTACGCAATCGTCGCCGCGACCTTCGCCCGCCGCGATCTCGACTGGCCGCGCGTTGCCCTGCTCAGCCTCGCCCTCAGCCTCGCCACACTGGTCATCGGTTCCTTCCTGCTCAACTACGTCCCCGGCGGCATCCGCGATATCTCCTGGGCGATCCTGCTGCCCCTGGTGACGATCGCCTGCTGCCGAGCGGCAGCGCTGCGGCGACCGAAGTCCGGCCGTGCCGCCCTGCCAACACCGAAGATCAGCCGGGGCAACGCCGCTTTTGCGCTCGGGGGACTGGCACTCGCGGTGGCGGCGGTGGTGCTGGCGATGACAACGCTGCCGGCCAAGAACGCCCGCGGCTACACCGAGCTCTGGGTCACGCCGCAGGCACACAGGACCGGGGGCGCCAAGATCGGGGTCGGCAGCGAGGAGCAGCACAAGACCTCCTACGTCTTGCGCACGCGCGTGGGTAACGACACGCTGGCCGTGCGCCGCTTCACCTTGCGGCCGGGGGAAGAACGCACGATCCGGCTCTACACCGCGCCTTCCGCCGACGGAACGCCAGTGCCGGTGAAAGCGCAGCTCGCCCTGGCGGCCCGGCCGGGCCAGGTCTACCGCCAGGTCTCCGCCTCGATCCCGGGAACCCCACAGTGAGCGAGCCGCGCGCGGCGGCGGGCCTGGCGGTCGACATCGTGATCGACAACTACAACTACGCCGCCTTCCTCGGCGCGGCGATCGAGAGCGCCTTGGGCCAGACCCACGAACGGGTCAAGGTGATCGTCGTCGACGATGGCTCGAGCGACGGCTCGCGCGAGCTCCTCGCCAGCTACGAGGACCGGGTCGAGCTGGTGCTGAAGGAGAACGGCGGCCAGGCCTCGGCCTTCAACGCCGGCATGGAGCGCAGCCGGGGCGACGTCGTCGTCTTCCTCGACGCCGACGACCTGCTCGATCCAAAGGCCGCCGCCCGGGCTGCCGACGCTTTCGTCGCCGACCCCGCCCTGGTCAAGCTGCAGTGCCGGATGGACACGATCGATGCCGACGGGCGCAGCACCGGCGCGATCAAGCCGCCGCCGCACCTGCCACTGCCCAACGGCGACCTGCGTCGCGCCGAGCTGGCCTTCCCCTTCGACCTGACCTGGCTGGCGATGAGCGCCAACGCTTTCCGCGCCGAGGCACTGCGGCGGATCCTGCCGATCCCCGAGCAGAGCTACCGGATCTGCGCCGACTGGTACCTGGTCCACCTCACCGCCCTGCTCGGCTCCGTCGCCTCGCTGGAGCAGGTGGGCGCCTCCTACCGCGTGCACGGCGCCAACAACTACGAACAGCAGGCCCCCCGGCTCGACCTCGACCACGTGCGCCAGACGATCGGCCTGACCGAGGCGACCGTGGCGGAACTGGAGCGTCTGGCCGACGAGGAGGGCTTGGCCCGCCCCCACCCCGTGCTCTCGCTCTGGGCCCTGGCCCACCGCCTGATCTCGCTCAGGCTCGATCCCGGGCGGCACCCGATCGCCGGTGACAGCCGGCTCGGGATCGTCCGCCTGGCGGCCGTCGCCGCCCGCCGTCGCTTCGACGTCGCCGCCGCCAAGAAGCTCGCCTTCGTCGCCTGGTTCGCGCTGACGGCTGCGGTGCCGCGGCGCTTCGTCGCGCAGCTCGCGGCGCTCTTCCTCTACGCCGAGCGACCGGAGCCTTTCAACCGCCTGCTCGCCCGCCTGCAGCGTCGGCAAAGCGGGGATGATCTGGCAGGCTTGGCCCGACGATGAGAATCCTGCTCGCAACCGACCATTTCCCGCCCTTCATCGGCGGCGCCCATCGCCAGGCGCAGCTGCTCGCCCAGTCGATGGGCGAGCGCGGGCACGAGGTCGCGGTGGCGACCCCCTGGCACGGCGGCCTGCCCAGGGTCGAAGAGCAGGATGGCTACAGCGTGCACCGGGTGCGCCAGATGCGCACCCTGCTGCCGGTCTTGGTCCGCGACAGCGACCAACGCCATCAACCGCCCTTCCCCGACCCGGTGACGGTCCTCGCCCTGCGCAAACTGCTGGCCGAGTTCGAACCCGATCTGATCCACGCCTACGGCTGGCTCGCCTTCTCGGTGGCGGCGGCGCTGGGACGGCGGCGGATCCCGATGCTGGTCTCCGCCCGCGACTACGGCTACTTCTGCGCCACCCGCACCCTGCTGCGCAAGGGGACCCCCTGCGACGGCCCCGGCCCGCTCAAGTGCGTCTCCTGCGCCGGTGAGTACTACGGGCGGCCCAAGGGCTGGGTCGCCGCGGCCGGGGTGGCGATGTCGAAGCCACTGCTGGAGCGCAAGATGACCGGCCTGCACAGCGTCAGCTCCTACGTCGAAGAAGTCACCGTCCGCTACCTGCCCAAAGCGGGCGCCAGCAGTGATGGCGGCCTTTTCAAGGTGACGATCCCCAGCTTCCAGGCCGAGCCGCCGCCGATGCTCGGGGCCGAGGCGCCGGACGTCGACGCCTGGCTCGCCAAGCTCCCGGCCGAGCCCTTCATCCTCTACGTCGGCGCCTTCCGCAAGGTCAAGGGACTGGAGACCCTCTTCGCCGCCTACAACCGGCTCGACTCGCCGCCGCCGCTGGTCCTGATGGGCACCTTCGAGCGCGACTCGCCGCCCGACTTCCCGCCACAGGCGGTGGTCCTCACCGACGTCCCTCACCAGGTCGTGATGGCGGCCTGGGACCGGGCGATGTTCGGCGTCATGCCCTCGCTCTGGCCGGAGCCGCTGGGCGCGACGGTGGCCGAGGGGATGAGCCGCGGCAAGCCGGTGATCGGCACCAAGCCCGGTGGCCACACCGACATGCTGACCGCCGAGACCGGCCTGCTGGTGCCGCAGGGTGACGTCGAGGCGCTGGGCGCGGCAATGGTGCGCCTGATCGAGGACCCGGCGCTGCGCGAGTCGATGGGCAGGGCCGCCGCCGAGCGGGCTCAGGGCTTCGCCGCCCCTGAGGTGCTGCCGCGCTTCGAGCAGGCCTACGAAGACGTCCTTGCGAAGGGGGCCGGAAAGCCGAGAGGCTGACGGCCGCCGCAGCGAACCCGAGCCGCCATGAGGATCCTGCTCGTCCTGCCGATGGTGCCCCAGGCCGATGGCATCGGCGGCTTCCCCAAGCTGCTGCACGCCGAGCTGAGCGGCCTGAGCGAGCGCCACGAGCTGACCCTGGTCGGCACCTTCGGCGAGCTCCCGGGCCAGGCCGAGGCGGCCGCCGAGCTGGTCCGCTCCGGGCTCGACGCCCACTTCGTCGACCGCCGCCGCTCCGCCTCGGCGGGGCGGCGCTGGCGCGTTCGCACCGAGCTGGCCGCACGGTGGGCGACGAGCGGCTGGCCCTGGCGCGCGGTCACCTCCGCCGGCGGCGTGCAATCGCTGCTCGACCGGGTGACGAGCTCGCGCCAGTTCGACCTGGTCGCGATCGAGGACAGCCCGATGTCCGGCCTGCGCTTCCCGGCCGGGGTGCCGACGGTGCTGAGCGAGCACGAGGCCTTTCGCGCCGCCGCTTCGGACTGGCAGGCGCAGCGGCTCTCCGAGCGGCCCGTGGCGGCGCTGCGGCGCCGTGACTGGGCGCGCTGGGGGGACTTCCAGGCCGCCGCCTGGCAGCGCTTCGACCTGACCCAGGTCTTCTGCCAGAGCGACGCCGAGGCGATCCGCAGCCGCCGGCCGGAGCTGGCCTCACGGGTGCGGATCAACCCCTTCGGCATCGCCCTGCCCGAGCCGGTCGACCCAGCCGGGGAAAGCCCGGACACCGTCCTCTTCGTCGGCAACTTCACCCACCTTCCCAACCGCGACGCGGCGCTCTGGCTGGCGCGGGAGATCATGCCGGCGGTGCGGGAGCGCCAGCCGGGGGCACGGCTGCGGATCGTCGGCAGCGCCCCGCCGCGCGAGGTCACCGACCTGGCCGGCGAGGGAGTCGAGGTGATTGCCGACGCGCCGAGCATCGAGCAGCACATCGAGGCCGCCGCGGTGGTGATGGCGCCGGTGCGCAGCGGCGGCGGCATGCGGATCAAGGTGCTCGAGGCCCTGGCCCGGGGCAAGGCGGTGGTGACGACGAGCCGCGGGGCCGAGGGCTACACCGAGTTCGGGCTCGAGCCGCCTATGGTGATCGCCGATGAGCCCGAGGCGATCGCCGTCGCGACGGCGGAGCTGCTCGCCGACCCGGCGCGGCGCCGCGAGCTGGGCGCGCGGGCAAGCGAGTTCGCCCGCCGCCATTACAGCCCGTCCGCCTGGGCCGGGCGGCTGGAGGCGGTCTACGAGGAAGCGCGCCAGCTTGGCTGAGTCAAGGACCGAGGAGCGGCTCAACGAGCTGCTGCGTGGGGTCGATTGGCGCTTCCTGCTGCGCCAGCAGGGAAGGCCGCGCCTGCTCGATCTCAGCGCCGGTGACCTCAGCGAGGCGCTGGAGCTGGTTGCCAAGCCGGCGCAGGACGGCGCCGATGTCGATGTCGTCCTACTCGGCTTCCCCAGCAAGGAGGAGCTGAAGACGGCCCGGGCTCGCCTCCGCGCCGGCGGTGAGCTGGTCTGTCTCTGGCACGGTCGTCGCCCGAGGGGAGTGCAGCGCGCACGAACGTTGATCGAGCAGGCCGGCTTCGAGGACGTTCACTTCTACTGGCCGGGGCCCGAGCGATCCCCCCAGCCCGAGTTCTGGCTGCCGCTCGACGCGCCGGCGGCGATCGAGCAGGTGTTCTCGCAGCGGCCGACGCACTCGCGGCGCCAGCGCGCATCGCGGCTCGCCTGGCGGCTCGCCGCCCGCTTCGGCGCGATCGCCCCGCTCTGCGCGGTCGCTCGCCTGCCGGGCCCACCAGCGGACCCGTTGAGCGAAGCCGACGAGGTCGGTCGCGCTCTGCCGGCCCCGGAGCCCTGGCTGCTGCTCACGGGTGGTTCGAAAAGCGAGAACAAGGTCGTCGGCCTGCCGCACTCGCCCGGCCGCGACTCGGGATTGGCGGCCAAGTTCGCACGGGTGGAGGTGGCCGAGGCCGCGCTCGAGTGCGAAGCGGAGATCCTGCGCCGGCTGCAGGACGAGCGACCCTCGCTCAGCGGCGCCCCCTGGCTACGGGCCAGCGGCGAGCGTGTCGGGCAGCGCGCGATCGTCCAGGACGCGATGGGCGGCAGGCTGCTCAGCGCCGGCCTGAGCGAGGCGGACTTCGCCGACGTGGCGCCGAAGATGACCGACTGGCTGACCTCCCTCGCCGGTGAACCACAAACGCAGCCCGCATCGGCCTGGTCGCAACGGCTCCTCTTCGATCCGCTCGAACGGCTCGAGCGCGAGCTCGGCGATCAGCTCCCGACCGGGCTGGTCGAGCGCGCCCGCCGGGCGCTCGGCGACCTCGACGAGCTCCCCTTGACCTGGGAGCACCGCGACCTCGGGCCCTGGAACGTCGTTCTCGAAGCCGATGGCTCGCCCAGCGTGATCGACTGGGAGGACACCGAGCCGCTCGGCCTGCCGGGGCTCGACCTCATCTACTTCCTCGCCACCTCCTCGCTGCTGGTCGAAGGGGCGCTTGACGACACCAGCGACGCCGAGCGCATCGTCGCCGGCTACCACCGCCTGCTCGACTCCCAAACCGCACGTGGCAAGATCGCCGCCGCCTGCCTCGCTAAGTACGGCGAGCAGATGGGCATCGGCGAGGAGGACTTCGGACGGCTGCGGCTGCTCTGCTGGATCGTGCAGGCGCTGATCGCCGGCGGCGATTACTTCGTCCACCTTGCCGCCGACGAGCTGGATCGGATCGAGGCGAGCCCATGACCTCCCCCGCCCTCAGCGTCCTGATCGCCAGCCACAACCGCCGCCAGCTGCTCGGCCGCTGCCTCGAGGCGCTGGCGGCCCAGACCGAGGACCCGGCCAGCTTCGAGGTGATCGTCGCCGACGACGGCTCCACCGACGGCACCGCCGAGGCGCTGGAAGCGATGCAAACACCCTTCGAGCTGCGGGTGCTGCGCCAGCAAAAGGCGGGCAAGCCGGTGGTGCTCAACGCCGCGATCGAGGCAGCGCGGGGCGATGTCTGCCTCTTCATCGACGACGACGTGATCGCCTCGCCGCGGCTGGTTGGCGAGCACCTCGCCGCCCACCGGCGCGAGCCCAAGACGCTGGGGATCGGGGCGCTGGTGCAGCAGGCGCCCGCGGGCAACGACTGGTACGCGGAGACGTTCACCCGGGCCTGGAACGACCACTACACGGAGCTGCGCAGCAGGCCGGCCCGCTGGACCGATTGCTACGGCGCCAACTTCTCGGCGCCGCGCGCAGCCCTTGGGGAGATCGGCGGCTTCGCCGGCGGGGTGGCGACGGTCGAGGACTTCGACATCGCCTACCGCCTCGTCGGCACCGGCCTCGCGGTCGAGTTCCTGCCCGCCGCCGACGCCGTGCACGATGACCAGAAGCCGCGCGCCCGCATGCTCGCCGACCTGCAGCGCGAGGGCGCCGCCTACGTCGAGTTCGTCGGGCGCCACCCCGACACCGCGCCCGAGCTGCTCGACTGGGCCGCGGCGGCGGGTCCGCTGGAGCTGCGCCTGCGCCGCCTGGCGATCGCGCTGCGGGTGCCGCCAGCGCTGACGGCGGCGCTGGGCAGGTTCGTGCCCGGTCCGGGGCGAAAGATGATCTGGCTCCACGTCGTTAGGCGGCTGGCCTTCTGGCGCTCGGTGCGCGAGGCGACAAGCCGCGAGCAATGGCGAGCGCTCACCTCATGACCTCCCCCGCCCTCAGCGTCCTGATCGCCAGCCACAACCGCCGCCAGCTGCTCGGCCGCTGCCTCGAGGCGCTGGCGGCCCAGACCCAGGACCCGGCCAGCTTCGAGGTGATCGTCGCCGACGACGGCTCCACCGACGGCACCGCCGAGGCGCTGGAAGCGATGCAAACACCCTTCGAGCTGCGGGTGCTGCGCCAGCAAAAGGCGGGCAAGCCGGTGGTGCTCAACGCCGCGATCGAGGCAGCGCGGGGCGATGTCTGCCTCTTCATCGACGACGACGTGATCGCCTCGCCGCAGCTGGTTGGCGAGCACCTCGCCGCCCACCGGCGCGAGCCCGAGACGCTGGGGATCGGGGCACTGGTGCAGCGGACCCCGGTCAAGCCGGATCCGTACGCCGAGGCCAACGCGCGGCAGTGGAACGGGCGCTACGAGGGCCTGAACGAGCGACGGCTGGACTGGGCCGATTGCTATGGCGCCAACTTCTCCGCCCCCACCGCCTCCCTGCGTGAGGTCGGTGGCTTTGCCGCGGACCTACCGGCGATCGAGGACATCGAGATCGCCTTCCGTCTCTGTCGGGAGAGCGGCTGCGTCGTCGAGTATCTGCCGGCTGCCGAGGCGCTGCACGACGACGAAAAGCCCGGCGCCCGGATTGTCGCCGACGAGGAGCGCTTCGGCGGCTTCTGCGCCGGCTTCGTCTCCACGCACCCTGAGACCCGCGGCAGGCTGCTCGGCTGGATCAACGAGCCGACGCTGCGCGAGCTGGCGTTGCGACGCCTGCTGCTCGCGCTGCGCATCCCCACCCGCGCGCTGATCGCCGCCGGCCGCTTGCTGCCGAGCGACCGCCGCGACGTCTGGTTCGGCTTCGTCTCGCGCTACGCCTTCTGGCGCGGCGTCCGCGGCGGCATGGACCGCTCGCGGTGGCTGGAGATCAGCCGCGGCGTGCCGGTGCTGATGTACCACGCCTTCAGTGCCGACGGCGAGGGCGAGCGCTTCGTCATGCCAGCCCGTACCTTCACCCGCCAGATGCGGCTCCTGGGAACCCTGCGTTACCGGGTGATCTCGCTCGAAGAGCTGGCGGCGGCGCTGCGCGACGGACAACCGCTGCCACGCCGCGCGATCGTGATCACGATCGACGACGGCTACAGCGACAACGCCGAGGTCGCCGCGCCGATCCTGCGTCGCCACGGCTTCGCCGCCTCGGTCTTCCTCGTCAGCGAGCGGCTCGACGCCAGCAACGACTGGGACGCGGAGGGAGACGTCGCCGGGCGCTCAACCCTCAGCCGCGAGCAGATCGAGCAGATGCGCGCGAGCGGCATCCGCTTCGGCGCCCACACCCGCACTCACTGCGCTCTGACAGAGGCTGAGGAGGCGGAGTTGACGGCCCAGCTGCGGGGCTCGCGCGAGGACCTCGAAGCGACGCTCGGCGAGCGCGTCGAGACGCTCACCTATCCCTACGGCCTGCACGACGACCGCGTGGTGGAGGCAACTCGCGCGGCCGGCTTCACCGCCGCCTGCACGGTCGAGGCCGTTCCCGCCCGCCCCGGCGACGACCCGCTGCGCATCCCGCGGATCGAAATAACCGGCACCGACTCTCCCCTGCGCTTCCTGCGCAAGCTCTGGATCGGCGGCAATTGAGTCGCGCTGTGGGGTCTCAGCCCGTTTGTAGGCTGAACCGGTGAGCGACCGGCCGGCCATCCTCAGCGGCACCGCCGTGCGGGCGGGCAAGTCCTGGCCCAAGTGGCCGCAGTGGGATGAGAGCGAGCGCGCGCAGCTAGGCGAGGTGCTCACTTCGGGCGCCTGGTCAAATGCCCGCGGCGAACAGGCGCGGCTCTGGGCGGCGGAGTTCGCGGCGCTGCAGGGCGCCCGCCACGGACTGCCGCTGACCAACGGCACTCACACGCTGGAAGCCGCACTGATCGCCTGCGGGGTCGGCGAGGGCGACGAGGTGATCGTGCCGGCGCTGACCTTCGTCGCCACCGCGACGACGGCGCTGGCGGTCAACGCGACGCCGGTCCTGGTCGATGTCGAGGCCGACTCGCTCTGCATCGACGTCGCCGCCGCCGAGGCAGCGATTAGCGAGCGCACCCGCGCGGTGATGGCCGTCCACATCGGCGGCCGCCCCTGCGACATGGATGCGCTGGTCGAACTCTGCGAGAAGCACGACCTGGCCCTGATCGAGGATTGTGCCCACGCCCACGGCAGCCGCTGGCGCGGCCGCGGCGCCGGCACTTTCGGCAGCTTCGGCAGCTTCTCCTTCGAGGCGAGCAAGCTGATCACCGCCGGAGAGGGCGGCGCCCTGATCACCAACGACGAGGCCCTGCGCGCCCGCGCCTGGGAATACGTCGATTGCGGCCGGGTCGAGGGCGAGCACTGGTACCACCACGCCAGCGCCGGCTCGAACCTGCGCATGACCGAGTGGCAGGGAGCGCTGCTGCGGGCCCAGATGCAGCGCTTCCCCGCGCAGCACCGCATCCGCGAAGAGCGCGCCAAACAGCTCGACGAGGCGCTGGGGCAGGTCCCCGGCCTGCGCCCGCAGAGCGGTGACCCCCGCATCGACAGCCGCGCCCGCTACTCCTACATCGTCCACTACGACCCCGCCGAGTTCGCCGGCATGCCGCTGGCCGGCTTCGAAGCGGCGCTTGCCGCCGAGGGAATCGAGTTCGGCGTTTGCTACCCCAGCCTCAACCGCCTGCAGCTCTTCCGCGAGGGCAACTTCGGCGCCCGCCATCGCGGCACCGCCCCGGCGATCGACTACGCGGCGCAGCAACTGCCGCGGGCCGAAGCGGCGATGTCGAGCACGGTCTGGCTCAACCACCCGATGCTGCTGGCCGAGTCCGAGGACGTGCTCGATATCGCCCGCGCGATGGCGCGGATCCAGCAGCAGGCGAGCGCGGTGGCGGCGCGGGTCAGCAAGCAGGCGACGGTCGCAGGCCGGATCGCCGGCCGCCTGCGCGGGCGACTCGCCGGTCGCTCCTAGACCTACAGCTCGCCCTGCTCGAGCCTGGCGACGATGTCGTCGCAGGCGCGCACGGTCAGCGCCATCATCGTCAGGGTCGGGTTCTGCGAGCCGCCGGAGGTGAAGCTGGCGCCATCGGTGACGTAGAGGTTGGGCACGTCCCAGGCCCGGTTTTGAGGGTCGAGCACCGAGGTCGCCGGGTCGCTGCCCATGCGCGCGCTGCCCATTTCGTGGATCGAGAGGCCCGGCGGCGCCAGCTCGGTGTGGGCGCGCTCGACCTGCAAGCCGGCGGCCTCGACCATCTCGCCCAGCGCCTGGCGCTGGTCGGCCGCCATCTTCAGCTCGTTCTCGCCGTAGCGGCAGGCAATGTGGGCGACCGGGATGCCCCAGGCGTCGGTCTTGCCCGGGTCGATCGTGACCCGGTTCTCGAAGCGGGGCAGCACCTCGCCGAAGGTGCGCATCCAGAAGTAGCCGGCGGAGCGCCGGCCGCCAGCCCGCAGCCGGCCCAGCGTCCCGGCGACGGGCGTGTAGATCTGCAGCTCGACCCCGTAGCTGCGCAGGAAGTCGCGATCGTCCTCGCCGAGGTTGCGAAAGGGCGCCACGAGGCAGCCAAAGGAGGAGCGCTTGGCCGAGCCCTGGGTGCGCTGAGGCAGGCTGCCGTCGAAGCCGATCCCGTAGGTGTGGTCCATCAGGTAGTGACCGAGGACGCCGGAGGAGTTGGCCAGGCCACCGCTGGCGGAGTTGAGCAGCAGCCGGGTCGACTCGATCGTCGAGGCGCAGAGGACGACCACGCGGCCGCTCAGCTCGCGCTCGGCACCGCTCTCGCGCTCGACGTAGGCGACCCCGCTCGCCCGCTCGTCACTTCCGGTGAGGACACGGCTGACGACGGCATCGGAGAAAAGGGTGAGGCGGCCGGTGCGGCCGGCGGCGGCGAGCGTCGCGTCGTCGGGCGCCAGGGCGATGCGCCCGCCGCTGACCCGGCGCTGCGGCCAGCACCCCTCGACCGCGGCCTTGAAGTGCCGCTCTCCCGCCGACATCTGCGGCGCTCGCTCGAAGGGGCCATCGGGCAGCTGCTCCAGGCCCTCGGGCGTGCCGCAAACGTCGAGGAAGCGCTCGACCCGGTCGTAGAAGGGCGCCAAATCAGCGTAGGAGATCGGCCAGTCCTCGCCAGCGCCATCGCGGCTGGCCGCCTTGAAGTCGAGGTCGGACATGCGCAGGCACATCCGCCCCCAGAGGTGCATCCGCCCCCCCACCTGGCGGCTGCGGATCCACTCGAAGGGCATCCCCTCGGGGTGGGAATAGGGGTTCTCGAGGTCGTCGACGAAGAGGTGGCTGGTGCGCTCGTTGAAGGCGTAGCAGCGGGACTGGATCGACTGGCTCGGGGGCGACGGCAGCTCGCTTGGCGCGTCCACCTCGCGCAGGCTTTCGTCGAAGGGCAGCGCCGGCCCGGCCTCGAGCAGGGCGACGCTGAGGCCGGCCTCGGTCAGCTCCTTGGCCGCCCAGCCGCCGGTCGCCCCGGAGCCGACCACGATCGCGTCATAGGGAGCGTCCATGCTCGGCGGCACCGGCTTAGCCCGGCAGCCGCCAGGTGTGGGGAACGACGACGTCGCCGTCGCCGCTCACCGTGTGCATCGGGCGCCCGTCGAGAATTCCGGGCTCGACGTCGAAGTAGGCGGCGCCGTCGAGGCCGTCCTGGACCTGGTCGCCGGAGTTGACCCGAGCGTCGATCCGGTAGCGGCCCGGCATCAGCGGCAGCGGATCGATCTCGCACTCGATCGTCGTGCCCGGCGCGGGGTCGCGCACGTCGATCGGCGCCGAGACCTCGCTGTCGAGCCTGGTCACCGCCAGGCCGAGGCTGTTGACGATCAGCAGGCGGCAGTCGAGGCCGGCCACCGGCTCGGTCACCTCGACCGAGATCTTCGCCGGGTGGCCGCCGACAACGACGTCGCGCTGACCGCTCGCGGTGTCGGCGATCGAGACCGCGCGGATCCGCGTGTCGCCCTGGCTGCGCGAGTCGCGGTCGCTGCGCTCGAGCAGGTCGTCGGAGGCCGCTCGCTCGAGCAGCTGCAGGTACTTTTCGATCGCCTCGCCGGCGGGGGCGTCGGCGACCACGGTGCCGCGCTCGAGCAGGATCCCGCGCTCGCAGAGCGAGCGGATAGTGCCCAGGTTGTGGGAGACGAAGATCACCGTCCGCCCTTCCCTGGCGACTTCGTTCATCTTCGCCAGCGAGCGCCGCTGGAAGGTCGCGTCGCCGACCGAGAGCACCTCGTCGACGAGCAGGATCTCGGGCTCGAGGTGGGCGGCGACGGCGAAGGCGAGGCGAACCGACATGCCGCTGGAGTAGCGCTTGACCGGCGTGTCGAGGAAGCGGCCGACTTCGGCGAACTCGACGATCTCGTCGAAGCGGCGGCGGATCTCGGTCCGGCGCATGCCGAGGATCGCGCCGTTGAGGTAGATGTTCTCGCGCCCGGTCAGCTCCGGGTGAAAGCCGGTGCCGACCTCGAGCAGCGAGCCGACCCGGCCGGTCACCTCGGCCCAGCCCGCGTTCGGCTCGGTGATCCGCGAGAGGAGCTTGAGCAGGGTGCTCTTGCCGGCTCCGTTGTGGCCGATCAGGCCGACGACCTCGCCGTCGGCGATCGTGATCGAGACGTCGCGCAGGGCCCAGAGCGTGTCGGTCTCCTTGCGCGCCGCGCGGCGCCGGCCCAGGGTCTGCAGCGGCCGCCGTGCCGCCGCACTCAGGGTCTCGCGCAGGTTGCCGGTCTGGTGGAGGCCGAGCTGGTAGCTCTTGCCGAGCTCGTGGGTCTGGATCGCGATATCGGTCATGGCTCAGATCAGGTCGGCGAAGCTGCGCTCGACCCGGTCGAAGTAGGCGAGGCCGCCGAAGAGGAAGACGAGCGAGGAGAGCGCCGAGACGCCGATCAGCGCCCAGGGAGGGGCGACCGGGCTGAGCGTCGCCCAGCGGAAGCCTTCGACCACGCCGACCATCGGGTTGATCGCCGAGAGCGTGCGCCAGGGTTGGCTGATCGAGCTGCTCGGGTAGACGACCGGGGTGAGGAAGAGCCACATCTGGATCGCGAAGGGGACGACGTAGCGGATGTCGCGGTAGCGGACGTTGGCGGCCGAGAGCGCGGCGCTGGTGCCGAGCGCGGTGGCGAGCATGATCGCGACCAGGATCGGCAGCATCAGGATCGCGATCGTCGGCACGGTGCCGTAGGCGAGCACGATGATCAGCAGGATCACCAGCGAGATGCCGAGGTCGACCATCCCGGCGGCAACCACCCCGCCGGGGATGAAGATGCGCGGGAAGTAGATCTTGGAGACCAGCGCCGTGTTGACCACGAGGCTGTCGGAGCCGAGCGTGAGCACGGTGGCGAAGAAGGTCCAGGGCACCAGCGCGGCGAGGCTGAAGAGCGCGTAGGGCAGCCCGTCCGAGGAGACCCCGGCGACCCTGCCGAAGAAGAGCGAGAAGACGACCATGAAGCCGATCGGCTGCAGCACCGCCCAGGCGGCGCCGAGCGCGGTCTGGCGGTAGCGCACGGTGACGTCGCGGGCGGCGATCTGGAAGGCGAGGTCGCGGTAGCGCCAGAGCTCGCGCGGGGCGAGCACGCGGCCGAAGCCGCGGGTCGGCTGCAGGCGCACGGTCTCGACCCGCGGGGGCGCCTCGCTCGACAGCGCGGTTGGATCGGCGTTCATCGCTGCTCCATCGGCCGTCGGCTAGCCGGACTCAAGTCCTGGATCGGAAGCTGGCGAGAGCGGCGGCGATTGCAGCACCCCGCGCGAGCCGCGCTGGGAGATCACCCGGGCCGGGATGCCGCCCACGGTGACCCGGTCGGGCACGTCCTCGATCACGACGGCGTTGGCCCCGATCGCGACTTCGTCGCCGATCGTCACGCCGCCGAGGATGCGCGCGCCGGAGCCGATGTAGACGTTGTCGCCGATCCGCGGCGCTTCGCCCCTGACGTCGCCGATCGTGGTCTGGGTGTCGATCCGGCAGTTGTGGCCGACAACGGCCTCGCCGTTGACGGTGATCGTGCCGTGGTGGGCGATGCTGAGGCCGGGGCCGAAGACGCCGCGCGGGATCTCGAAGCCGAGCCGCTCGCCCATCACCCGCAGTCGCACCCGCAGCAGGCCGAACCAGAGGCGGCCGAGCGGGTCGTGGCGGCAGCGTTCGTAGTACTCGCCGATCCGCAGCAGGCGCTGAAAGTAGACGACGCGCAGGGTGAGCCGGTACCAGGGGCGCCAGCGGCCCAGCCCGTGCGCCCAGAGGTCCTCGCGCATGTAGCGGCGCAGGTCCTCCTTGCCGGCGATGCCGTGTGGCTGGGTAGCGGGCTCCATCCGGGATGACTTCTGCGCCGAGCCCCACACCCCTCGCGCGGACGGCCGCCTTGCGTGATCTGGCGCCTGGCTAGCTCGAGGAGGGATCCAGTCGCACCCCGGCCAGGGTCAGCAGGCCGTCGCGCAGCAGGCCCGGCCGCCAGCCGGCGAGGGCGAGCTTCTGGCGCAGCTTGCGCGGCGTGTCGCTGGCGTGGACCTCGACCCGGGCACGGTGAAGAGGTCACCGCCGGGGCGGGGATCGCCCCAAGCCGTGGTGAAGGCGACCGCGTAACCGGCCTCGCGCACGGCGCTCGCCACCGCCGGGCTCCAGCGGCCGTAGGGATAGGAGAAGGCGCGCGGCCGCGGCACCCCGGCGGCCTCGATCCGCTGTGCCGCCTCGACTATCTCGCGATCGAGCTCGGCCTCGGGCACCTCCGGCAGCGGCCGGTGCGTGAACGTGTGCGAGCCGACCTCGATCCCGCTCGCCGCCACCGCACCGAGCTGCTCCGGCTCCAGCAGCCGCAGGCTCGCCGCGCCCCTGTGGTGATCCCAGTCGTTGGCCCCACCGAGGTGGCCGGCGATGGCGAAGACCACTGCCGGAATCTCGCGCTCGGCCAGCAGCGGCGCGGCGACCTCGAGCAGGTCGGTGTAGGCGTCGTCGAAGCTGACCAGGATCGAGCGCCGCGGCAGCTCCCCCTCACCGCGCAACCAAGCAAGCGCCGCATCGAGGTCGACGAACTCCCAGCCGTGCCCGGCAAGGGAATCGAGCTGGGCGGCGAAGAGTTCCGGCGCGACGCCGTACTCGGAAAGCACCGGGTCGTCGTGCAGGTCGGCGATCGCGTGGTAGGCGAGAATGCGCAGCCGCGAGCGGCCGCGGGTCGCACGGGACGAGCTCATATGTCAGATCCAGCCTTCAGCATCGTGATCACGACCTACAACCGGGCCCGGATCGTATGCCGCTGCATAGACGCCGCCCTGGCCCAGACCTTCGCCGACTTCGAGATCGTCGTCGTCGACGACGGCTCCGTCGACGACACGCAGGCAGTCCTCGCCGAGCGCTACGACGACCCGCGCCTGCGCCTCGTCGCCCACGAGTCCAACCGCGGCATCAATCCCTCCCGCCACACCGGCGCCGGCAACGCAAGGGGCAAATGGGTGGTCGTGGTCGACAGCGACGACGAGTTGACGCCGAACGCGCTCGAGCGCCTGCACGAGCTGATCGCCGAGCTGCCCCCCAAGGTGAGGGTGCTGCGCAGCCGCCAGCTCCACGACGACGGCCACCTCACCCCCAGCTTCGTCCCCGACGGGCCCTACGGCTACGAGGGCCGCATCCGCTGGGCCGAGGCCGAGGGCGGCAACGACGCCGCCCGCTGCCTGCGCCGCGCCGTCTTCGCCGAGACCCCCTACATCGACGGCCGCCGCGGCGCGATGGAGACCCTCTTCGAGCTCAACCTGGCCGAACGCGAGACCAGCGTCTGCGTCGAGGACGTGACGACCAAGGTCCACGCCGACGCCCCCGACAGCTGGCTGCGCGCCGCCGGCGCCGCCGACGTCGTCCCCCGCCTCCAGCGCGAGGCCGCCGACATGCTCTGGATGGCCGAGACGACGCTGCAGCGCCACGGCGAGGCCCTGCGGCGCTGGGGCCCGCGCCAGTACGTCACCGTCCTGCGCATCGGCGCCACCCAAGCCTTCATCCTCGGCAAGCGCCGCCTCGGCGCCCGATACTCGCTACAGGCCCTGCGCCGCAAGCCCCTGGCGCCGGCGGCCTGGATCACCCTCCTGCTCGGTCTGCTCGGCCCCGCCGCCACCGCCCGCGGCGCCGTCGCCTACCGCCGCTTCGCCGCCTGACCTGAACAGATTCCGAGTCTCCTGCTCTCACGTAAGCAACGGGCTTGACACGACCCGATGCAACGGATTGCGGGCAGCCGACCGACCTAATCGATTCAATATTTTCCAGTGCGCGACTTTTGTACAACCACATGAAGTGCCAACCTGGCGACGGCGCGGCCGGCCAAACTTTGAGCACGTCCTCGAGAACGGTGGGCACCGTAATTGCCGACTGTCCGCCAAAGCGGGCGTTCCTGACCGCTCTAATGGCCGACATAGCAACTGCAGGCGGACAGGCAGACCTTGTCACCGACCAGTCTGGGTACCTCCACTTTGAAGCAACGCTTCCAGCTGGGGAGGTCGCTCTGGCCAGTACGGCACGCCTTCGCGCAAGGCAGCGTGCAATGCGGCCGGCCCTACTAAGCCGGGCTACCCGGAGGAACCTCGCCGCAGAGATTTCACCTGGGCCAGGCTTCAACCCCACTGCGATTCGTCCACGCCTTGTTGTCTGCCGCTCCCGCGCGGATCACGATGTCTTCGCGTATGCAAAGTTGAGTCAGTCGGTCCCATGCGCAGCCCGGGCTGGTCGCCGGATCCGCCTGCTCGTTATGGACGGTGGGCAGTCGAGCGGGGCAGTCATCGGAGTGGTGGAATTGGCAAGCCCAGTATTTACTCTGGCCTCCCGAGACAGAGCCTTCGGTTGGTCTGGGCCATCGAGCAACGAGAAGCGAAAGGACGGACTCCGGAGGGTGATGGACCTCGCCACTTGCTTGGCTTTGCCGCCGTACTCCGACCTGAGGGCTGGGAAATTGCTCGCGATACTGGCCGCCTCGGACCGAGTCAGCAGCATTTTCACCGAACGGTACGGTGACCGACTTGCCGCAATCACTGCCACCTGCGCAACTGGCTTGCACTATCCCCTCGTCAACCGACTGAATGTCAGACGGGGAGGTCTCTATAAGCGGGTCGGTGCTACGGCGGGTTATTCAACGTGCATGTTCAGCAGCGAGACCATCACCGCAGCACGGCAACTCGTCCAAGGGAACGCCCCTGCTGCTGCATTTGGACAAAAGCACATCAAGGGGCTCCGGCTGCTGCGCTCCGGACTCCGAGCGTGCGGTATCAATGACGAGATTATGCTCCGAACTGGCGTTCCAAAGGGAGTTTATGTCTGCGACGTAGCCGGCGACGGCATTGATGCTCTGACCGACGGGACCATCCCAGCGGGTCAGGCCGTGCCTTTTGGCCACGCCCTCAAATGGTGGCGGGCAAAGGTCCTAGAGCCCCGAATCCGCGCGCTGGAGAGCGACAGCGGCAAACTAGACCGTCTCACCATAATCCCTCCGCCGACTCACCGATAATCGTGCGCATGCCGGACGACCGATCATTGATCCTTTTCGATACGGCCACCCGCTCCGAGTACTACGACGACGTTCACAAGGTCTTGGCGATGCCACCAGGATCTTTGCTCGAATATCAGTATCGGGACATCCGCACGGAGGACGACGTTGTGACTGCTGCGCTGACGGTAGATCAGAAGCGCGGGAAGCTAAGAGACTTTCCCACTAAAGTCCTAGTCGTTTATGCCCAGTGGTCGCGGTTCACACGAGGAGATGGTGACCAGCAGGGAATTAAGCCGTCCGAGGAGATGCTCTATCAAGCATTGCGCTTCGGAACACTCATAGCACTGTGGCGAGAAGGCGAACGCACTGCCTTCCAGTTTCGGCTTGATGATCACCCCCAAGCCGATAGCAGGCTTCTCGAGCCGCTGATCAAAGAGCTGACGGATAAGTCGGCTGTTCCCTACAACAAGTGGGCGACATTTTCCACACTCGCCAGCACGCTTGGCGGTCTCGTTGCAACTGATCCCGTGGTCGAGTGGCAGCGAACAGTAGATCGCCTAGTCAAGCCTCCAATGCAATTCACGGGCGACAAGTTCATTCGGTTTCAACCACCAGCCCGAAACCGGTTCTGGACGCCCTCTGTGCTGCGCTCTCGCTATCCCAAGAGGCAAGGACATAAGCGTGCTCGCGCACATCGGTATGTCGTCCCAGAGCGCTGTCAGTTTGGTATTCGCCTGTGGACCCATGAGCCAATAGGCAGCACTGCTGGCGGGGTAGGCGAGCCGGTTGCTTCGTTCGAGGTCACTGTGCCAGATGGAGGGCCGTTGCTGGGACCGGTTCCTGAATCGGGCAAACTACGGCGAGAGTCCGAAATTTCGATCGACTTCGAGAGTATGAGCTCGGCAAAAAGTGCTCGCAAGGTCGGGACGGCAACAATCAAGTCACTTGATGCGCTGCCGCATCTTTCCGGAGGAATCGCATTCGCCTTCAACCTGAGGCTCGCCGCCTGGAAGCGGCTCCTTGGCTTGCTCCTCGCGATCGTTGGAGCTGCGTCGATCGCTGCAGGTGGCTTGCTCACCGAGGCGGGGAAAATTGGCCTACCTGGCTCAATCGCGATGATCGTCGGTGGCGTTCTCGTTTCTGCGATGGGTGGTTTTCTGCTCACAGGAGTGTGGAGCTTCAAGACCTGACAGTCGCCCGATCCGGAGCATAGAGACGAGATTTTTGCGGTAGGTCCGGCGGGTGGGTCGCGCGTACGAGCAGGCATCCGCTGCGCGTGTCCTCGATTGGGAGGTCGAATCCCGCCCAGACGGCCGCAGCGCCCACTAGGGAAAACGGTCTTTCCGTTTCCGCGGCACTGGGGTCACCGGGGTTGGGCAACTGCTCGCAGAACGCTTGTACTCCGCTGCGTGCATCGTCCTCATGTGTCTCGCCCTTCCCCGCCCCGCTGACGAATGCCTCCCAAAGGAGCAACCCCTCCTGTTGCTCGGCGAACGGTGGCCAGTCAGCGTGCACTTGAAGATTGGGCACATGTTCATAAATGAACCGCAAAGTCCATGGGATCTGCACCATCGCCGTTGCAAGAACCGACGCGCCGACACTGCTCGACCACGCCGGGGAAGGAGCGTCACAAGGCCGCGCCTTCCCAAGCCGACTCGGGTCCTCTGGCACCGGAATGACCAAAGGCGCCTCGAAACCGAGAGCGACGGGCTCGCCGTCTTGGAGGATCTGAACAACTGAAGCTGCCAGAGACTCGATGCTCTTGGGCTGATGGACTTCCACGCCCTCGGAGCTCGGGATCCGTCGCGCCCAGGCAAAGGCGCCACGTGCGATTGACCCCACATCTGCACAAAAAACCTGGAGCCCGTCCGTCCAATCCATAGGTGAAACCTATGCCCGCGGCGCGCGGAAAAGCACCGGCCGCAGCAGCGTCGCCAGCAAGACCAGTGCCAGCGCGGTCTGGCTGGCGGTCCAGACGTAGCCGACCGCGTCGATGCCGAGGCTGGGCAGGAGCAAAGCACTGAAGAGGAGCACGGCGATGCAGTGGGCACCTTGGACCGAGACGACGATGCGGCCGCGGTGCTCAATGCGGGCGACGCTGATGCCGAGGGTGACGATCGCGTTGGGGACCATGCCGATCATCAGGAGGCGCAGCAGCGAGGAGCCCTCGTCCGCATAGGCCTGACCGAAGACGAGCAGCGCCAGCGGCGCGACGAGGGCGACGAGTGCCGCGACCGGGATCAGCAGCCGCATCGTCTGTCGCAGCGCCCGCCGCGATAGCTCGCGCAGGCTGTCCATGTCGCTGGCCGCCTCGACCGTGAGCGAGGTCATCACATTGAGCGCGATCAGCTCGATCGCCAGCGAGACCATCCAGGGCACGTAGAAATAGGCGGCGTCGGCGGCGCTGACCCGGTTGGCGACAAGGATCGGCATGTAGAGGTTGCCGGCGAGGGTGAAGAGCTTGCCGGCGTAATTGCCGGTCGCCATCGAGAGCAGCTTGCTGCGGTCGAGGCTGCCCTCGCTGGAGACGCTCGGGATCAGCCGTTTGAAGATCAGGTAATTGACGATCACGACGGCGAAGGCGAGCGGCGCGGTCCAGGCGACGAACGGCCCCGAGCCGGTCAGCGTGCTCGCCAAGACGATCAGCAGCAGCAGCTTGGCCAGGGCGTAGAGCGAGTTCTCCAGCGGGATCCACTTGGCCGCTCGCAGCCCGGTAAGGACGCTGTCCTGGAGGGTGAAGATCGTCGTCGCGCCGGTAGCGAGGACGAAGCCGATCAGCCAGCCGCCCCCGCCGAGGAAGCCCAGCTTCGGCGACCAGACGCCGGTGGTAAGGGCGGCCAGCAAACCGAAGACCAGGGCCAGGGAGATCGTCAGCATGTAGCTGCGGCTGACCAGGCGCCGAGTCGAGCCGCCCGCCACCGGCAAGTAGCGGACCAGCACCGCCGAGAGGCCGAGCGTGCAGGCTTCGGCAACCAGGGTCATCGCCGAGATCGCCGCCGCGTTGAGGCCGACGACGCGGGCGCTGTAGGAGTGAGCGGCGAGCGCCCAGAAGCCGACGCCGAGCAGGCTGGTCACCCCGGTGCCGAGGATCAGGTAATAGCCGGTGCGGTAGAGCGGGTCGCTGAGGTGCTCGCGCAGGCGGCCGCGACTCCTCAGCGCGGATTCGGGAGTCCCCATGTTCTAGCTCCCGGCGCGAGCCTGGCGCGACTCGAGCGCGGCCTTGTAGGCCTGCTCGAACTGGGGCACGACCTTGGCCGGAGAGAACTCGGCCGCGTGAGCGCGCGCGGCCGTCCCCAGTCGCTCGCGCAAAGTCGGCTCCCCGACCAGCCCCTCAATCGCCGCCGCCAGCTCGCGCGGCTGGGCGGGCGGCACCAGCAGGCCGGTCTCGCCGTCGACGACGACCTCGCTGAGGCCGCCGATGTCAGAGGCGACGATCGGTTTGCCGGCGGCTGCCGTCTCCAACGCCACCAGGCCGAAGGTCTCGGGCAGGATCGAGGGCACGACGGTGAACAGTGAGCGCCGCAGCGCCTCGATCGCGTAGCGGTGCGGCATCGGCCCCAGCGCCACCACGCCCGGCAGGCTCGCCACCTCCTCGAGGAAGCAGCGGCCGACCAGCACCAACGGCGGCGGGTTGTGCAGCGAGCGGTAGGCCTCGGCCAGCACGGCGCCGCCCTTGTCGATGGTGACGTCGCCGAAGTAGAGGATGAAGGGCTCGCTGGGCAGGCTGGCGAGGTGAGGGTCGCCGGCCGACAGGGGCTCGGGCAGCTCGCGGATCAGGTTCGGCACCACGCGACAGTTCGACGCCCCCTCGAACCCACAGCGGCGCCGCACCGCCTCGCTGACCGGCAGGAAGACGTCGACGTGGCGGCGCACCCAGGGCTCCGATGCGCGCGTGAGCAGGGCGACCCCGGTGCCCTTGAGCGGGCTGTAGTAATCGGCCGCGCAGCGGACGCACTTGGCCAGGCCGGGGCCGCTGCAGGGGGCGCCGCGGTTGAGGAAGCGCTTGGTCGCGCAGACCAGCCCGTAGTCGTGCATCGAGAGGGCGAGCGCCGGGCCGTCGCGGCGGTCGAGCGGCAAATAGGAGTTGAGCAGCCAGTTGTGGGCGTGGACGACGTCGGGGCGCTCGCGGCGCAGCAAGCGGCGCAGCGCCAGCATCGCCTCGGGGTCCGGGGCCGGCGGCGCGTGGCGGCGCTCGTCGTCGAGTCCGATCCCCGGCATCCGGTAGGTCGAGCTGTCGATCGCGTGCACGGCGACCCCGTTATCGGGCGGCGCGCCCCCGGCCCCCGGCTGGCGCAAAGTCGCAACCGAGACCTCGTGACCGCGGGCGACGAGCTCAACGCTGAGATCCTCAACGACCCGCTCGACGCCACCGACGATCGGTGCGTAGGACTGGGCGAGCATCAAGATTCGCATCGACCCTGCCGATCGTAGCGTCCACACCCGCGTGCCAGAATCGCCCCGTGCCCGACCCCTCTACCCATCAAGTCGACTCCAGATCGCCTTCGATTTCGGTGCTGATCTGCGCCTACACGCTCGACCGGCTCGACGTACTCTCGCAGGCGATCAATTCGGTCCGAACGCAGTCGCTGGCCGCGCACGAGATCGTGCTGAGCGTCGACCACTCGCCCGAGCTGCTGGCCGAGGCCGAGCGGCGCTGGCCCGACCTGCGCTTGGTCGAGAACCACGAGGAACAGGGTCTCTCCGGCGCCCGCAACAGCGGCGTCGCCGCCTGCAGTGGCGAGGTCGTCGCCTTTCTTGACGATGACGCGGTCGCCGCCCCGGACTGGCTCGAGCGCCTCGCCGAGGCCTACCGCGACCCCAACGTGCTCGGCGCCGGCGGCACCGTGCGACCGGCCTGGGTCGCCGGCAAGCCGAGCTGGTTCCCGTCCGAGTTCGACTGGGTCGTCGGCTGCACCCATTCCGGCATGCCGAAGCAGCGCGAAGCGGTCCGCAACCTGGTCGGCGCCAACATGTCGCTGCGCCGCGAGGCCCTGCTCGAGGCCGGCGGCTTCCGCCACGAGCTGGGACGGATCGGGACGATTCCGGCCGGCTGTGAGGAGACCGACCTCTGCATCCGCGTCGGCAAGCGCTGGCCCGAGAGCAAGATCCTCTACGACCCCGCCGCCGCGGTCGACCACTACGTCCCCGCCGCCCGCGGCAGCCGCGAGTACTTCACCTCGCGCTGCCGCGGCGAGGGGCGCTCGAAGGCCGTTCTGGCGGGACTCGTCGGCAGCGAGTCGGGCTTGGAAGCCGAGCGCACCTACACCAGCCGCACGCTGCCGCTCGGCGTTCTGCGCGGTGTCGGCGACGCCTTGCGCGGCGACCTCAGCGGCCTCTCCCGCGCTGCGATGATCGTCACCGGGCTGCTCACCACCACCGTCGGCTACGTCTCCGGCGGGCGCGAGCGGCGGCGGCTCGAAAAGCGTCGCGCCGCCGAGGCCGCGCCGGACGAGGGCAGTCCGCGCGTCCTCTTCGTCACCCCGCTCAGCCCACTGCACCAGGGGGGCGTCGAGCGCCACGTGATGGAAGTGAGTCGCCGCACCGCTGCCGCGGGCGCCGCGGTCGAGGTGCTCTGCACCGAACCGGGCGGGCCGAAGCTGCAGGAGGAGGAGCGCGACGGGGTCAAGATCCGCACCGTCCGCGCCTGGCCCGCCAACCGCGACTGGTGCCTGGCGCCGCGGATCTGGCGCGAGATGTCGCGCCAGCCCTGGGACGTCGTCCACGTCCAGTCCTACCACACGTTCGTCGCCCCGCTGGCCATGTTGCGCGGGCTCACCCTCGGCATCCCCTACGTCGTCACCTTCCACGGTGGCGGCCACTCCTCCGAGGCCCGCAACAGGGTCCGCGGTCTGCAGCGAGCGCTGCTGAAGCCGCTGCTGAAGCGCGCCGAGCGCCTGGTCGCCGTCGCCCGCTTCGAGATCGAGGAGTACGGCGGTGAGCTCGGCATCGGAGCCGAGCAGTTCGTCCTGATCCCCAACGGCACCGATCTCGCCTTCTCCAATGCCGGCAGCGCCAACGGCCAGCCCGAGGGGCCGCCGGCGATCGCCTCGATCGGCAGGTTGGAGCGCTACAAGGGCCATCACCGCGTGATCGACGCCTTTCCCTTCGTCCTCAAGCGCGAACCCGAGGCGAGGCTTGTGATCGTCGGCAAAGGCCCTTACGAAGAGGAGCTGCGCAAGCAGGCGCAAGCGCTTGGGATAGCGGAAAAGGTCGAGTTCACCAGCACCCCGCCCGATCAGCCGACGGCGATGGCGGAACTGCTGCAAGGAATTTCCCTCGTCGTCCTGATGAGCGACTTCGAGACCCATCCGCTGGTCGCGCTCGAGGCCGCGGCCGCAGGGCGCCGCCTGCTGGTCGCCGACGCCAGCGGCCTGGCCGAGCTCGCCGCCGACGGCTTCGCCCGCGCGATCCCGCTCGACGAAAGCCCCGAGGGGGTCGGCGAGGCCGTGATCGAGGAGCTGGGCAAGCCGCCGCAGAGCAAGCGCCCGCAGCTCACCTCATGGGACGAGTGCGCGGCCGAGCTGCTCACGCTCTATCGCACGCTGGCCTGAGCACCCCGGTTTAACCGGGACAAACGTCCAGTCCAAGCCGGGTTCGGCTGGAGGACCGGCCACGGAGGCCGATCACCCCCGTGCATGGCAACGCTTCTTCCCAACAATCGCCTTCGCCTCCTATTCCTCGGTGTCATCGCCGTCCTCGGCCTGCTCGTCTCGCTTGCCGCCGTCGCGACGGCGCAGGCAACGCCCCGCGGCGTCTCCCCCTGCAAGCAGGCCCGCAACGGCGGGAGACCAGGCGAAGACTGTCGCCGCGCCTCGGCCTCACGCGCCAGGCACCTGCGCCACAACCGTCACCATTCGCCGGGGCGGGAAGTACCGGTCACGAGTCCGAGCCAAGCGGCAGCTCCGACGCCGAGCCCCCAGCAGACACCGAACCCGACACCCGCCCCAACCCCCAAACCCAGCCCTCAACCGACCCCAGTGCCTACTCCCGAAGAACCAGCCCCGACGCCCGAACAGCCTTCAACGCCGGCCCCCGAACCCGAACCGGCGCCTACGCCCAACCCAACTCCGGCCGCCTCCTCGATCTACTGGGGCGCCTGGATCGGCAAGCAGCTAACCGGCGAGCAACCCCCTTGGGACATGGGCGCGGCGAGCAAATTCGAGGAAATGGCGGGCAAGAAGCTCTCGATCCTCAACTTCTCCGCCCCCTTCGCCAACTGCCCGACCTCGGGCGGCGCCTGCAGCTTCTACAACTTCCCGGTCAACGAGATGAACGCGATCCGCGCGCACGGCGCGATTCCCTTCTACAGCTGGGCCTCGCAGTCGATCCCCTCGACCCGAACCGAGCCCAACTTCCAGCTCTCCGACGTGATCTCGCGGCACCTACGACTCCTACATCCGCAAATTCGCCGCAGCCGCACGCGATTGGGGGCACCCCTTCTTCCTCCGCTTCAACTGGGAGATGAACGGCGGCTGGTTCCCCTGGTCGGAGGGCGTCAACGGCAACAAATCCGGGGAATTCGTCACCGCCTGGCGCCACGTGCACGACATCTTCACCTCCGTCGGCGCCACCAACGTCACCTGGGTCTGGTGCCCGAACATCGACCCGACCAACGACTTTCAGAACCTCGAATCGCTCTACCCCGGCGACGAATACGTCGACTGGACCGGCCTCGACGGCTACAACTGGGGCACCAACCCGGCCAAGCCCGATCGCTGGCGCAGCTTCGACCAGCTCTACAAATCGACCTACGACACGATCGTCAAAGCGGTCGCTCCCTCGAAGCCGCTGATGATCAGCGAGATCGGCTCGAGCCGAGTACGGCGGCTCGAAGGCAGCCTGGATCCAGGACGCGCTGGCGAAAATTCCGAGCAGCTACCCGAAGATCCGCGGCCTGCTCTGGTTCGAGCAGTTCGACGACGGCATGGACTGGCCGATCGAGACCTCGAGCAGCGCCACCAGCGCCTTTGCCGCCGGCATCCAGAACCCGGCCTACGCCGGAAACCAGTTCGGCTCGCTCGGGCTTCGGCCCGGTCTTTCCCGCTGGCTGAGCCATCCGGCCGGACGGTGGGGGCCGCAAAAGCGCCCGCCAGGCCGTTTGTCAACGGCTAATCGAACAAACGTCCAATAGATCTTGCAGGGCTGAACCAGGACAGGACCGAGCCGATGGCTGGGGGTGGCAATCGCCCCCCGACATCTCTTCGCCGCACTTCTGGCCCTATTCGCTCGCCCTCTTCCTGGCGACTGACGGTGACCCAAGCAGCCGAGCAGGCAAGCGCCGCCGCACCGCGCACCGGCCTCGGCGCCGCCCGCAAGCTCTCACAGCAGAATCGCTGCGCGAAGCGCCTCCCGGCACGCCGCGCCCGCACGATGTCCCGCCGGCAGCGCCACCAGCTGATCCGCAGCCGCAGCCGCGGCTGCGGCGCGACGACATCGAGCAGCCCCGGCACGCCGCTCTACTGGGGAGCGACGATCGGCGATCAGCTCACCGGCGAACAGGCGCCCTGGGACATGAGCGCCGTCTCCAAGTTCGAAGGGATGGCCGGCAAGGGCGTCTCCCTGGTCAACTTCTTCGCCCCCTTCGCCAACTGCGCCTCGAAGTGCTCCTTCTACAAATTCCCCACCGAGCCGATGGAAAGCATCCGCCAGCACGGCTCGATCCCGGTCTACAGCTGGAGCTCGCAGTCGATCCCCTCCAGCCTCAACGAGCCCGACTTCCAGCTCTCCGACGTGATCGCCGGCAACTTCGACTCCTACATCCGCGAATTCGCCGAAGACGCCCGCGACTGGGGACATCCCTTCTTCCTCCGCTTCAACTGGGAGATGAACGGCAACTGGTTCCCCTGGTCGGAGGGCGTCAACGGCAACCAGTCGGGCGAATTCGTCACCGCCTGGCGCCACGTGCACGACATCTTCACCGCCGTCGGCGCCAGCAACGTCACCTGGGTCTGGTGCCCCAACGTCGATCCCGGCAACAAGCTGGCCAACAGCATCGCCTCCGACTACCCCGGCGACGAATACGTCGACTGGACCGGCCTCGACGGCTACAACTGGGGCCCCAGCCAAGGGCGGCTGGACCAGCTTCTCCCATCTCTACGACTCCACTTACCACGAGATCACCGACACGATCGCCCCCAGCAAGCCGCTGCTGATCGGCGAGATGGGCTCGACCGAGAAAGGTGGCTCAAAGGCAAGCTGGATCAGCGAAGCGCTTGCCGAAATCCCCACCGCCTTCCCGAAGATCCGGGCGATGCTCTGGTTCGACACCTTCGACGACGGCATGGACTGGCCGATCGAGACTTCGAGCAGCGCCACCAGCGCTTTCGCCGCCGGCATCCAGGCGCCCGCCTACCAGGGCAACTCCTACGCCGACCTGCCGCCCAGCGCGATCGCGCCGCCCGCCTAGCCGACTGGACGTTTGTCCTAGACTGCGCCTCTCCCGAGCAGGAGAGGATGAGTTGCGCCTTCGGTCTCCAGCAGCGATCGCCAGCACCCTGATCATCGCCTGCGCGCTTTGCCTGATGGGCGGTGCACTGGCGGCAGGAGGAACGAGCACCCAGCAACCGCGCCTGCGGAGCGTGGCGATCGGGCAGCACGATCTGCTGGTCCACCACCACAGCGCCCGGATCCAGGATCACGCTCTGGCCCATCATCGCCACCACGGGGGCTCGCTGCCGCTCTCCCCCGGCCGCCAGGCAAGGGGCGCGGTCGCGCTGAAGAGGGCGGCGGCCCTGGGCGGGCACGGCACCCGGCCCCAGGCGGTCGCGGTGGCCAACCCGAAGTCCCCCTCGCCGGCCAGCTTCGCCGGGGGCGCGACAGGACACCAGCCCGATTCCCGTCGGCACACCCTCCTCCCCGCTCGATCCCACGCCGCCGATCCCGACGGGCGACGGCACGCCCTCCGCCCTCTACTGGGGCGCCTCGATCGGCAGTCAGCTCACCGGCGAGCAGGCGCCGTGGGACATGGGCGCGGTGACCAAATTCGAGCAGATCGCCAGCAAGAAAGTCTCGCTGGTCAACTTCTTCTCGCCCTTCGCCAACTGCCCGGCCTCCGGTGCCTCCTGCTCCTTCTACAAATTCCCCACCGGGCCGATGGAAAGCATCCGCGAATACGGGGCGATCCCGGTCTTCAGCTGGAGCTCGCAGTCGATCCCCTCCAGCCTCAACGAGCCCAACTTCCAGCTCGCCGACGTGATCAACGGCAGCTACGACTCCTACATCCGCGAATTCGCCGAAGCGGCCCGCAACTGGGGGCACCCCTTCTTCCTCCGCTTCAACTGGGAGATGAACGGCACCTGGTTCCCCTGGTCGGAGGGTGTCAACGGCAACCAGCCCGGTGAGTTCGTCGCCGCCTGGCGCCACGTCCACGACATCTTCGCCACCGTCGGCGCCGACAACGTGACCTGGGTCTGGTGCCCCAACGTCGACCCCGACGGCGCCCTCCACGACCTCGGCTCGCTCTATCCCGGCGACGCCTACGTCGACTGGACCGGCCTCGACGGCTACAACTGGGGACTCAACCCGGCCAACCCGGATCGCTGGCGCAGCTTCAACGAACTCTACGCAGCGACCTACCAGCGCATCGTCGCCTCGGTCGCCCCCAGCAAGCCGATGCTGATTGGCGAGATGGGCTCAACCGAGGAGGGCGGCTCGAAGGCGAGCTGGATCGAAGAAGCGCTGACCGCGATCCCGACTAACTACACCCAGATCCACGGCCTGCTCTGGTTCGACACCTACGACGACGGCATGGATTGGCCGATCGAGACCTCGGCAAGCTCCGCCAACGCCTTCGCCGACGCGATCCAGAGCCCGGCCTACGTCGCCGAAAGCGGCCTTGAAATCGCCGAAGGTCCGATCGAACCACCGGAAAGCCCCGCGCTGACCGAAGCATCATCCGAACCTCCGGGTTGACTCGGGGGCAGCAACGGCGGGGCGAGGATTGTCCGCGCCTAAACTCCGCCGGCCTCGCGGCCGATGGAAGTGAGAATGCGAAACCGACGACACACATCCACCCTCGTTTCCGCCTGCCTGGCGCTGGCCCTGGCCCTTCTCTTCGTAGTCCCCGCCGCCGCAACTGCCGCCGGCCACCGCAAGCCGGCCCGCCACCACAAAGCAGCCCCGAAGCAGCCGCCGCTCTACTGGGGCGCCTGGATCGGTGACCAGCTGACCGGCGAAGAACCGCCCTGGGATATGTCGGCCGTCTCGCAGTTCCAGGGCGTGGTGGGCGGCAAGGGCCTCTCGCTGATCGCCCTCGGCTCGCCCTTCGCCGACTGCAGCACGCCGCCCTGCGACTTCTTCAAGTTCCCCACCGAAGCGATGAACAACGTGCACAACTACGGCGCGATCCCCTTCTTCAACTGGGCCTCGCAGGCGACCTCGTCGGACCCGGGCGGGGCGACGGAAATGCCCGACTTCCAACTCTCCGACGTGATCGCCGGAACCTACGACTCCTACATCCGCGAATTCGCCGAAGCGGCGCGCAACTGGGGGCACTCCTTCTTCCTGCGCTACGACTGGGAGATGAACGGCAACTGGTTCCCCTGGGGCGCCGGCATCAACGGCAACAACCCCGGCGAATACGTCGCCGCCTGGCGCCATGTGCACGACATCTTCACCTCGGTCGGCGCCACCAACGCGACCTGGGTCTGGTGCCCTTACTCGGAGGTCGATCGGCATTTCGCCTCGCTGGCGCCGCTCTACCCCGGCGACGAATACGTCGACTGGACCTGCATGGACGGCTTCAACTGGGGTAGCAATCCGACCAACCCGCACACCTGGAAGGGCTTCAAAGAAATCTTCGGCCCGACCTATCGCGAGCTGACCAAGCAGATCGCCCCGACCAAGCCGGTCGTGCTGGCGGAGATGGCCTCGACCGGGCACGGCCGCGCCAAGGCGAAGTGGATCAGCAACATGTTCAAGGAACTGAGCACGAGCTTCCGCCGGATTCGCGGCCTGATCTGGTTCGACCAGGTCGACCGCGGCGTCGAATGGCCGCTGGAGACCTCGCCGCCCGCGGCCCGCGCCTTCGCCAAGGGCATCCGCAAGCGCAGCTTCAAGGGCAACGGCCAGGCAGCCGTGGCGGCAAGCCCAATACGGCCACCCGGTTGATCGGGCAGAAGCATTGCCCCGTATTAGGGGTTAGATAGCTATATGAAACGCCCAGCCATCCTCTTCTGTTTTTCCCTGCTCATAGCGTGGCTTGGCGTGTCTGCGCCCGTCTCGGCGAAGCAGCCACCCCCGCCGCTCTATTGGGGCGCTCAGATCGGTGACCAGCTGACCGGCGAAGCGGCGCCGTGGGACATGAACGCGCTGCACTCCTTCGAAAGCCTGGCCAAAAAGCCGCTCTCGCTGGTCTCCTTCTCGGCGCCGTTCGCCGAATGCGAAGGCTCGAACTGCACCTTCATCAATTTCCCCCTGACGCCGATTGAAAATGCCCGCAACTACGGCGCGATCCCGCTCTTCAGCTGGAGCTCCTCCTCGACGCCTGAAAGCGGCCCGCAGCGGCCCTGGAAGCTGTCGAAGATCGTCAACGGCAGCCTCGACCCCTACATCCGCCAGTTCGCCGAAGCGGCCCGGGAATGGGGCCATCCCTTCCTGCTGCGCTTCGACTGGGAGATGAACGGCTTCTGGTTCCCCTGGTCCGAAGGCGTCAACGGCAACAAGAAGGGCGAGTTCGTCAAGGCCTGGCGCCACGTCCACAACATCTTCACCGCGGTCGGCGCCACCAACGCCTCCTGGGTCTGGTGCCCCAACGTCGACTTCACCCGCAAACTGATCCCGCTCAACCAGGTCTACCCCGGCGACAAGTACGTCGACTGGACCTGCCTCGACGGCTTCAACTGGGGCAAGCGCTCGGACTCAGCTGGCTGGCAGAGCTTCAACCAGGTCTTCCACGAAACCTACACACGGGTACGCAAGATCGCCCCCCACAAGCCGATGCTGCTGGGCGAGGTCGCCTCGAACGAGATCGGCGGCTCAAAGTCCGCCTGGATCAAGAACATGCTGCGCGAAGTGCCCCGCTACAAGGGCATCCGCGGCCTGGTCTGGTTCGACGTCAAAGACCGCAATACGCACTGGCCGCTGGAGAGCTCGAAGCAAGGCTGCAAACGCCTTTGCCAAGGGAATCGCGCGCAGTGTGTACAGGCCAAACGAATTCGCCGGACTCGAGACCGACAGTCCGATTTCGCCGCCTAGCTGGCCCTGAGCTGAGCCCCGACGGATGGTCGTGACGGTGGCCTCTTTCGG
>CAWCJW010000041.1:0-46071 GCA_963795765.1 uncultured Solirubrobacterales bacterium
GGAACTCAGCCAGCGGCACGGGACGGATGAGCTTCCAGAGCATCGAAACTCTGAGAGAGCTTTTGAGCAGCACCCAGGGAGCTTCGGGCGAGACTGCGCGGTGGAGCTTCCTAGCGGAGCTTGGTTGGACGCTCGCGTAGGCGCGGGGCTTGGAGCTGGAAGGGAGCCCGGTGGGTCTCTGGGCGAATGTTGCCGAAGGCAGCCGCTGCACTCGTGGTTCTAGGCGCGGCGTCAGCCGCGCTCTTCGATTGTCGCTAAGCGCTCGCGAAGCGAGCGCGTGCGATATCAATTCGCCCAGAGACCCACCGGGCTCCCACCACCTTCGAGCTCAGCGAGTTACGCGGCCTTGGTGACCTTGTTGGCCTTGAGGCAGCGCGTGCAGACGTAAGTGCGCAGCTTGCGTCCGCCCTCGGTGATCCGCACCTTCTGCAGGTTCGGATCGAAGCGCCGCTTGGTGGCGACCATCGAGTGGCTTCGGGACTGGCCGAACGCCGGTCCCTTGCCGCAGCTGTGGCATACCTTGGCCATCGGGTCGGGGATGGTACCGATATCCGCCGACTGGTGACATGACTTGCCACCGGTGGCAAGTCGTTGAACTACCCGGCGCGGACCGCCCAGTTGTACGGATTGATCGCCTGTTTGGCCAGGGTCATGCGGGCGACGGTCAGAGCGGCGTTGCGGCCCTGGTCGCGCTTGCCGCCGCCAGCGCGGGCGAGAGCTTGCTCCATCGTGTCGCAGGTGATCACGCCGAAGGCGCAGGGCACACCGGTCTCCAGTTGCACGTCCTGGATTCCTCGCGCCGCCTCGGCGCAGACGAAGTCGTAGTGGTCGGTCTCGCCGCGGATGACGACACCGAGGCAGGCGACGCCGGAGAAGCGGCCGGTGGTGGCGTGCAGCTTGGCGGCGAAGGGGAGCTCGTAAGCGCCGGGCACGGAGACCTCGTTGACCGAGGAGGCCGGCACGCCGGCCAGCTCGAAGCCTTCGCGGGCGCCGCTCAGCAGCCGTTCGGCCAGATCCTCGTAGAAGCGGCCGACGCAGACCGCGAACTCGCGGCCGGCAAGCTGCTCGCGCTCCTCGTCGTTGAAGTCCTCGAGGAAGGCGGTCGACTCAGCCATGCGCCTTGCCGTCCTCGGCGGCGGCGTCGCGCTCGTCCTCGTCGCGGATCATCTCCTCGTCGAAGGCGAGGCCCTGGTGGTGCAGCGAGTGGCCCATCTTGTCGCGCTTGGCCCGCAGGTAGGCCTCGTTGTGGACGTTGGGCGAGGACTCGATCGGCACCTGCTCACTGACCGAGAGGCCGTAGCCCTCGAGGCCGACGATCTTCTTCGGGTTGTTGGTGAGGATGCGGATGCTGGTCAGGCCGAGGTCGCCGAGGATCTGGGCGCCGATGCCGTAGTCGCGCAGGTCAGCCGGCAACCCCAGCTTGAGGTTGGCCTCGACCGTGTCGGCGCCCTCCTCCTGCAGCTTGTAGGCCTTGAGCTTGTTGAGCAGGCCGATCCCGCGCCCCTCCTGCGAGAGGTAGAGCAGCACGCCGCGGCCCTCCTGCTCGATCTGGGTCAGCGCCGCGACCAGCTGCTCGCCGCAGTCGCAGCGCATGCTGTGGAAGACGTCGCCGGTGAGGCACTCGCTGTGGACGCGGACGAGCACGTCCTCGACCCCGTCGACCTCGCCCTTGACCATCGCCACGTGGTGCTTGTCGTCGACCAGCGAGCGGTAGCCGACCGCGGTGAAGTCGCCGAACTCGGTCGGCAGCGCGGTGGCGACGACCCGCTCGACCAGCTTCTCCTCAGTGCGGCGCCGGTAGGCGATCAGGTCGGCGACGGTGATCATCTTCAAGCCGTGGCGCTCGCAGTAGGGGATCAAGTCGGGGACGCGCGCCATCGTGCCGTCGTCGTTCATCACCTCGCAGATCACGCCGGCGGGCGTGAGGCCGGCGAGGCGGGCGAGGTCGACGCTGGCCTCGGTGTGGCCGGTGCGCTCGAGCACCCCCCCCTCCTTGGCGCGCAGCGGAAACATGTGGCCGGGGACGACGATCTCGCTGGGACCAGAGTTGGGGTCGATCGCGACCTGGATCGTGTGGGCGCGGTCGTGGGCGGAGATGCCGGTGCTGACCCCTCCCGCCGCCTCGATCGTGACCGTGAAGGCGGTCTGCAGCGGCGCCTCGTTCTTCGCCGCCATCAGCTTCAGACCGAGGCTCTCGCAGCGCTCCGCGGTCAGCGCCAGGCAGATCAGGCCGCGCGCCTCCTTGGCCATGAAGTTGACCGCCTCCGGTGTGGCGAACTGCGCCGCCATCACCAGATCGCCCTCGTTCTCGCGGTCCTCGCCGTCGCAGACGACGACCATGCGCCCCTGGCGGATCTCCTCGATGCCTTCCTCGATCGTCGAGAACGGGTTCTCCCCCGCCTCGTTGACCACCCCGTCTGTCTTCTGCGTCTCGGTCATCCGACTCACGCCTGCTCCTTTCCGGCGAATGGTCGCACCATACGCTCGACGTACTTCGCAACCACGTCACACTCGACGTTCAGCTTGTCTCCGGCTTTTGCCTCGCCCAGGGTCGTCCGCTCCAAGGTCTCGGGGATCAGCGAGACCTCGGCCCAGTCCTCGCCCAGCGCCGCGACCGTGAGGCTGACGCCGTTGAGGCCGATCGAGCCCTTCGCGACCACGTAGCGGATCAGCTCAGGGCCGAGGCCGACCCGGAGGCGGCGGGCGAAGCCGTCATCCTCGATCGAGGCAACCGTGCCGACCCCGTCGGCGTGGCCCTGGACGATGTGGCCGCCCAGCCGGTCCGACGCCTTCATCGCCAGCTCGAGGTTGACACTGTCGCCGCTTGCCAGGCCGCCAAGCGCGGTCACGGTCAAGGTCTGGTTCATCGCCTCGGTCTCGAAGGCGTCTGCGTCGACCGCGGTGGCGGTCAGACAGACGCCGTTGACGGCGACCGAGTCGCCGCTGGAGATCTCCGCAGCGAGGCGGGTCGCGATTCGCACCCGCGCGCCCTCGTCGCCGTTCTGCAACGACTCGATCCTGCCGATGTCCTCGATCAGCCCGGTGAACATCACCACTCCTTGAATCTGGTCTCGATCAACGTGTCGGTTGCGCCCGGGTCGACCGCCTCGGTGCGCTTGCCCCCGGCCAGCAGGACCGGTGCGACGAATACTCGCGCCTCGTCGATCTGGCCGGCGTCGGCAAAAGCCGTGGCAAGGGTTTGACCGCCCTCGAGAAAGAGGCTGGTGATGCCTCGCCGGCCAAGCTCGGCGAGCGCCGCCTCGATGCCCTCCGCGGCGAGCACTTCCGCACCCACCGCGCGCAGAGGCGATGTGTCGACTTCTGGAGCGACGACCACGAGCACCGGCGCCAAGTCGAGAGTCTGGAGCAGCTGGGAATCGAGCGGAAGGCGTGCTTGGTGGTCGAAGACGACGCGAACCGGCTGCCGAGCTCCAGGGACGCGGGCGGTTAGGAGGGGGTCGTCGATTAGGACGGTGCCGATGCCCACGGCGATCGCGTCGGATTCGGCGCGCCAGCGATGGACGAGCTCGCGGGACTGCTCGCCCGAGATCCAGGGGGAATCGCCGGGCTGTGTCGTGGTCCGACCGTCGAGCGACATCGCCAGCTTCAGCGTCACCAGAGGCAGGCCGGTACGGGCGTGCTTGCGGAAGGGCTGGTTGAGCAGCCGCGCCGCGCTCGCCTCCTCGCCGGCAGCGAACTCGACTTCGACGCCACCATCACGCAGGATCCCGGGCCCACGACCGGCTGCCTTCTCGCTCGGATCGTCGGAGGCGATCACGACCCGCGCGATCCCCGCCTCGATAATCGCCTCGACGCAGGGCGGCTGCCTGCCCTGATGCGCACAGGGCTCCAGCGTCACGTACATCGTCGCCCCACCTGGATCGTTGCCGCGCTCAGCACAATCGGCCAATGCCGCCCTCTCCGCGTGCAGCTCACCAAGTTCTGCGTGAAACCCCTCGCCAATCACCTCGCCATCCCGCACAACCACAGCGCCGACGAGGGGATTAGGGCTGACCCTCCCCCGTCCGCGCTCCGCAAGCTCCAGCGCCCGCCGTAGATGGGCCTTGTCCGTGCCTGTGAGCTGGGATTTCATCAAACCGATTGACTGGTCAATCAACCAATCGTACCGGGCCGCTGCCTGCACTCTGTGACGTTTATCCCGCGCGCCGTCCCCGCAGATACTCTGAGCCGGCCTCCCGTGAAGCTGATTGTCCAAATCCCCTGCCTGAACGAGGAATCGACGCTGCCGGCGACGATCGCCGACATCCCGCGCCAGATCGACGGGATTGACAGCGTCGAGTTGCTGGTGATCGACGACGGCTCGACCGACCGCACGGTCGAGGTCGCCCGCGCGCACGGGGTCGAGCACGTCGTGCGGCTGACCAACAACAAGGGCCTTGCCGCCGGCTTTCAGGCCGGCCTCGACGCCTGCCTGAAGCTCGGTGCCGACGTAATCGTCAACACCGACGCCGACAACCAGTACAGCGGCGCCGACATCCCCAAGCTGCTGGCGCCGATCCTCGCCGGCTCGGCCGACATGGTCGTCGGCGATCGCCAGGTCGCCCAGATCGATCACTTCTCCGGCTCGAAGAAGGGGCTGCAGCGGCTGGGCAGCTGGGTGGTCAGCCGCCTCGCCGGCACCGAGATCGCCGACACCACTTCGGGCTTCCGCGCCTACAACCGCGAGGCGGCGCTCGGCCTGCTCGTCGTCGACAACTTCACCTACACGCTGGAGAGCCTGATCCAGGCGGGCAAGATGCTGGTCGCGGTCGACCAGGTCGCGGTCGCGACCAACCCGCAGACGCGCGAGTCGCGGCTCTTCGACTCGACCGGCGGCTACGTGCGCCGCAACACGCTCTCGATCCTACGCATCTACGCCCGCTACGAGCCGCTGCGGGTCTTCGCCAGCGCCGGGCTGGTGGTGGCGATCCTGGCCCTAGCCGCCTGGCTGCCCTTCCTGATCGACTGGATCTTCAACGGCGACAGCACCGGCCACATCCAGTCGCTGATCCTCGGCGCCGTCCTCTTCATCGCCGCGATCCAGCTGCTCGCGCTCGGCGTGATCGGCGACCTGCTTGCCGGCCAGCGGGTGATGACCCAGCGCGTCTATGAGCGCGTGCGCCGGGTCGAGCTGGCGCTCGAGGTGCCGCCCTCCCACTACGAGCCCGGCGCCGAGCGATGAGCGTCGCGTCGCCAAACAGCAGCCCGTCGAGCGCGGGCCGGGGGACTGAGAGCACGGCCGACTACGGCAAGACGGCGAGCTTCCTCGCGATCGGCGTCGGCCTCACCGGGGTGATCACCTACGTCTACTTCTTCATCGCCTCGCACGTGCTCTCCAAGCCCGACTACGGGCAGATCACCGTGCTCTGGTCGGCGGTCTTCATCACGATCTCAACCCTCTACCGGCCGATCGAACAGCTGCTCTCGCGCAACATCGCCCAGCACACGGTCAAGGGCGAGTCGATCAGCGGCACGATGCGGGTCGCCTCGACGATCCAGCTCGGCCTCTCGCTCAGCTTCGCCGTCGTCGCCCTGGCGCTGCGCGGGCCGATCCAGAACGGCGTGCTGGAGGGCAACGAAACCCTCTACTGGGTCTTCTTCTCGGCGGTCCTCTTCTACGCTGCCAGCTACTTCGCTCGCGGCTTCCTCGCCGGCAGCAAGCGCTTCGGCCTCTTCGTTGCCCTGATCTTCTCGGAATCGTGCTTCCGCACGATCTTCGCCGTACTGGTCGCGGTCAGCGTGCTCAGCGGCCAGTCGGCGGTCGCGATCGGGATCGTTGCCGCCCCTGCGCTCTCGCTGATGGTCGTCCCCTTCGCCTTCGCCCGCCGCGCCAAGCGCGAAGGAGACGCGGCGCCATCGCAGACGGCCGACGACGAGGACTCATCCGCCTCGATGGTCAAGGGCGGCGGCTTTGCCGCGGCAGTACTGGTGATCATGTTCAGCGAACAGGCCTTCCTCAACACCGGGCCGCTCGCTATCCGCGCCCTCGAGGGCGCCTCCGCTGCCGGCTTCATCTTCAACGTGCTGATGATCGCACGGGCGCCGCTGCAGCTCTTCCAGGCGGTCTCGACCAGCATCCTCCCCCACCTGACCAGCCTCCACACCAGCGAGGAGCCGGGCAGCGAGGACGAATTCCACCGCTCGGTGCGGATGGTGCTGCTCGGGTTGGTCGCCTTCACCGCCCTCGCCCTCCTCTTCATGGCCGCGGTCGGGCCGAAGGCGATGCAGATCGCCTTCAGCAACAAGTTCACCTACGACCGCGAGGGCCTGCTCCTGGTCACGCTCGGCATGGGGCTCTACCTCGGCTCGGTCACGGTCAACCAGGCCTGCATCGCCCAGGGCCAGGTGCGCCGCGCCGCGGCCCGCTGGATCACCTGCGCCGCCTTCTTCATCGGCTGGAACTTCGTGCCCTTGGTCAGCAACGAGTACCGCCGGGTCGAGGTCGGCTTCCTGCTTGCCGCCGCTGTTCTCTTCTCGCTCCTCTACTACGTCTATCGCCGCCCGCGCGAACGGGCCGAGGACGTGCCGATGCCTGGCTCGCCGGAGGAGCTGGAGGCGGAGCTGGCGATGATCGACGAGAACGTCTAGGCCCGTTCATTAGGGTCCGTCGATGGGTGGCCATGACGCCGAGCTGATTCTCGTTGCCGGCGCCCTGCTCGCGGCCGGCATCCTCGGCGCCCTGCTCGCCGACCGCATTCGCATCCCCGGCCTGCTGCTCTTCCTCGGCCTCGGCATGCTGGCCGGCTCGGAGGGGATCGGCGGGATCGAGTTCGACAACGTCGAGCTGGCCCGCACCCTGGGCACGATCGCGCTCGTTCTGATCCTCTTCGAGGGCGGCCTGACCGCCGGCTGGGGGGAGATCCGCCCGGTGCTCGGCACCGCTGCCTCGATGGCGACGATCGGCACCGCGATCACCGCCTGCGCGGCCGGGCTCGCCGCTCACTGGATCTTCGGCATCAGCGTGCTCGAAGGGATGATCGTCGGCGCCGCGATCGCCGCCACCGACTCGGCGGCGATCTTCGCCGTGCTGCGCCGCTCGACCCTGAAAAAGCGACTGGCGCGATCGCTCGAGGGCGAGTCAGGAATGAACGACCCGGTCGCCCTGCTGCTGGTGATCGGCTTCATCGAATGGATCCAGCAGCCCGGCTTCGGCCTCACCGACATGGTCGGCCTACTCGCGCTCAAACTGGCGATCGGCATCGTCGTCGGCCTCGCCCTGGGCCGGCTGGCGACGATCGCGCTCGACCGGGCACAGCTGCCGACCGACGGGATCTACCCGGTGGCGACGATCGCGATCGCCGGGCTCGCCTTTGGCCTAGCCGAGGTCGCCCACGGCTCGGGGTTCCTTGCCGTCTACCTCACCGCGCTCGCCCTCGGTGCCGCCCGTATCCCGGCGCGGCGCACGATCGTCGCCTTCCACGAGGGGGTCGGCTGGGTCGCCCAGATCGGCCTCTTCATCCTGCTCGGCCTGCTCGTCTTCCCCAGCTCGCTCGGCGACGTCGCCTGGGAGAGCCTGGCGCTATCGGCCGTGCTGATCTTCCTCGCCCGCCCCGTAGCCGCCTTTGTCGCCACCGCCTTCTCACCGCTCGACCTGCGCGAGCGCACCATGCTGGGCTGGGCTGGGCTGCGCGGCGCGACGCCGATCTGGCTCGCGACCTTCCCGGTGGTCGCCGGGGTCGGTGACGGTCAACAGCTCTTCGCGATCGTCTTCTTCGTCGTCGTCAGCTCGACCCTTGTGCAGGGAGCGACCTTCGAGCCGCTGGCGAGCCGGCTCGGCCTGACCACCGACGAGCCGGCGCTGCCTCGACGGCTGCTGGAGTCGGGCCGGATCCGCCGCCTCGGCGGCGATGTCATCTCCTATCGGCTGCGCCCCGGTGCCGCCGCGGCCGGGCACCTGGTGCGCGAACTCGGCCTGCCGCGCGAGGCGCTGGTCAACGTGATCGTCCGCGACGGCCACGCGATCCCGCCGCGCGGCTCTACCGAGGTGCGCGAGGGCGATGAGATCCACATCCTCGTCCGCGGCGAGCTGCGCGAGGAGGTCGAGGAGCTGACCAAGCGTTGGCAGGACGGGCCGATCGGCGTGCCCGCGCCACCGCGCCTGCCTCCCCGTGGCGCGCCGCAGATCTTTTCGGTTGGACCGGGCGGCGCGATCGAGAATCCCTCGGCCCCGACCGAAGTCAACGGCATTGCTGTGGTCTCGGTCCTGCGCAGCCGCCGCGACCACGACAGCTCCCTGGTCGCGCTTGCCGACGGTCGCTACGGGCTGATCACCGAAGCGGCCGTGGCGGTCGGCGATCGGCGCGCCCTGGCGAACTGGTGTGAGCGAAGAGCACTGCGCGTCGGGCCCGATGAACCGGCCGAGCAAGCGTGGTGGCAGGAGACGATCGGCGCCTTGATCGCGCGCGGCTAAATGGCGCCGGCGGCTTGGGCGATCGCGGCGTAGGCAGCGGCGGAGTCGTCGGCACCGAAGACGGCGGAGCCGGCGACGAAGAGTGAGGCACCGGCCGCGGCGACCGAGCCGGCGGTGGCGACGTCGATTCCGCCGTCGACCTCGATCTTGGCTTTGCCGACCAGCGGCACCAGGCGCGAGACCTTGTCGGGGGAGCCGGGGATGAAGGCCTGGCCGCCCCAGCCCGGGTTGACCGTCATGCAAAGGACGATGTCGGCGAGGTCGCGCAGCTCGGCGACCGCCTCGGCCGGGGTGCCGGGGTTGAGGGCGATGCCGGCGAGGCAGCCCAGCTCGCGGATTGCGGCGAGGGTGCGGTTGGCGTGCGCCGTGGCCTCGGCGTGGAAGGTGATCGAGTCGGCGCCCGCCTTGGCGAAGGCCTCGATCTGGCGCTCGGGCTGCTCGATCATCAGGTGGACATCGATCGCCCCGCCGGCGGCGTGAACCTGATCGGCGATCGAGCCCGCGACCAGCGGACCGATCGTGATCGGCGGCACGAAGTGACCGTCCATCACGTCGACGTGGATCACCCGCGCGCCAGCCTCAAGCACCTCGTCCACCTGGGAGCCGAGTCGTGAGAAGTCCGCCGAAAGAATCGACGGGGCCACCCGCGGCGACGCGATGATCTCCTTCATCCGCTCGCTCATGACTGACCTGTGAGGGCGCGAAAACCAAGCAGATCAAGGACGCAGGGAGCGTGGCGTGCTCCGCACGCGAGCGACCGAGGACGCCGATATGCGCCGGTTTGCAGCGTCCTCACACCGGCCTCATCATCGAGTCACCGCAGGTCTGACAGGTCATGTCCTCGGTCGTGCTCATACGCGCAATCGTCTGGTGTTCACCGCAGTTGGGGCACTGGGAAACGAGCTCGAAGCGGCGCAGACAGTACACGCAGCGGAAGCGGCCGGGGAGTTGCGTCGGGCGCAGCCAGGGCTCGCCGCAGCCCGGGCAGGCGGCGCGGCGCATGATGCTCTCCCCTTTGCTGGGCTCAGTCATCCCCCACCATCATCGCGCTTCACCCGGCCGATGAAGAAACCGGTGGTGCGATCGCGGTCGGGACGCAGCTGAACGCTGTACTCGGCGTCGAGCTGCTGCTCGTTCTCGCGCTTGGAGATCGTGCAGGTCGAGTAGACCAGCGTGCCCCCTGGCCGCAGCGCCTCAAGACCCCTGCGCAACAGTTCCGATTGCACCCCGATCAGGCGCTCAATCGTCGCCGGCGACTTGCGCCAGCGCGCATCGGGACGCGAGGCGAGGGCACCGAGGTCCGAGCAGGGAGGGTCGAGCAGGACGCGGTCGAAGCCTGGCGCCATCCCGGCCTCGGTCGCGTCCGCCTCGATCACGGTCACGCTGCGCAGGCCCAGGCGGGCGGCTTGGGCGGCGACTTCGGCGGCCCGCGCGGGATCGCTCTCGACCGAGATCACCTCGCCGCGATCGCCCATCCGGGCGGCGATCTGGCCGGTCTTGATCCCGGGTCCGGCGCAGAGGTCGAGGATGTGCTCGCCCGGCTGGGGATCGAGCACCTCGACCACCGCGGCCGAGCCGCGGCTCTGCGGAGTGAGCTCCCCGGCGGCAATCAACTCCGGCACGAGGTCCCCGGTCTGCCCCTCGACCACGATCATCTCGGCGACATCCAGCGGCCACTCGCTTGCTGTGCCCTTTTCCTCCATAGAGAGAAAGGGCGCACCGGAAGCGGCGACGCCGGCGTCGCGCAGGCGCGTGAGGATTGCCTCGGGATCAGTGCGGAGGGTGTTGACGCGGAAGGCGAGCTCCTGGGGCTCGTTGCAAGCGGCGAGCAGGGAGCGGGCGTCCTCGGGGCCGAGCTCGCGCCACCACATCTGCGCCAGCCAGAGCGGCGCCGAGTACTTGACCGCGGCCGCCTCCGGGGTCGAGTCGTCGCTCAACAGCGCCTCGCTCAACGCCTCGCGCTCACGGCCCACCCGGCGCAGCACCGCGTTGACGAAACCGGAGGCGTGCGGCGCCCCGGCGCGCTTGACCAGCTCGACCGCTTGGTCGACCGCGGCGTGGTCGGGCGTGCCGTCGGCGAAGAGGAGCTCGTAGATGCCGAGTCGCAGCGCCGCCAGCACCGGCGGGTCGATCTGACGCAAGGGCCGGTCGACCAGCCGCTCCAACGCCGCGTCGATCGTGCCGCGGCGCTGCACGACGCCGAAGCTCAGCCGCTGCGCCTGGGCCCGCTCGCGCCCCTCGAGCCCGGCCTCGACTACCGCCTGGCGAAAGGCCAGCTCGGTGTGCGCCTCGCGCTCGAAGGTCGCCCGGATCGTCTCGAAGGCAAGCTGGCGCGCGGGGGCCACAACGGCAGTGGATCGCGCCTCGCTCACAGCTTCGGCGGCGAGTGGCCGCGCAGGTAGGCGTCGGCGGCCATCGGCTTGCCCCCCGGCGGCTGCACGACCTCCAACCGCAGCGCGCCGCGACCGCAGCCGAGCAGCAGCGCCCCCCACTCGGCCTTGACCTCACCTGTTTTGACCCCGACGTCAACAGCGCGAGCGCGGCGCACGCCGAGGCGCTCGCCACCGCTCGTCTCCAGGTAGGCGCCGACGTGCGGGGTCAGCGCCCGCACCGCCAAGGCGAGCTCGCTCGCCGACCGCGCCGGATCGAGGCGCCGCTCCTCGGGGCTGATCTTCTCGGCGTAGGTCGCCGCCTCGTCGTCCTGCGCGGTGAACTCGAGCCGCGACTCGGCAAGCAGGTCCAAGGCACGCACGAGCAACTCACCGCCGAGGCCGGCCAGCTTGGCGGAGAGCGTCCCGAAGTCGTCCTCGGAGGAGATCGCCACCTCCTCGCGCAGGGCAACCGGACCGGAATCGAGACCCTCAGTCAGTTGCATCACGCAGACGCCGGTGCGCTTCTCGCCGGCCATGATCGACCGCTCGATCGGCGCCGCGCCGCGCCAGTGCGGCAAGAGCGAGGGATGGATGTTGAGCAACGGCCACTCGGACAGCAACGGCTCGCGGATTATCTGGCCGAAGGCGCAGACGATGAGCGCCTCGGGCCGCAGGGCCCGGATCCGCTCCAGCGGCTCGTCGTCATTAACGGTAGACGTCTGCAGGAGCTCGATCCCGAGCTCAGCCGCAACTTCTGCCGCCGGCGGCGACTGCGTGCGACGGCCACGACCCTTGGGGCGGTCGGGCGGGGTGACCACCAAGAGCGGTCGGTGGGCCGACTCGGCCAGCCTGCGCAGAACGTCGCCGGCGAACTCCGATGTGCCGAGATAAACAGTTCTCAAGGTTGAGATCGTGAGCTCAGGGTGTGCTCTTCGGCTCGCGATGCTCGCCCTCGTCGGCTTCGTCCTGCTCGGCCAGCGGCGGGCTGTAGCTCTCGCCCTCGCGCAGGGCGCGCAGGGCGCCCTTGCGCTGGGCACGCGGGGCGCGGTCGAGGATCAGGACGCCGTCGAGGTGGTCGAGCTCGTGCTGCAGCACCCGCGCCTCGAGGCCGGACGCCTCGAGCCGGATTGGCTCGCCGTCGACGTCGAGGCCGCTGAAGCGGGCGTGCAACGGGCGCTCCACGTCCATCGAGACCCGCGGCAAGCTGAGGCAGCCCTCCTCGGCGACGACGACCTCGTCGGAGAGCCACTCGACCTCAGGGTTGATCAGCGCGGTCGGCTCGCTGTCGGGGCCGGCCTGGAAGACGAGCAGGCGGCGCAGCACGCCTAGCTGGGTGGCAGCGAGGCCAACCCCCATGCCGTCGCGCATGATCGCCACCATGCGCTCGACCTCGGCCCGCAGCTCAGGACCGAAATCCCGCACCGGCGAGGCCTTGCTCTTCAGCACCGGGTCGCCGAACTTGACCACGTGCGCCAACGCCGCTTCGCGGCGCTCCAGCAGCTCGGCCTCGAGTTTGCTCTCGCGCTCGTCGGTCTCCGTCTCGGCAGGTTCGCTCATCGAATTCTGAGTCTAAGGATCGGGAGCGAGCTATTGCGGGTCGACATCGACCGAGATCGCGACCTCGCGCAGGGTGCGATCGGCGGCGAGGCGCTCGACCGTGGCGCGTACCGCGGCCACGGTGGCCTCGCGCTCGCTCGCCTTGAGCAGCAGGCGACGGCGGTGGCGGTTGCGGACGCGGAACATCGGCGCCGGGCCGAGCAGGTCGGTGTCCTCCGGGATCGCCGCGGCAAGACCCTCGGCGAGCAGGGCGGCGGCGCGGTCGAGCCGCTGCTCGGACTCGGCTTTGAGCACGATCCGGGTCAGGTGGGAGAAGGGCGGGTAGCGCAGCGCCTCGCGCCGCCCGACCTCCTCGGCGAGGAACGAGGCGGCATCGTGCTCGGCGGCGTGGGCGATGCTGGGCGCGGTCGGGGCCAGGGTCTGCACGATCACCTCGCCGCCGGCGGCGCCGCGACCGCTGCGGCCGGCGAGCTGGGCGACCATCGCGAAGGTGCGCTCGGCGGCGCGGAAGTCGGGGAAACGCAGGGTCGCGTCGGCATCGAGGATCGCGCTCAGGGTGACCTCGGGGAAGTCGTGGCCCTTGGCGACCATCTGGGTGCCGACCAGGACGGCGCTCTCGGCCTCGCCGAAGGCAGCGAGGATGCGGGCGTGGGCACCGCGCCCGGAGGCGGTGTCGGCGTCGAGCCGGAAGACCGGCATCGGCGCCAGCCGCTCGGCCAGCAACGCCTCGACCTGCTCGGTGCCGACGCCAGCGCGGGCCAGCGTGGTCGAGTCGCAGACGCTGCAGGCGCTCGGCAGCGGTTCGCGATGGGCGCAGTGATGGCAGACGAGGCGGCCGCTGTGGCGGTGAACGATCAGCGAGACGTCGCAGTTGGGGCAGTTCCAGTGCTGGCCACAGGAACGGCAGGTGAGCCAGGGGGCGAAGCCGCGCCGGTTGACCATCACGATCGCCTTCATGCCCTTGGCGCGGACGCTCTCCAAGGCGGCCCAGGTCTCGGGGTGCAGCGCCCCGGAGCGGGGATCGGCCTCACGCATGTCGAGCACCCGCACCGGCGGCATCGCCTGGCCGTCGACGCGGCGCGGCAGCTCCAGTCGCGGCAGCTCCAGCCAGGACTCCGGACGCGGCGTCGCCGTGCCGGCGACCAGAACCGCACCGTTCTCGGCAGCACGGCGGCGAGCTACCGCGCGGGCGTCGTAACAGGGGTCGCCCTCCTGCTTGTAGGAGGCGTCGTGCTCCTCGTCGATCACGATCAGGCCGAGGTCGTGCAGCGGCGCGAAGACCGCCGAGCGCGGCCCGACGCAGACACTGGCCTCGCCGCTGCGCAGCCGTTGCCACTCGTCATAGCGCTCGCCGTCGGAGAGGGCCGAGTGCAGGACCGCGAAGCGATCGCCCAGCCGGGCCCGAAAGCGCGCCACCGCCTGCGGCGCCAGGCCGATCTCGGGGACCAGCACGATCGCCCCCTTGCCCCGCGCCAGCGCCGCCTCCACCGCGGCGAGGTAGACCTCGGTCTTGCCCGAGCCGGTGACGCCGTGCAGCAGCTGCTCGCGCGGCGCCTCGGCTTCGCCGTCGAGCGCGGCGACGATCGCCTCGACCGCGGACTGCTGCTCGGGCAGCAACTGCGGCCGACCGCCGCTGGCACCGACCTCGGGGTGGCTGGGGTGACGCCTCACCCGTGAGCTGGCGGTGGCGATCAGGCCGCGCTGCTCGAGCCGGCGCAGCACGCTGCGATCGGAGCCGACGGCCGCGGCCAGCTCCGGCGCCGACATCTCGCCCGCCCGCAGCGCCTCGAGCACGGCGCGTTGCTTGACCCCGAGCCGCTCGTCGCCGCTCAGCGCCTCCTCGCCGGCGACGGTGATCTCAGCCCGCAGCTCCAGCCGCGCCCGCACCCGTTGGCCGGCGACGCCGGTCCCAGGCGGCAGCACCAGTTGCAGCCCGCGCGAGGGGGTCGAGCAGTACTCCTCGGCGATCCAGAGGCCGAGCCGGACCAGCTCCGGCGGCGTGCCGGCCTCGAGCGCTTCGATCGGCTCGGCGAGCCGCTCGGCGGGCAGCGACGAGGCATCGGCAAGGCCAACGACCACGCCGAGGATGCGGCGTTTGCCGAACGGCACCTTGACCACGCTGCCGACCGCGAGATCGGCCATCGCCTCGGGCAGGCGGTAGTCGAAGGGGCCGCGCAGCGCACGGGCGGTGGTGAGCGGCTCGACCTTCGCTATCGACACTTGACCAAGTTATGGAGGGACGCGGACGGCGTGGGTATGCTGCGCGGCGATGGCGCTCAACCTCAGCCCCGGCGAGCAGGTGATCTTCCAGGGCCACCCTTCCTGGCGCGCGATCCTCGGCTTCTACCTGAAGGGAATCCTCGTCGCCGCGATCATCGGCGTGCTCTTCAAGCTCTTCGGCGCCAGCAGCGCAAAGGTCTTCCTGGTCGTCCTCGTAATCGTCGCCGCGACGGTCCTGATCGGCTTCATCAAGCGCGTCGCCACCACCTACACGATCACCGACCGCCGCCTCAACATCAAACGCGGCATCGTCTCCCGCGAGGTCCAGGAGACCCGTCTGGAGCGGGTGCAGAACGTCAACTACAAGCAGTCCGTCTATCAGCGGGCGATGCAAATCGGCGACGTCGACTTCGACACGGCAGCGGGCGACGACTACAACTTCGTCTTCTACGGGGTCGCTGATCCCCAGCAGGTCGTACACAGCGTCGACCAGGCGACGGGCGCAGACGCGGCCGGCTCACACGGGCTCGGCGAAGCCCAGCCGCCCAGCTAGCGGTTCGGTCTTTGGGGCGATGTATACTTATACATCGTGAATCGAACCCAAATCTATCTGGATGACGATCAGACAACGCGCCTCGATCGACGGGCTGCAGCGGAGGGAACTTCGCGCTCGATGGTGATCCGCCGCGCGGTGGACGTGTACCTCTCACGCGAGGACGAGGACGCTGCGACCTGGCAAGCGCAGTGGAAGAAGGCCATTGAAGGAACCTCGGGCATTGCCCCCTATGTCGTAGAGGGTGCCGAGTACGTTGACGATCTTCGCCGCGATGACGCTGAGCGCCTCTCGCATTTCGAGCGTTGACGATCGTCCTCGACACCAGCATCCTGATCGATCATCTCCGCGCTTCAACCCCAGCAGCTAGATACCTCGCGAGCCTGGACGACCGTCCGTCGTGCTCCGAGATCAGCCGAATCGAGGTGGTCCAGGGCCTTCGTTCCCCCGAGCGACGGGCAGCCGACAAGCTTTTCGCTCTAATCGCGTGGGTGCCCCTCGATGAAGCAGTTGCACGCCGCGCCGGAGAGCTCGGGCGTCGCTGGCGGCGCAGCCACCCGGGCATAGGAGTGGCCGATCTCGCGATCGCCGCTACCGCGGAAGAGATTGACTCCGAGCTCGCGACCCGCAATCTCAAACACTTTCCGATGTTCGAGGGCCTCCGCGCCCCGTACTAGGGCTCAGGCAGGCGTTGCTTGCGCGGTGCCGGCGGCGCTCTTCAGCGCCTCGGCGCGGTCCGTCCGCTCCCACGTGAAGGCGTCGCCCTCGCGGCCAAAGTGCCCGTACGCGGCGGTCTGACTGAAGACCGGACGGTGCAGGTCGAGGTAGCCGCGGAAGGCCCCCGGGCGGAGGTCGAACTCGTCTTCGACCAAACGGGAGATCTGCGAGTCGGGGAGGGTGCCGGTGCCGAAGGTCTCGACCATCAGCGAGATCGGGCGGGCGACGCCGATCGCGTAGGCGACCTGGACCTCGCAGCGCTGGGCGAGGCCGGCGGCGACGACGTTCTTGGCGACGTGGCGCGAGGCGTAGGCAGCGGAGCGGTCGACCTTGGACGGGTCCTTGCCGGAGAAGGCGCCGCCGCCGTGGCGGGCCATGCCGCCGTAGGTGTCGACGATGATCTTGCGGCCGGTGAGGCCGGCGTCGCCGACCGGGCCGCCGATCACGAACTTGCCGGTCGGGTTGACGAGGAAGTGCTGGCGCAGCTCGTTCTCGTCAAAGAGGCCGGGCGCCTCGGCGTTCAGCACCGGCAGCACCACGTGCTCCCAGAGGTCGGGCTTGATCTTCGACTCCGACTCGACGCCCTCGGCGTGCTGGGTCGAGATCAAGAGCTTCTCGACCCGCACCGGGCGGCCATCGGCGTAGCGCACGGTGACCTGGGTCTTGCCGTCGGGGCCAAGGTACTCGAGCGTGCGGTCCTTGCGCACCGCGGCGAGGCGTTCGGCGAGTCGGTGGGCGAGGTGAATCGGCATCGGCATCAGCGCCTCGGTCTCATCGGTGGCGTAGCCGAACATCATTCCCTGGTCGCCAGCGCCGGCGATCAGCAGCTTGTCTTCGGCCGATTCGGTCCGCGTCTCGTACGCCTCGTCGACGCCCTGAGCGATGTCGGGTGACTGCTTGTCGAGCGAGACTAGGACCGAGATGTGGTCGCAGTGGTAGCCGTAGTCACCGTGGTCGTAGCCGATCCCGCGGATCGTCTCGCGAACCAGCTCGGGCACGTCGAGGTGGACGCTGGTCGAGATCTCGCCCGAGACCACCGCCATGCCGGTGTTGACCAGGGTCTCGCAGGCCACGCGGCCCTCGGGATCGCCCGCCATCACCGCGTCGAGCACGGCGTCGGAGATCGCGTCGGCGACCTTGTCTGGGTGTCCCTCGGTGACGGACTCGGACGTGAAGAGGTACTCGCCCTCGGCGAGTGGCTGGATATCGCTCATCGCTGAAGCCTAAATGGTTGTTTCGAGCGATGGGTCAGCGGCCGCGGCGGGTGCCCGAGTGCGGCACGAAGTCGATCACCAAGGGCACGCCCTCGAGCGAGTAGGTCTCGCGCAGGCGGTTCTCGAGGTGGTAGGCCCAGTCGCGATTGATCAGCTTGCGGTCGTTGACCTGGATCGCGATCCGCGGTGGCCGCTCGCCGATCTGGGCGGCGTAGTACATGCGCAGGCGGCGCCCACGGCGCGAGGGCGGCGGGGTCTTCGCAGCGACGTCGGTGATGAAGCGGTTGAGCTCGGGGGTGGGGATCCGCTCGGCGGCACGGTCAGCCAGAGCCAGCGCCTTGGGCAAGAGATTGGCGACGTTGCGGCCGCGAGTCGCTGAGCAAGTAATGACCTCCGGGCGCAAGCGCAGCTTCTGCCTCACCCGAGCGCGGGCGTCGTCGACATCGGTGCGGGTCTCGTCCCACTTGTTGAGCGCCAGCAGAGTGGCGCAGCCGGCCTTCATCGCCATCTCGGCGACGCGCAGGTCCTCGGCGGTGATCCCGTCGCCGGCGTCGCAGACGACGAGGGCGACGTCGGCGCGCTCGACCGCGTGTTCGGAGCGCAGCTGGGCGTAGTAGTCGACGGACCCCGCGACCTTCGAGCGGCGGCGCAGGCCGGCGGTGTCGACGAGGACCACAGGTCGACCGTCGACCTCGACCTCGGTGTCGATCGAGTCGCGGGTGGTGCCGGCGCGATCGGAGACGATCACCCGCTCGGAGCCGAGGAAGGCGTTGACCAGCGAGGACTTGCCGGCGTTGGGACGGCCGATTACCGCCACCCGCACGGCGTCGGAGTCCTCGCTCGGCTGGGCGTGCTCGCCGAGCAGCTCGACCGCGCGGTCGAGCAGGTCACCGGTGCCGAGGCCATGACTGGAGGAGACCGGCAGCGGCTCGCCGAGCCCGAGCTGGTTCAGCTCCGCGGTCAGGTGCTCGTCCTCGGGCCGGTCGACCTTGTTGGCGACGACGATCACCGGCACCTCGGCGCCGCGCAGCGTCTTGGCCAGCTCGACGTCGCCGGCGCGGACGCCGGCGCGGGCGTCGACGACCAGCATCACCACGTCTGCCTCGGCGATCCCGAGCCGGGCCTGGCGCTGGATGTCACGGGCCAGCTCGGACTCGTCCTCGAGGTCGATGCCGCCGGTGTCGAGCAGCTCGAAGGCGAGTCCGTTCCAATCGCAGCGCACCCGCTTGCGGTCGCGGGTCACCCCCGACTCGGAGTGGGTCACGGCCTCGCGGCCGCCGGCTAGCCGGTTGACCAGGGTGCTCTTGCCGACGTTGGGAAAGCCGACGATGGCGACGATCGGCAGGCTCATGCGGCGACCAGGCCCCGCTCGGTGGCGAGGGTGGCGATGCGGCCGACAACTTCTTCCTGGCTGAAGCCGGTGGTGTCGATCTCGACCGCGTCATCGGCGGCGCGCAGGGCGCTGTGCTCGCGGGTCTCGTCGCGGCGGTCGCGCTCGCGCTGGGCGGCGAGCACGGTCGCCGGGTCCTCGCCGATCTGGGCGGCGCGGCGGCGGGCGCGCTCCTCGGCCGAGGCGGTGAGGAAGACCTTCAACGGCGAGTCCGGGCTGACCACGGTGCCGATGTCGCGGCCCTCGGCGACGTAGCGGCCAGCGGCGATCAGCTCGCGTTGGCGCGCCACCATCGCCTCGCGCACGCCCGGGTGGACGGAGACGCGCGAGGAGGCCTCGGTCACTTCGGGCTCGCGGATCGCGGCGCTGACGTCCTCACCGTCGAGCCCGACCCGCTCGCCGTCGAGGGAGATCGAGACCGTGCCGGCGAGATCGGCCATCGCATCCGGATCGTCCAGATCGAGATCGCGCCGCAGCGCCGCCAGCGCCACGCAGCGGTACATCGCCCCGGAGTCGAGGTAGGTGAAGCCGAGCTTGCTGGCGAGGGCGCGGGCCACGGTGGACTTGCCGGCCCCCGCGGGTCCGTCGATGGCGATGACCATGGGCGGCAGCGTAGAGACGGCAGCCGCTCGCGGCGTTGCGCGCTCAGCCGCTGCGCTGCAACAGCAAGGCGAGGTCGGCCTCGAAACCGGGGTAGCTGACCACGGCCGCCTCCATGCGCTCGACCGCGACGCCCTCGCGCGAAGCGAGGCCGGCGATGGCGCCGAGCATCGCGATCCGGTGGTCGCCGTGCGAGGAGATCGCGCCGCCGCGCAGGCCGCCGCCGCCCTCGATCCGCATGCCGTCCTCGCGCGCCTCGACCGTGGCGCCGAGCGACTCCAGGGCGGCGCAGGTCGTCGCCACCCGGTCGGACTCCTTGCGGCGCAGCTCGGCCGCATCGCTGATCGTCGTCGCGCCCTCGGCGAAGCAGGCGGCCAGGGCGAGCAGGGGCAGCTCGTCGATCGCCAGTGGGATCTCATCGCCGCCGACCTCGGTGCCCTGCAGGGCCGAGGCGCGGGCGCGGATCGTGCCGATCGGCTCGCCGCCGCGCTCCCCCACCGGCTCGAGCTCGATCTCGGCCCCCATCCGCTCGAGGATCGCCAGCAGGCCGGTCCGGGTCGGGTTGGTGCCGACCCCCTCCAGCGTCACCTCGCTGCCGGGCACGAGCAGGGCGGCGATCAGGAAGAAGGCGGCGGAGGAGAAATCGGCGGGCACCGCGATCTCGCCCGGCTCGAGGCGTTTGGCCGGACGCACCGCGATGCCGCCGCGCAGCCAGGCGACGTCGGCGCCGGCAGCGGCAAGCATGCGCTCGGTGTGGTCGCGGCTGCGCGAGGGCTCGCGCAGCCAGGTCTCGCCCTCGGCCAGCAGGCCGGCGAAGAGCAGGCACGACTTGACCTGGGCGCTGGCGATCGGCAGCTCGTAATCGATGCCCTGCAACGGCGCCGCCTCGAGCTCGAGCGGCGGCAGCCGCTGCTCGCGGCAGCTCAGCTGGGCGCCCATCTGGCGCAGCGGCGCGGCGATGCGGTCGACCGGGCGGCGGCGGATCGAGTCGTCGCCGTCAAGCGTCCACTTGCCGCCCGGCTGACCGGCGAGCCAGCCCGGCAGCAGGCGCAGCAGGGTGCCGGCGTTGCCGACGTCGATCGCGGTGCTGCGGGCGCTGCGCAGGCCGACGCCCTGGACCCGGATCACGGGCTCGATGGCGCTGGGCGTCACGCCCTCGATTTCGGCGCCGAGCGCCTGCACCGCATCGAGGGTCGAGCGGGTGTCGGCGGAGTCGAGGTAGCCCTCGATCTCGGTCTCCCCTTCCCCCATCGCCGCGATCAGCGCGGCGCGGTGGGAGATCGACTTGTCGGCCGGCGGGCGCAGGCTGCCGGCCAGGGGCCCGGTCGGGTCGAAGCGAGTCGCCATCGGCCTAGGCGCCGTTGCCGACGGCGCTGACGCTGTGGCCCAGCTCGCGCACCAGGGCCGCGGCGCGCTCGGCCTGCTCGTCGCCCGAGACCCAGAGCGAGACCGCGCCCGAGGTCATGTCGGGCGCCGGGTAGAGCGCCATGTCCTCGATGTTGACCCCGGCCTCGCCCAGCGCCAGCGCCAGCTCGGCGATCGTGCCGGGCCGGTTGGTGACGACGACGCGCAGCTCGCGCAGCGGCCCGCCGGCGAGTTCGGTCTCGAGCAGGCGGCGGCGGTCGCTGCCGGCCTCGGCGTGCCACTCGGCGACCGCGTCGCGCTCGCCCTCGCGGATCAGCGTCGCCGCCTCCTGCAGGCGCCCGGCCACACCCTCGACCGCCTCGGCGACGGCGTCGCGGTTGCTGGCGAAGATGTCGCCCCAGATCGCCGGGTTGGCGCCGGCGACCCGGGTCGTGTCGCGGAAGCTCGGGCCGACCTCGGGCATCCGCTCGGAGTCGCGGGTCAGCTCCTCGACCGCCTGGCCGACGAGGACGTTGGCGACGACGTGAGGCAGGTGGCTGATCGTCGCCATCAGGCGGTCGTGCGCCTCGGCGTCGATCGCCTGCACGCGGGCGCCAAGGCCGGCGACGGTGCGCTGCAGGCGGTCGTAGAGCAAACCGCTGGAGCGAGCCGATTTCGGCGTCAGGTACCAGCGGGCGCCCTCGAAGAGGTCGGCGCGGGCGTTTTCGACCCCGGAGGTCTCGGCGCCGGCGAGCGGGTGGCCGCCGATGAAGCGCTCATCACCGCCGAGCGCAGCGACGATGTCGCGCTTGGTCGAGCCGACGTCGGTGACGACGGTCTCGGGGCCGCAGGCGGCGAGCGCTGCGGTCGCCAGCTCGGCAAGACCAGCCACCGGCGCGGCGCAGAAAACCACCTCGGCACCCGCGCAGGCCTCGGCCACCGTGGTCTCGCCGCGATCGATCACGCCGTCCTGGCTCGCCCTCTCCAGCGTCGCCTGGTCGGGGTCGAAACCCACCACCTCAGCGTCGAGCCGCTGCCGCGCGGCCAACCCGATCGAGCCGCCGATCAGGCCGACGCCGAGGACGGCGATCCTCATTCGCCGCGCCGCGCCCTTGCTGCCGAGGCAAGTTGGTCCAGCACCGAGACGGTCGCCTCCCAGTTGAGGCAGGGATCGGTGATCGACTGCCCGTAGACGAGCTCGCCATCACCGAGGTCCTGGCGCCCCTCGACCAGGAACGACTCGAGCATGACCCCGGCGATCGCCGCGTTGCCGTCGGCCACCTGGTCGGCGATCTCACCGGCGGCGAGCAGCTGCCGGGCGGGGTCCTTGGCGCTGTTGTCGTGCGAGGCGTCGATCACCAGGCGCTCGGCCAGGCCGGCACCACGCAGCAGCCCCAGCGCCTCGGCAACGCCCTCGGCACGGTGGTTGGGAGCGCCGCGACCGCCGCGCAAGATCACGTGGCCGTCGGGGTTGCCGCCGGTGTAGAGGATCGCCGGCGCGCCGGCGTCGTCGATGCCGGCGAAGGCGTGCGGCGCCGCGGCGGCGCGCACGGCGTCGACCGCGACCTGGACGTCGCCATCGGTGCGGTTCTTGAAGCCAACCGGCATCGAGAGGCCGGAAGCAAGCTGGCGGTGGGTCTGGCTCTCGGTCGTGCGGGCGCCGATCGCCCCCCAGGAGACCGCGTCGGCGATGTACTGGGGCGTGATCGGGTCGAGGAACTCGGTGCCGACCGGCAAGCCGAGGTCGAGCACCTCGAGCAGCAGCCGGCGGGCCACCTGCAGGCCGGTGTTGACGTCGAGCGAGCCATCTAGGTGGGGATCGTTGATCAGCCCCTTCCAGCCGGTCGTCGTCCGCGGCTTCTCGAAGTAGACGCGCATCGCGATCAGCAGATCGCTGTTCAGCTTTTGTGCCTGCTCGGCGAGGCGGCCGGCGTAATCCAGCGCCGCTGCCGGGTCGTGCACGCTGCAGGGTCCGACCACAACCAGCACGCGATCGTCGCTGCCGTCGAGCACGTTGCCGACTTCACCGCGACCGCGCACCACGGCACTTTCGCGATCGTCTCCCAGCGGCAACTCCGTGAACAGCGCATCGGGCGAGACCAGCTCCTCGATGCGTTCGATCCGCTGGTCGCGGACCCGGTCTCGCGTCTCCCCCTTCATCCCAATCATCATCTTGCCTTCACCTTCCTCCACGTTCACAAGCCTACTTCCGGTTTCCCCGTCGCACGTGACGGGTGAGTACGAGTAATTCCGGCGCCCGGGCCAGTTGCTTATTGCGGTGCGGCAGAGCCGCGAGGCCGGACGCCTAGCTAAATCGCCAGAAATAGGAGAAGCGCGCGTGGGCGAGCGCGGCGCCGGAGGCGCTGATGACGCTCGTCGTGTCGGCTGATTGCTTCACCTTCCCTGACTTTGTAGCAGGTGAGGCACGGGGAGTCCACCCGTTCAGGCGATCGTTAGGCGAGCAGCTCGGCCATCGCCGCGAGGAAGCGGCCGTTCTCCTCGGCGGTGCCGTAGGAGACGCGGATGTGGCCGGGGTCCCCCAGCGGGGTGCCGGGACGGACGGCGATCTGGCGCTCGGCGAGGCCGGCGACCAGATCGGCCTCCTCGGCGTCGCCGAGGTCGATCCAGGAGAAGTTGGCGTGGGTCGCGGCGGTGGTGAGGCCGAGCTCGCGCAGGCCCTCCTCGACCCGCAGTCGCTCGGCGATCGTGCTCTCGACCCGCCTACTGACGTCGTCTTGGTGCAGGATCGCCTCCGCCCCCGCCGCCTGGGCGAGGGCGTTGACGCTGAAGGGCTGTCGCACGGCGTCGATCGCGGCGCGGAACTTGGGCGAGCCGAGGGCGTAGCCGACCCGCAGCCCGGCGAGGCCGTAGCACTTGCTGAAGGTGCGCAGGACGACCAGGTTGGGCAGGTCGGCCAGCAGGTCGACGCTGGCGTCGACGTCGTCGTGAGCCTGGAACTCGACGTAGGCCTCGTCGAGGATCACGGTGACGTGGGCAGGCAGCGCGGCGCAGAACTCGGCCACCGCGGCGGCGGGAACGTGGGTGCCGGTCGGGTTGTTTGGGTTGCAGACGATCAGCAGCTGGGTCGCCGCGGTCACCTCGGCCGCCATCGCATCGAGGTCGTGGACGTCGCCCTCGCCGAGCTGCACGCGGACCTCGCGGGCACCGGTTAGCGCCGGCAGGTACGGGTACATCGAGAAGGCGGGCCAGGCGTAGAGGATCTCGGCGCCGGGCTCGCAGAGCGCCTCAGCGGCAGCGAGCAGGATCTCGCAGGAGCCGTTGCCGACCGCGACCCGGGCCGGGTCGGTGTCGTAGCGCTCGGCGATCCGGCGCCGCAGCAGCGTCGCGTCGGGGTCCGGATAGCGGTTCATCGCCCCGGCCGCGGCGGTGATCGCATCGATCACCTTTGGGTGCGGCGGCGAGGGCGACTCGTTGGAGGCGAGCTGGGCGATGCCGCCGGCAGCGATCGCCTCGGGCGCCTGCCCGGTTGGCACTCCGGCCTGGTAGCCCGGCATGCGGGCGAGCTTCTCGGCGAAGGTGACGCTCATCGCTCCATTGTGCCGATGAGCCGCGCTACTGGGCGGCGTGAAGGTCGGCGCGCAGCTCTTGCGTCGCCCCTAAGTACACGTGATCTGGCTTGTGGCCGAGCGGGGCGTAGTAGTGGACCATCGTCCTGATCACCCGCGGCATCGCCCCCGGCACGTCGATCTCGCGGGCGCAGATCAGCGGCACCGTGTCGAGTCCGAGCCGGCGCGCGGCGACAGCGGGGAACTCGGCGTTGAGGTCCTCGGTCGTGGTGAAGAGGCAGCTGATCATCGCCTCGGCGCTGAGCTCGTTGCGGTCGAGCAGTTCGCGCATCAGGTCCTCGGTGGCGCTGACGATCGCCTCTGCCTCGTTGGCGCTGGCCTGAACCGCCCCGCGGACCGCGAACAGTCGCTCCTCACTCATCGTTTCGCATCTTCCCAGAGCCGGGCGATGTCCTTCTCCCCGAGCCGTCGCGCCTGACCCTGACTGAGTCGGCCGAGCTCGATCGGCCCAAAGCGCGCCCGCCGCAGCTTCACCACCCGGTTGCCGATCGCCTCCGCCATCCGCCGCACCTGCCGGTTGCGCCCCTCGCGCAAAACAATCTCGATCTCCCGCTCACCAATCCGCTGAATCTCCGCCGGCGCGGTCATCCCATCATCGAGCTCCACCCCCCGCTGCAGCCGCCCCAAATCAGCGTCAGAAGGCGGCCGCCGCAACTCCGCCCGATAAGCCTTGCGCACTCCGTACCGCGGATGCGTCAACCGATTTGCCAGCTCCCCATCGTTGGTAAGCAAGATCAGCCCGGTCGACTCGGCATCGAGCCGCCCAACGGGATAGAGCCGCGCCGTCGTATCAACGAGTTCGACGACAGCCGGTCGCCCCCCGGGTTCCCGAGCGGTCGACACCACCCCAGCCGGCTTGTTCACCGCCCAGACCTCCCGCGCCTCAGTCCCAACCAAGCTCCCATCAACCCGGACCTCATCAGCATCGGTCACATCCCTCGCGGGGTCCGTGACGACCTCCCCTCCAACCCTGACCCTCCCTTTAGAGATGATCACCTCAGCTTTACGCCGCGAAGCGACCCCTCCATGAGCGAGGAACTTCGCGAGCCTCACGTTGCGCCGTGGGCCGGGGAAGGTCCCGACGGAACCTCCCCGCTGTTGTTCCGGCGGGACCTTCCCCGGCCCGCCCCCAACGTCATGGCTCCGACCGTTGCTCCCCAGCCTTGAGCAGCCGCTCCCGCAGCTCCCGCTCATCCTCCGGCGTCGGATCGAACCGCGAGGGATCGGGCAGCTGGTCCAGCCCAGAAAGCCCGAAGAGTCGCTCGAACAGCTCCGTCGTCTTAAAGATCGCCGCCCCAAACTGAGACCGCCCCGACTCCTCGATCAGCCCCCGCTCGGCCAGCGTCTGCACCGCCGACTCGGAGGTCACCCCGCGGATCCGCGCCACCTCTGGGCGAGTGACCGGCTGCAGGTAGGCGACGATCGCCAGCGTCTCCGCCTGGGCCTGGGTCAGCGGCGGCGTGCGCGGCTTTGCCAGCAGGCGGCGTGCGGCGGCCTCGCTGGCGGGATCGCTGGCCAGGGCAAAGCCCCCGCCGACCTCGCGCAGGACGACGCCGCGCTTGCCCTCGCCGAGGTCCTCGCGCAGCAGCGCGATCGCCTCCTCGACCTGGCCCTCGGTCGCCTCGGTCGCCTCGACCAGGTCGCGGGCGTTGACCGGCTGCGGCGAGAGGAAGAGCAGCGCCTCGATCGTCCGGGTCAGGTCACTCACTGGGCGGCGCCTCCTGCTTGTGGATCTGGATCGGACCGAAGGGTTTGGACTGCTCCCAGGTCGCCTCGCCTTTGCGGTACATCTCGAGCAGGGCGAAGAGCGTGACCGCCTGGGTCAGCCGGTCCTCCTCGCCGAACTGCTCGTCGAAGTCGATGCTGCTGTGGCCGCGCAGCGCCTCGCGCAGGGCGCGCAGCCTTTTTTCAAGCGAGACGGTCGGGCGGATGTGATCGAGGTTCAGTTCCGGCGGGATCTCCAGCAGGTCGCCGAGCGCGGCGCCGAGCCGTTCCGGGTCATAGACCGCGGTCGCGGCGTCGAGCGCGACCTTGCGCAGCTCGGGCGGCAGCGGCGCCGAGCGGTAGAGGTAGCCCCGCGCCGCCTCGAAGCGCTGCTCGAGCACGGCGGCGGCGTCGCGGTAGCGGCGGTACTCGAGCAGGCGGGCAACCAGCTCCTCGACCGCCTCCTCGGGGGTGCGGTCCTCCAGCTCCTCCTCCTCGCCCGGCAATAGCAGCCGCGACTTCAGCTCCAGCAGCGAGGCGATCAGGACGAGGAACTCGGTGGCGACGTCGAGCTCCAGCTCCTCGGTGCGCTCGAGGTGCTCGACGTAGGCGACGACGACCTCGGCCAGCTCGACCTCGAGCAGGCTGACCTCCTCGCGCAGGACGACCGCCATCAGCAGGTCGAACGGACCGGCGAAGACGTCGAGGTCGAGATCCAGCTCGGCGACGGTCACCCCGGCACCGTAACGCGCCGGAGTGACGACTACCCGCCCACCCCCGGACGCGGAAGCGACTGAGCGTGCATATTTGATTCTTCGCGATGGAGCGGGAGCAGAGGAGGTGGGCGGAATTTATTTCTGGCCGAAACCCATGCGCTCGCGAACCTCGGCCACGATCGGCGCAGCGATCGCGCTGGCCTTCTCGGCACCGGCGGCGAAGGTCGCCTCCAGCGCCGCCTCGTCGGGCCGCAGCTCGGCGTAGCGCTCGCGGACCGGAGCCAGGTACTCGACCACGGCCTCGGCCACCGCCTGCTTGAAATCGCCGTAGCCGGCGCCCTCGAACTCGGCCTCGACCGCGGCCGGATCGCTGCCGCGAGCGACGGCGTAGATGTCGATCAGGTTGGTGATTCCCGGCTTGTCCGGAGCGCGACGAACCTCGCGGCCGGAGTCGGTGACGGCGCTGCCGAACTTCTTGCGGATCGCGTCCGGCTCTTCGAGCACGAGCACGGTGCCATTCTCGGTGCCGCCGGTGGTCGACATCTTCCGCTCGGGCTCCTGCAGGTCCATGATCCGCGCTCCGACCTCGGGAATGAGCATCTCCGGCACGACCAGGGTCTCACCAAAGCGCTCGTTGAAGCGGCGGGCGATCTCGCGCATCAGCTCGACGTGCTGGCGCTGGTCGTCGCCGACCGGCACCTCGGTAGCGCGGTAGGCGAGCACGTCGGCGGCCATCAGCACCGGGTAGAAGAAGAGCGCCGCGGAGACGAGTTCCTGCTTCGCCGACTTGTCCTTGAATTGGGTCATGCGGTTGAGATCGCCGTGCGAGGTGACCGCCGAGAGCAGCCAGGTCAGCTCGCTGTGCTCGCGCACGTCGGACTGGCGGAAGAAGATGCAGCGCTTTGGGTCGAGCCCGGCGGCAAGCAGGATTGCGGCCGTGTCGTAAAGCCGCTCGCGCAGTTCGACCGGGTCGTAGGCGACCGAGATCGCGTGCAGGTCGACGATGCAGAAGATCGCCGGCTCACCGCGATCCTGACCCTCTACGTACTGGCGGATCGCCCCGATGTAGTTGCCGAGATGCTTGCGGCCGGTCGGTTGAATCCCTGAGAAGACGATTGGGGCGCTCACGGGCCGGAGCCTATTTCAGCGCCGCTCAGGCGGGCTCGGCCGCCGGCTCGCTCTCGCTGCAATCGGCGTCAGCACCATGACCGCACTCGCCGGCTTGGGCGGAGCCGCGGGAGGCGATCGCTTCGACTTTGCGCTTTGGGTTCTCGATCCCCACGCCGGAGACGGCGCCGCCGATGATCATCAGGACGCCGGCGATGCCGATGCCTAGGTGGAAGGCCGAGGTGGAGGCGTTGGCGGATGCGGTGCTCACACGCGCCGCTTGCGATGGCGGCAGCTTGCCGGTTTTCGGCACCGCCAGGGGCTGGGCCTTGGCGTCGGAGACGATGTGCTCGGCGCGCGGGCCGAGCGGGCGGTCGCCGAGGTTGTTGTCGAGGGTCGAGCCGAAGTAGGCGGAGATCACCGCGCCGAGCACGGCGATCGCGAGCAGGCCGGCGACGCGGGAGATGCCGTTGTTGACGCCGGAGGCGATGCCGACGTGGCGTTCCTCGACCGAGTCGAGCACGGTCGCGGTCAGCGGCGCGACCGTGGCCGAGAGGCCAAGGCCGAAGACGAGGATCGCCGGCAGCACGTCGGTGACGTAGTCGGCGTGCGAGCCGATCCGCAGCATCAGCAGCAGGCCGAGGCCGCCGACGATCGGACCGATCGTCATCGGCAGCCGCGGGCCGGTGCCGGAGGCGAGTTTGCCCCAGCGCGGCGAGAGCAGGAAGAGGATCAGCGAGATCGGCGTCGTCGCCAGGCCGGCCTCCAGCGGCGAGTAGCCGGCCACCTGCTGGAGGAAGAGGCCGACGAAGAAGAGGCCGCCAATCAAGCCGGCGTAGGTCGAGAGCGTGGTCAGGTTGGCGACGGCGAAGTTGCGGATCTTGAACAGGCCGAGGTCGAGCATCGGGTGGCGGGCGCGCATCTCGTGCAGGACGAAGAGGACGAAGCAGGCGATCCCGCCGATGAAGGGGATCCAGACCATCGGGTCGCCCCAGCCGCGGGTCGGCTGCTCGATCAGGGCGAAGACCGGACCGCCGAGGCCGGCGGCCGAAAGCCCGATCCCGGTCCAGTCGATGCCGCGAAAGGCATCGGGGTCGCGGCTCTCCTCGACCGAGTGCAGGGTCAGCGCCACCGTTCCCGCGATCAGCGGCAGGTTGACCCAGAAGATCGCTCGCCAAGAGGTGAGCCCGATCAGGGCGCCCCCTCCAGCCGGCCCGATCACGGTCGCGATCCCGGTCCAGGCGGTCCAGGTGCCGACCGCCTTGCCGCGCGCGGCCCCTTCGAAGGTGGCGGCGACGATCGCCAGCGATCCCGGCACCAGCAACGCCCCGGCGATCCCCTGCAGGGCGCGGGCGGCGATCAGGAACTCGACCGTGGGGGCGATCGCGCAAAGCGCCGAGGTGGCGCCGAAGGCGATCAGGCCAAAGACGAACATGCGCCGCCGGCCGAACTGGTCGCCGAGCGAGCCACCGACGAGGAGCAGCGAGACCAGGGTGAGCATGTAGGCCTCGACCACCCACTGCTGCCCCGCCAGGCCGGCATTGAGACCGTCGGCGATCGCCGGCAGGGCGACGTTGACCACGGTCGAGTCGAGGAAGACGACCGTCGAGCCGAGGATCGTCGCAACCAGGGTCAGACGCTGGGCGCGGGACACCCGTCGAGTGTAAGACGCGGGACCTTTGAGCCCCACTCGCACGTATCCCTTATGTGAGCCGACAAAGACGGACAGCGCGTCAACTTCTCTGCTTCCTATTCCTCGCTCTGGCGGCGGGCCTCGCCACGGCGGCGGCCTCGGCCGCCAAGGAAATCGGAGCGACCGGGGCGGCCCAGGGAGTCGTCACGAAGCAGGACGGCGCCTCTTACCGCTACGTCACCGTCAACCCACAAACAAAGCCGGCGCTGACGATCGTCGAGCGCATCGACATCAGTGACGGCACGGTCGATCGCTGGTGGTACCTGCGCGGCAGCTACTTCCTTCCGGCGGTTGCTTTCGACGGCAGTCCGGGCGGCCTCGCCGCCAACGGCAACGCTCTCACCCTGGTCGAGTTCAGCCGCGCCTATCCGCCGCGCCGAACGAGGCTGGCGATTCTCGACACCGACGTCTACCTGCGCCATCCAATTCGGCCCGGTCAGCTGCGCTCGCGCCACGCGATCCACCGCGTCAGCCTGCCGGCCTATTTCGCCTTCCAGGCGATCTCGCCAAACGGCTCGAAGCTCTACCTGCGCCGCTACCGCCCGTTCGACCGCGCCTCGGATGACTTCGAACTGCGGGTCCTTGACGCTGGCAGCGGCAAGCTGGCGCCACGACCCCTCGCGGTAAGCAGCGACCCCCGCATGCTGAGCGGCCTGCCGATCAGCGGCGCGTCGAGCCCCAACGGGCGCTGGGCCTACGCCCTCTACGACGGCGACGCGCACCAGCCTTTCCTGCTCGCCCTCGACACCGCCAGCGGGCGCGTCATACGGGTCGACCTGCCGGGCCTCGAGCGCCTCGCCGCTTCTCTGCAGCCAGGTCGCAAGCACCTGGGGTTTCCCTACCTGCTGAAGCTGCGCCTCGACTCGGCGGGCCGCAACCTCGCCGTGTATCCACGCTCCCTGCAATCGGGTCGCGTTGCCCCGCACACCGGTCCGCTGCTCACGGTGGACGTCGGCAAGCTGACGAGCTGGCACAAACCAGAGACCGCAACGGCATCGGACTTCCTCGCCTTCACCACGACGGCGCGCCTGCCGGGCAACCTGGTCGAGCGGGTCGGGGCGGTCGGCCGCTCCCTGGAAGGACGGCCGATCCGACTGCGCCAGTACGGCGACCCACGTTTTCGCGGCCGGGTGCTCGTGTTCGCCTGTATCCACGGCGACGAGTGCGCAGCCCAGGGCGTCGCGCCCTTGCGAGGCGGCTGCCCAGAGCCGGCCGCCAACGTCTTCGTCGTCTCCAATCTCGACCCCGACGGCAGCGCCGCCGCGACCAGGCTGAACGGGCGCGGGGTCGACCTCAACCGCAACTTCCCCTCCAACTGGAAGCCGATCGGGCAGCGCGGCAGCGCCGAATACTCCGGTCCCCGCCCCTTCTCGGAGCCGGAAACCCGCCTTGCCGCTCGCATCGTCGGCAAGCTGCGGCCGCGGGTGACGATCTGGTTTCACCAGATCAGAAGCGGTGGTCCCTTTGTCCGTGCCTGGGGCCAGAGCTCGCCTGCTGGACGACTCTTCGCCCATCTGGCGAGGATCCCCTTCCGTCTCATGCGCTGGCCAGCCGCCACCGGCCCGAACTGGCAGAACCATCGCTTTCCCAGTAGCTCTGCCTACGTGGTCGAGCTGCCGCGGGGGGCGCTGTCGCCGGGCCTCGCCGGGCGGCTCAACGATGCGCTCGATCGAGTCGGGCGCTGGGAGGCGCAGGTGGGCGAAGATTGAGATGCTGCGCCGGAGAGGTGAGGCTTGGGCACTGAGGTCAGCGAGCGAAAGCTCATCCGAGAGGCCCAGCGGGGCTCGGCAGATGCGCTCGCCACGCTCTACGCCAGGCACTGGCAGCGCGCCCAGCGCGCCGCCTACCTCGTGGTCCACGATGCCGCGGCCGCCGAGGACATCGCCCAGGAGGCGTTCCTTGCCGCGGTCGACGGCCTCGATCGCTTCGACCGGCGAAGGCCGTTTGCGCCCTGGCTGCACCGGATCGTGGTCAACCGCGCGATCGACTGGGGCCGTCGCGAGGCGCTGCGCGCCAGCGCCGGCGACCCCGACGAGCGCCTTGCCCCGGACCAGGCCGACGCGTCGGCGGGCGAGCTGATGCCGGCGCTGGCACAGCTGCCGCCTGAGCAGCGCGCCGTGGTCGTGCTGCGCTACCTGCTCGAGTACACCCCCGGCGAGATCGGGCGCATGCTCGAGTTGCCGCGCGGCACGGTCAACTCGCGCCTGCGCCGGGGCCTGGACCGCCTGCGCGACCTAATTGAGGTGGAGGGATGAACGAGGACCGCCTGCGCACCCTGCTGCACGAGGAGCCGCTCCCGGGTGCGGCGGAGGCCGAGCGCCGCGGGCTCGCCCTGGTCGAACGCGCCTATGCCGAGCGCCGCCCCGCCGAGCGCCCGGTCCTGCCGCGACTCGCCGCCGCGCTCGCCGCCGCCGCGCTGCTCGCGGCGCTGCTGCTCTCGCCCGCCGGCGCCGCCGTGCGCGACTGGATCGGCGACGTCTTCACCGCCGGGGTCCGCAATGCGCAGCCGGCGCTGACCGAGGTGCCGGGTGGTGGTCGTTTGCTGGTGCAGTCATCGCGCGGCCCCTGGGTGGTCCAACCCGATGGCTCACGGCGCCTGCTCGGTCGCTACGACGAAGCGAGCTGGTCGCCGCACGGCCTCTTCGTCGCCGCCGCCTCCGGAAGCACGCTGAGCGCGATCGAGCCCGGCGGCACGCCCCACTGGTCGGTCTCGGCGGCGGGACCGGTGAGCGATCCACGCTGGTCCCCCTCCGGCTTCCGCATCGCCTACCGGGCCGGGCGCTCGCTGCACGTGATCAGGGCGGATGGGACGGGGGATCGCCTTCTTGGGCTGGCAGCGCCCGTGGCGCCGGCGTGGTTCCCACTGGGCACCCACCTACTCGCCTACATGGATCCGGCAAAGCGGTTGCGCGTAGTCGAAGCCGACACGGCGCGAACCCTGGCGGTGGCCCCGACTTCGCCTGGCGTCGATGCCCTCGACTGGAGCGCCGACGGTCGTGCCCTGCTCGAACTCTCGCCGCATGGGCTCTGGCTGCGCCACCTGCACCTCTCCAAGCTCGCCGACGGGATCCAGCTCGGCGCGCCTCGGCGCGTTCCGTTGCCTGCGAACGCCATCGTGCGCGCGGCGGCCTTCGCCCCGCATCGGCGCACGATCGCGGCACTGCTCGAACGACGCGCCCAGGCAAACGAACCGCGCAGCGAAGCGCTCTTGATCAACGGCGATGGCGGTCCACCGCGCCGGCTCTTCGCTGTCTCTGGCCATCTCGATCAGCTTGCCTGGTCACCCGACGGCGATCGCCTGCTGCTCGCCTGGCCAGCCGCAGACCAGTGGCTCTTCACATCGACCGGCGCGCGCGGTCATCTGCAAGCGATCGGCAACGTTTCCTCCGTCTTCTCGCCCGGCCGTCAAGGCCAGGCTCCGTTCCCGCAAATCGAGGGCTGGTGCTGCTAAGCCGGGACGCCGAGATGCGCAGCGTCAGGCACCCGGCTCGCGCAACTGTTGCGCCGGGGTGAAGAAATTCCGATATGCAAGCGCAGTGGCAACCAAGCCGGCGATCGCGACGCTGCCTAGCAGGGCGTAGAGCAGGATCAGCTGCAGGCGGACGGCATCGGTGGGGCTGGCGCCGGCGAGCAGCATGCCGACCATCGTGCCGGGAAAGAAGATCAGGCCGGTGGTCTTGGTCGAGTCGACCAGGGTGATCATCCCCGAGCGCAGGGCGCGGCGGACGAAAGGGGCAGCGGCCTCCTGGGCGGTGGCTCCCAGCGCCAGGGTCGCCTCGATCTTGGGCCGCGAGTCGGCCATCTCGTCGCCGAGCCGGTTCAGCGCCACCGCCGAGGCGGTCATCGCGTTGCCGATCACCATGCCGCCGACCGGGACCAGATAGCGCGCGGTCGGTTCGAAGACGCCGAGGGCGACGACGAGGCCGAGCGTGGTGCCGCCGGCCAGGGCAAGGGCGATCAGCAGCGGCCAGAAGGCGCCCGGCACCTTCTTCGCCCGGCTGCGCGCGGTGAGTGCGCCGAAGACGACCATCACCGCCAGCAGGGCGAAGACGAGCCAGAGCGTGTCGGCCTCGAAGATCAACTTGATCGCGTAGCCGATCGCGGTCAGCTGGATGAAGGAGCGCACGGTGGCGATGCCGATGTCGCGCTCGAGGTCGGCCTTCTGCCAGTAGGAGATCGCGGCGGCGAGGACAACGAGGGCGAGCGAAGCCGCAACCTGGCCAGGGCTGAGGTGGATCGAAGTACTCAGGCCATCACCTCCTCGATCGGGCCGGCCTCGATCGCCCGGCCCTGCTCGAGCCGCACCACCCAGTCGCCCAGGCGGCGCGCCTGCTCGGGATCGTGGCTAACCAGGACGATCGAGATCTCGAGCTCGCGGCGCAGCTCGGCGAGCGTCGCCTCGATCGCGTCGCGGGCCGCGTGGTCGAGGGCCGAGGTCGGCTCGTCGAGCAGGAGGACGGCCGGTTCCTGGGCAAGCGCTCGCGCCAACATCGTCCGCTGCTGCTCACCGACCGAGAGCTTGGCGACGTCGCGCCCGACGAAGTCCGGATCGAGTCCGGCCAGGCGCAAGCAGCGCTCGGCGTCCAGCTCCTTGCTGGCGAGGTCGGCCGCGTAGGCAAGGTTCGATTCGACGGTTCCTTCCAGCAGGGCCGGCAGCTGCGGCACCAGCGAGACCTCGCGGCGCAGGGCCAGTGGTTCGTACCCGCTGAGGGGCTTGTCCCGGTAGGCAATCGTCCCGGCATCGGGATCGGCGAGCCGGTTGAGCAGGCGCAGCAGGGTCGACTTGCCTGCCCCTGAGGGGCCGACGATCGCCGTTGCACCCGGCGGGATCGCGGCGCTGACCGAATCGAGGACGCGGCGATCGCCGCGGGTCAGGCTGACCTCGCTCAACTCGAACAGCACCGGCGGATGATCCCACCGCAGCGGCCGCAAGATGCCTCTCGCTGGCGATTGCCGCTTTGCCGCCGCTGCAAGCGACTGGAACAATCGGGTAGGTGAACGCCGATGGCTAGAGCGATTTGGAGCGGCTCGATCAGCTTTGGGCTCCTCAACGTGCCCGTGAAGCTGTACAGCGCGGTGGCCCGCCGCGGCATCGCCCTGCGTGAGATCCGCGAGTCCGACAGCGCCCGGATCAAACATCGCCGCGTCGCCGAGGGGACCGACGAAGAGGTCCCCTACGACAAGATCATCAAGGCTTACGAGATCACCAAAGACCGCTACGTGCCGCTGAGCAAGGACGAGCTCGCCTCGCTCGACCCGGAGAAGTCACGGGCGATCGAGGTCCAGGACTTCGTCGATATCAGCGAGATCGATCCGATCTACTTCGACAGTCCCTACTACCTCGGCCCGGCCGACGGGGCCGAGAAGGCCTACTCGCTGCTGGCCCAGGCACTGGAGAAGTCGGGCAAGGTGGCGATCTCCCGTTTCGTCTTCCGCAGCAAGGAGCGCCTGGCCGCGATCCGCCCCGGCGACGGCGTCCTCACCCTGACCACGATGCGCTTCGCCGACGAGGTCGTGCCGCCGGACGAGCTCGATGACGTGCTGCCGTCGAAGAAGCCAAAAATCGGCAAACGCGAGATCGATATGGCCGAGCAGCTGATCGACTCGCTGACCCGCGACTTCGACCCGACGCTCTATCGCGACGAGTACCGCGAGGAGCTGCTGGCGATGATCGAACGCAAGGCGGCCGGCGAGGACGTGGTCGCGGCGCCGCAGGAGGAGCGCGAGCCGACCAAGGCGCCCGACCTGATGGCGGCGCTGGAGCAGAGCATCGCCGACGTGCGCGGCAAGCGCGAGGGCAAGCCGGCAAAGAAAGCGGCGGCCAAGGCGACGAAAAAACGCACCGCGCCAAAAGCCAAAGCCAAAGCGAAAAAACCGGCGGCGAAGAAGAAAACCGGCTCGCGCGCCAAGGCCAAGTCCTCCAAGTAGCAAGTGGCCACGAGCCAGCAGGTCGAGGTCGACGGGCGTGAGCTGAAGCTCACCAACCTCGACAAGGTCCTTTACCCCAAGGCCGGCTTCACTAAGGGCGAGGTCGTTGACTACTACGCCAAGGTGGCGCCGGCGATGGTTCCCCACCTGAGCGGGCGGGCGGTGACCTTGCGCCGCTTCCCGGAAGGGGTCGACGACACCGACGCCGCCTTCTTCGAGAAGCGCTGCCCCAAACACCGGCCCGAGTGGGTGAAGACCACACCGGTCGGGGCGAGCACCGGCAAGATCGACTTCTGCGTCTGCGACGACCGCCCGACGCTGGTCTGGATGGCGCAGTTGGCGGCGATCGAGCTGCACCCCTCACTCTCGCTGGCCCCCGAGCACGACCGCCCGACGGTGCTCGCCTTCGACCTCGACCCCGGCCCGCCGGCCGAAGTCCTCTCCTGCTGCCGGGTGGCACTGCGCCTGCGCGAGCTCTTCTCCCACTTCGGCCTCGAGTGCTTCCCCAAGACCTCCGGCTCGAAGGGTCTGCAGGTCTACGCGCCGCTCAACAACGACGAGGTCACCTACGAGGGCGACGACAACGGCGGCGGCACCAAACCGCTGGCACGGGCGATCGCCCAGCTGCTCGAGAAGCAGACCCCCGACCTGGTCGTCTCGAAAATGAAAAAGGTCGAGCGCAAAGGCAAGGTCTTCGTCGACTGGTCGCAGAACCACCGCCGCAAGACGACGATCGCCGTCTACTCCCTGCGCGCCCGCGAACAGCCCACTGTCTCGACGCCCCTCACTTGGGACGAGGTCGAACGGGCGGTCGAGAAAGAGGATGCCGCCTCACTCGTCTTCGAGGCCGGCGATGTATTGGCGCGAATCGAACAGCACGGCGACCTCTTCGCGCCAGTGTTGGAACTGCAGCAGAAGCTGCCCGAGCTCTAGCCGAGCGGCTGGCGGACGACCGGCTTGCGGGTCGCCTTGACCTCGTCGAGGCGGCGTACCGGGGTCGTGTAGGGGGCCTGCTTGGCGCGCTCAGGGTCGCTCTCGGCCTCGGCGAGGATCTGCTCGATCGCCTCGGCGAAGCCGTCGAGGCTCTCCTTGGTCTCGGTCTCGGTCGGCTCGATCATCAGCGCCTCCTCGACCAGCAACGGGAAGTAGACGGTCGGCGGGTGGAAGCCGAAGTCGAGCAGGCGCTTGGCGAGGTCGAGTGTGGCCAGGCCGAGCTCCTTCTTCATCGGCTTGCCGGAGAGGACGAACTCGTGCATGCAGTGGCGCTCGAAGGCAACCGGCAGGCGCTCCCCGGCGCGGCCCTCGGCGAGGCGGGCCTTGAGGTAGTTGGCGTTCAGCACCGCGGTCTCCGAGGCCTCGGCGAGGCCATCGCCACCGAGGCTGAGGATGTAGGCGTAGGAGCGGACGAAGACGCCAAAGTTGCCCTGGAAGCCGCGCAGGCGGCCGATCGACTTGGGCCGCTCGAGGTCGAGGTCGAAGCTCGGCCCGCCGCCGTTGTCGCTCTCGCGCCGCACCACTTGCGGCCGCGGCAGGAAGGGCTCGATCCGCTCGGAGACCGCGATCGGGCCGGCGCCGGGGCCGCCGCCGCCGTGCGGCTGGCTGAAGGACTTGTGCAGGTTGACATGGACGATGTCGAAACCCATGTCGCCGGGCCGCGAGTGGCCCATCACCGCGTTGAGGTTGGCGCCGTCGTAGTACAGCGTCCCCCCCGCCGCGTGGATCAGCGCGGCGATCTCGGCGATGTTCTCGTCGAAGAGGCCGAGCGTGTTGGGGTTGGTCAGCATCAGGCAGGCGACCTGGTCGGGATCCGCGTCGATCTTCGCCCGCAGGTCGTCCATCTCGACCCCACCGCGCTCGTTGGTCGCGACCTTGACCACCTCGTAGCCGGCCATCGTCACCGAGGCCGGATTGGTGCCGTGCGAGGTGTCGGGCGCCAGCACCTTGGTTCGCGTTTCGCCGCGGTCGGCGTGGAAGGCACGGGTGAGCAGCAGGCCGGCGAGCTCGCCGTGCGAGCCGGCGGAGGGCTGCAGGCTGACGTGGGGCAGGCCGCAGATCTCGCTGAGGCTCTCCTGCAGCAGCCACATCAGCTCCAGCGCACCCTGAGCGCGCTTGGGGTCCTGCGCCGGGTGCAGGCGGGCGTGGCCGGGCAGCGCCGCCACCCGCTCGTTGAGCCGCGGGTTGTGCTTCATCGTGCAGGAGCCGAGCGGGTAGAAGCCGCTGTCGAGATCGAAGTTGCGACGCGAGAGCTTGTTGTAGTGGCGGACGATCTCCGGCTCGGCGATCTCCGGCAGGCGCGGCGGCTCGGCGCGCAGAAGATCGGCTGGGATCAGCTCCGCAAGCGGCGTCTCGGGCACTTCTGCGTCGGGCAGGACGGCGGCGCGCCGTCCCGGCTTCGACTTCTCATAGATCGTCTGCGCGCGTTCGCGCTGCATCGGTGTCTCGGCAAGCGCCATCAGCTCACCCCTTCTGGCGACTTTGTTTCGCTATCCGGAACAAAGTCGCCAGCCTCGGCCTGGACCGCCGCACCGAGCGCCTCAGCGAGGTCATCGATCTGGGCCTTGCTGCGGCGCTCGGTGATCGCCACCAGCAGGCCGTCCTCGTACTCGGGGTAGTCGCGGCCGAGAGGGTAGCCGGCGGCGATGCCACGCTCGGCACAGCGCTCGAGCACGCGATCGACCGGGGCATCGAGGCGGACGGCGAACTCGCGCGCGGCCGGCGCCTCGTGCAGCAGCTCGACTCCCTCGACCGCGGCGAGTCGCTCGCGGGCGTAGGCGGTGCGGCGGACCAGCAGCTCGCCGAGCTCGCGGAAACCCTCGCGGCCGAGCCAGGCGAGGTGGACCATCGCGCCGAGCGCGTTGAGCGCCTGCGCGGTGCAGATGTTGTGGGTCGCCTTCTCGCGGCGGATGTGCTGCTCGCGCGTCTGCAGGGCAAGGACGAAGCCGCGGCGGCCGTCAACGTCGTCGGTTTCGCCGGCGATCCGGCCCGGCATGCGGCGGATCTGCTCCTCGCTGGCGCAGAAGAAGCCGAAGGAGGGGCCGCCGAAGTCGAGCCGATTGCCGAGCGGCTGGCCCTCGCCGAGGGCGATGTCGGCGCCGCACTCGCCGGGCGGCTTGAGCACGCCGAGCGTCATCGGGTCGGTGGCGACGACGAGCAGGGCGCCGTGCTGCTTCGCCGCGGCGCCCAGCGCCTCGACCTGCTCGACCGCGCCGAGGAAGTTGGGGCTCTGCAGGAAGACCGCTGCGGTCTCGCCGTCGACGGCCGCGGCCAGCGCCTCGGCATCGGTCTCGCCGTCGCGCAGCTCGACCTCGACCAGCTCGGCACCGTAGCCAACCGCGTAGGTCGCCAGCGTCTCGCGGCTGTGCGGGTGCAGGCCGCGCGAGACGACGAAGCGCTTGCGCTTGGTCGCCGCCATCGCCAGGTAGCCGGCCGAGGCGACCGAGGACGGTCCCTCGTAGAGGCCGGCGTTGGAGACGGGCAGGCCGGTCAGCTCCGACATCGCGGTCTGGAACTCGAACATCACCTGCAGACCGCCCTGGGAGATCTCCGGCTGGTAGGGCGTGTAGGGAGTAAGGAACTCGGAGCGCTGGGTGATCGCGTCGACGATCGCCGGCACGTAGTGGTCATACATCCCGGCGCCGACGAAGCAGACCTGGCTTTCGGCGTCCTCGTTGCGCGCCGCCAGCGCCGCCAGCCGCTCGAAGACCTCGGCCTCGCTCATCCCTTCCGGCAGCGCCAGCGGCCGGCCGAGCCGCAGCGGCTCGGGGATCTGCTCGAAGAGCTCGTCGACCGAGTCGGCCCCGATCGCGGCGAGCATCTCGGCGCGATCGGCGTCGGTGGCTGAGGTGTAGCGAGTCACTCGGCTAAGGCTACGGAAGCGAGTGGCCGGCTCGCGCTAGCTGTTCTCGAGCATCTTGCGGTATTCGTCGGCGCCGAGCAGGGCGCCGCGCTCCTCCGGCTGGGTCAGCTTGACCTTGACCAGCCAGCCCTCGCCGTAGGGGTCCTCGTTGATTTTCTCCGGCGTGTCTTCAAGTGAGTCATTGACCTCGACGATCTCGCCGGACATCGGCGCGATCACGTCGGAGACCGCCTTGACCGACTCGACCTCGGCGTAGGAGGAGTCTTTGGAGATCGTCGCGCCGACCTCCGGCGCGTCGTAGAAGACGACCTCGCCGAGGCTGTCCTGGGCGTACCAGGTGATCCCGAAGACGGCGTGCTCGTCGCCGTCGAGCCGCGCCCAGTCGTGCTGGTCGTGGTAGAGCAAGTCGTCGGGATAGTGCGCGTCGGACAAGGTCATCCTTTCCGCTGGTAGAGGGGCTTGGAAGCTATCCGGGCGGGCCGATGCTTGCCGCGCACGTCGATCTCGACCTCGGTTCCGGGCTCGGCCAGCTCGGCGCGCACGTAGGCCATTCCGATGCCGAGCTCCAGCGAGGGCGAGAAGGTGCCCGAGGTGACGGCGCCGACCTGCTCCTCGCCGGCCAGCACCGGGTTGCCTTCGCGCGGGATGCCGGCGCCCTCGATCTTGAACGGCGCCAGCTTCTCGGCCGTGCCCTCGCGGCGGGCGCGGGCCACCGCGTCGGCGCCGATGAAGCCAGTTGCCTCGGCGCAGCACCAGCCGAGCCCCGCCTCGATCGGGTTGCGCTCGGGGGTCAGGTCGTTGCCGTGCAGGTGGAAGCAGACCTCGAGCCGCAGCGTGTCGCGGGCGCCCAGCCCGCACGGGACCACCCCCGCGTCGAGCAACTCGGCCCAGATCGCCGGCGCGATCTCGGGGTCGATCAGCAGCTCCACCCCGTCCTCGCCGGTGTAGCCGGTGCCGCAGACGAGCGCCGGCCGCTTGCCGACCCGCGCCGTCGCCACCCGCATCCGGGCCGGCAGGGCGATGCCGAGGGCGCTCGTGAGGATCGCCCGGGCGTGCGGGCCCTGCACGGCGAGCATCGCGTAGCGATCGGCCACGTCGCGCACGGAGACGTCGAAGCTGCGGCTCCAGCGCCCGAGCCAGGCGAGGTCGGCGTCGTGGTTGGCCGAGTTGGTGACGATCAGGTAGCGATCGCCGCCGAGCCGGTAGGTGAAGAGGTCGTCGAGCACACCGCCCTCCTCGTTGCAGAGGCAGGAATACTGGGCAGCGCCGATCTCGATCTTGGCCACGTCGTTGGAGAGCAGGCGCTGCAGGAAGGCGAGCGCCCCGGGCCCCTCGACCTCGACCTCGCCCATGTGCGAGACGTCGAACATGCCGGCGTGCCTGCGCACCGCCGAGTGCTCCTCGCGGATGCCCTCGTAGGTGACCGGCATCTCCCAACCGGCAAAGGGAACGAGCTTGGCCCCGAGCTCGGCATGGCGCTCGTAGAGCGGCGTACGTCTAAGAGTCGTGTCGGCCACAGGCGGCAGCGTATTGGAGACCTGTGGCAATCTCGTCCGTGGAGATGAGCACCCAGCCCCACAGCGAAATCCGCCGTGCCGGCGAGACCGACGCAGGCGCTATCGCCCAGCTCCTGCACGACTTCAACAGCGAATATGAGGACTACACGCCGGGCGTCCCAGCGCTGACCGAGCGATTGAGCGAACTACTAGCCGACGGCGCAATCACCGTCCTGCTCGCCGGCGACCCCCCGGCAGGCTTCGCCCTCTTCCGCCTCCGCCCCTCACTCTGGGCCAAGGCCGGCGACGCCTACCTCGAAGAGCTTTACGTAGTTCCCGAGCAACGCCGAAGAGGCATCGGCCGAGCCCTACTGGAGGCCTCAATCGAGACGGCCCGCCAGGCAGGCGCCAACCACTTCGAGCTAACCACTGGCGAAACAGACAAGGAAGCAAGAGCCCTCTACGAGAGCCGCGGCTTCACGAATCGCGAAGGCAGTCCGGACGGCCCCCGAATGCTCTATTACGAGCTGGACCTGTAGAGGCCGTTGTTGGGTCTTCCCACCGCCGCTTCGCGGGAGTTCGTCGGGAAGACCCAACAACGGCCTCCCCGGCGAAGTTCAAATGCATGACTGAGCGCGCGTCGAAGGGCCGCTCGGCGGTCCCTCCTCACGAACTCCCGCGAAGCGGCGGGAGGAGGGACCGCCGAGCGGCCCTTCCTCCCCGCCCAGACCTACTCTTTGAGGAACCCCGGCACGTCGATGTCGTCGTCGCTCACCCGCAGTTTGCGAATGTCAGTGTCCTCAGCCGAAATCCGCGGCCGGCTCTCATAGCGACGCCGCACCCGCTGCGGCGACCGAGCCAGCAGCTCGAACCCCTCGAAGCCGGTGGCGATGACCGTCACCCGCACCTCGTCTTTCATCGACTGATCGACGACCGAGCCGAAGATGATGTTGGCGTTGTCGTCGGCCTCGGACTGGACCAGCTGGGCCGCCTCGTTGACCTCGAAGAGACCGAGGTCCTCGGGCCCGGTGATGTTGAGCAGCATCCCGGTCGCGCCCTTGATCGACTCCTCGATCAGCGGCGAGGTGATCGCCGCCTTGGCGGCGTCGAGGGCGCGGGCCTCACCGGAGGCGGAGCCGACGCCCATCAGGGCGGAGCCGGCGTCGCGCATGATCGTGCGCACGTCGGCGAAGTCGAGGTTGATCAGGCCCGGAATCGTGATCAGGTCGGTGATGCCCTGCACGCCCTGGCGCAGGATGTCATCGGCCTGGCGGAAGGCCTCGAGCACGCTGGTGCGCCGCTCGACCGCCTGCAGCAGCTTCTCGTTGGGAACGATGATCAGGGTGTCGACGTTGTTGCGCAGCTTCTCGATCCCCTCGAGCGCCTGCTGCATCCGTCGTTTGCCCTCGAACTCGAAAGGCTTGGTCACAGCGCCAACAGTGAGCGCGCCGATCTCTTCCTTGGCGATCTCAGCGATCACCGGCGCCGAGCCGGTGCCGGTACCGCCACCCTCGCCGGCGGTGACGAAGACCATGTCGGCGCCCTTCAGCGCCTCCTTGATCTCGTCGCGACTCTCCGCCGCCGCGCCAGCACCCACCTCGGGGTTGCCGCCGGCACCGAGGCCGCGGGTCAGCTCCTGACCGATCGAGAGCTTGATGTCTGCATCACACGCCTGCAGCGCCTGAGCATCCGTGTTGACGGCGACGAACTCGACGCCGCGAATGCCGGCGTCGACCATGCGACTGACGGCATTCGTACCGCCGCCGCCGGCGCCGACCACCTTGATCACCGCTAGGTATGTGGATTCCATCTCCCGATTTCTCCAAGCCCAGTCCCGGGTCGGGGCTGGATATGTCCCGGTCCAACAGGACTGGGTGTTGAGTTGAGCCTTTGGTCTGTCCGACGCTACAGCAATGCTTGAGAGTTCAAGGGTACGCCGTAACCGCGGAAATTGCGCTCAACGTAGGGTATCGGGCGGGGTCTGTCAAACGGCCGGGCGACATCCTGCAAGGCCAATATCTCAAGGCTTACTTGAGGGTTGTACTGACCTAACCCTGTGGTTGAGGGTTCATTCGATGGGCGGAAGCGTATGCCCAGAGCCACCTACGGTAGGCCGCCCAGGAGCAACCACGTTTACATAATCGAGCGTGGTGATCGAGGGGTCGGCAAGCACCGCTGCCACCGCCTTCCACTTGCGGGCGGTATCGCTGCCACTGCCGAAGAGCAGTTCGATCCCCGAGCTGAGTTCGACCTCCACCCCGCTTTCGCCGAAGCCGCTGCTTGCGACGTAGGGTCGAAAAGCCGCCGGCGTGGCAGCGAGAACCCGGACTTGTTCGAGCACGGGGCCAGCGACGCGTGGTCCCTTCGGCGCTGAGTCAAGCGACAGTTGCGGCAGTTTGCTGTCGTCGGGTGGAACCAACCAGTTGAGGACGGTGCCATCGTTGGCCACCGCCACCGAGTCGCTGCCGCTGCCGATCACCGCCACCGGTTCGGAGGAGACCAGATGCGGCTCCACGGTCTTGCTGCCGACGACCCTCTGGTAGACGAAGGCGATCGCAATCACCCCGAGAATCACGATCACTCCGCGGAGAAAAAACCGCCTCACAGCTCCCAGCCCTCGGGCCACTCGATCTCACCTAGGACCTGGACCTCCGGCTCCAGGATGACGCCAGTCTGCTCGAACACCCTGCGGCGACCCTCGGCCATCAGCGCCAGTACGTCCGCGGTCGTCGCGTGGCCGGTGTTCTCGACGAAGTTGGCGTGCTTCTCGGCGAAGCGAGCTTCCCCCTGGCGGAGACCACGACACCCGGCCGCCTCCAGCAGCTGACCCGCGCTGCGTCCCTCAGCCCGAGAATCGTCCGGGTTCTTGAAGGTCGAGCCAAAGGTCTTGATGCCGGAGGGCTGGGCCTCACGGCGCTTGCCGCGCATCTCGTTGAGGCGGGCGCGGATCTCCTCCGGATCGTCCGGGCGCAGCTTGAAGGCGACGCGCGAGACCACCTCGCCCGCGGTCAGATTGGAACTGCGGTAGGCAAAACCCAGCGCCTCCGGCTCACGGCGCTCGCGGCCCTTTGCGGTGAAGACGTCGACCCACTCCAGCACCTCGGCGAGCTGGCCGCCGTAGGCGTTGGCATTCATCCTCACCGCCCCGCCGGCAGTGCCGGGGATGTTGACTCCGAATTCGATCCCCGCGAGTCCCCAGCCGGCGGCCTTCGCCGCAGCCGAGGGAAAACGAGCACCGCCGCCGCAAACCATCCCCTCGCCCTCGCGCTCGATCGTGGCGAGCTCGCGATCGAGCTTGAGCGCGAGCCCGCGGAAACCCGAGTCGGCGACGAGCAGGTTCGAGCCCGAGCCGATCACCCCCAGGGGAATGCCCTCGTCCGCGGCCCAGGCCAGCACCGCGAGCAGCTCGCCCTCGCTCCCGGGCCGGGCGAAGAAGTCCGCCTCACCGCCCGTGCGCACAGTGGTCAGCCGGGCGAGGGAGAAGTCGTTCTGCACTCCTGCCGGCTGAGAGCTCACTGCTGAACCTTCTTGCCGTCGCCATCGGGTTCGATCAACCTCTCCCCGAGCCTGAAGACATCGCCGGCACCGATCGTGACCAGCGTCTGGTCGTCGATACCAAGCCGTCGGTTGTGGTCGAGGAGGTCGGCAAGGACGCGATCCGCGCCCGCCGCGTCGGGCAGCCAGCACACCCTCCGCCCCCCCATCCGCTCCGCAGCCGCCTGCGCCACGTGCAGGCCGCTCACCCCAGCGAGCTCGCCGACGGGCTGCTCGCGGGCCGGGTAGACCTCGAGCACGACGACTTCGTCGGCCAGGGCCAGGGCGGCGCCGAACTCCTCGCCGAAGGCCTTGGTGCGCGAGTAGAGGTGGGGCTGGAAGACGGCGATCAGCCGACCCGGGCTCTGGCCGCGCAGGGCCGAGAGAGCCGCCCGGACCTCGGTCGGGTGGTGGGCGTAGTCGTCATATATGCGTGTCCCTCCGCGCGAGCCCTTGAGCTCGAGGCGGCGCTTCACCCCCGGAAAGTCAGCCAGAGCCGCAGCGACCGCGGCGGTCTCGAAACCAGCTGCCGCGGCCGCGGCTGTGGCGGCGCGAGCGTTGAGCAGGTTGTGCTGCCCTGGCACAGCGAGCTCGATCTCCAAGTCCGAGTCCTCCGGACGGACCACGGCCCGGGCGCCGGCCGTGAACTCGGCGAAGGCGGCGCGCAGCTCAGCCACTGAGCCCCAGCGGCTGTGGTGGTCCATCTCGATGTTGGTGACGACGGCGACCTCCGGCTTCAGGTCAAGGAAGCTGCCGTCGCTCTCGTCGGCCTCGGCGATTACCCACTCGCCACTGCCCCAGCCGGCGTTGGCTGCCTCATCGCCCGGCCCGACGCCCGGTACCTCGCCGCCGACGAAGAAGGCAGGGTCGGCGCCCAGCTTGCGCAGGGCCCAGACCAGCATCGCGGTCGTGGTCGTCTTGCCGTGGGTGCCGGCGACGGCGATCAGGCGCTTCTCGGCGCAGAGTTCCGCCAGCAGGGCGCCGCGGTGAATCGGCTCGATGCCGCGCTCGCGAGCCAGCGCCAGCTCCGGATTGTCGGCGCCGATCGCGGTTGAGACGACGACCTCTACCCCCTCCGGCAGGTTTGCGGCGTCGTGTCCCACGGCAGGATCCAGGCCCACTGCGCGCAGTCGCTCTATATAAGAGGACTCGCTGCGGTCGCTGCCGGTGACCGTGGCGCCGAGCTCGGCGCAGACCAGCGCCAGCCCACTCATCCCGGCGCCCCCGATGCCGATGAAGTGCAGCCGGCGTGAGGACCAGTCACTCACCTGACCGCCGCCAGGACCTCGTCGGCGATCGTGCGGGCCGCCTCGGGTTTCGCCAGCGCGGCCGAAGCGACGGACATCGCGTCTAGTCGTGCCTCGTCCTCGAGCAGCGCTGAGACGCGCCCGGCGAGCAGCGACGCACTCAGCGCCTCGTCCCGGATCGTCTCCGCCGCGCCGGCATCGCTCATCCAAGCTGCGTTTGCCGTCTGGTGATCTGCCGTGGCGTACGGATACGGAACGAGGATCGCCGGACAACCGGCGGCGACGACCTCGAAGATCGAGCCGCCGGAGCGGGCCAGCACCAGATCGCAGGCGGCGAGCACGTCGCCCAGATCGGGCTCGTAGGGGAGCAGCGTGTAGTTCTCATTGTGCGATGCCGCCGCCAGGCGCTGCTCCAACTCCTCGTGATCACGCCGCCCGCTGAGGTGGATGACGTGGAAGTCGCGGCGGAACTCGGCGTCAAGCCCACCGGAGCCCGCCTCGGCAAAAGCCTCGATCGCGGCCTGGTTGATCGAGAGAGCGCCCTGGCTACCGCCCATGATCAGTAGACAGCGTGCCTCGGGCGGGATCCCGAAGTGTCGCCGCGCCTCCCCTCGATCGGCGCGCAGAACCGCCGCCGGCACCGGTCGCCCGGTGACGAGATACGGCTCCCCCGCCCGACCCTCAATCGGGAAGGCAAGGCAGACGCGCCGCGCCCGTCCCGCCAGCAGTCGGTTGGCGAGGCCGAGATGGCTGTCGGCCTCGGTCAGCACCAGCGGCGTCCGCGTCAAGATTGCGGCCAAACCGGCAGGCCCGGCGACGTAGCCAC
>CAWCJW010000042.1:0-47676 GCA_963795765.1 uncultured Solirubrobacterales bacterium
CGATCCTAGGCTTGTTCCGCACCTTGCGGGGCGGCGGTATAAGTCCGCTTCGTCTCGGCCACGGCATCGCGGTAGACGTCCTCGATCGAGACCCCGGCGTCGAGCGCCTCGCGGGCACGCTGGGCGCCGTTGCGGGCGGGAAGGTCGACCTCGATGCCAAGCTGGGCACGCGCCGGCTCGGTCCAGGCAAGCAGCTGCTCGAGCGCCGCTGCCGCCTCGATCTCCTCGCCGCGGCGGAAGTCGATCAGGCGGCCGCTCATGCCGTGGCGGATCGCCCGCCAGAGGTTCTCCTCGATCTCGCGATCGCGCAGCGGAGCGCCATCTCCGTCGTATCCGTGCTCGTCGTAAGCCAGCGCTGCCTGGGCGATACAGGCGGAGATCAGGCCGGCCAGAGCAAAGGACTCCTCGCCACGAGTCTGGGCGTCGCAGATCCGCACCTCGACCGTGCCGAAGGAGTGATGCGGGCGCACGCTCCACCAGAGCTGGGTCGACTCAACGCCGAGCCGGTGCGCTGCAGCATGCCGACGAACTCGGCGTAGCTGTCCCAGTCGACGAAGGGGCTGGGCACGCCACAGCGGGGAAAGGTGCGGGTGAAGATCTCGGTGCGAACCGTGTGCAGACCGCTGTCGCGGCGATCGAGAAACGGCGAGTTAGCCGAGGCGGCAAGCAGCAGCGGCAGCAGCTCGCGCAAGCGGTCGCAGACGGCAATCGCCCGGTCCGCCCCGCGCACTCCCATGTGCACGTGCATGCTCCAGGTGTTGTTGCGCTGGGCGACCCAGCCCAGTTCGTGGCGCAGCCGGTTGTAGTGCGGCGTGTCGATGATCCGCTGGTCGAGGTAATTGGCCCAGGGGTGGGTTCCAGTCGCCCCCAGCGCCAGGCCCATCTCCTCGACCAGGCCGAAGAGCCGGCTGCGGCGCTGGCGCTGGAGGGCAACCGCCTCGGCGAAGCCCTCCGCCCGCCCGGAGCGAATCTCGATCTCGGAAGCGATCAGCTCGCCCGCCGCCGACTCGGCCAACACCTCGTCGGACTGGCAGGCAGCGTAGACGTCCTCGAAGCGGTGCTCGAGCTCCAGCGTGCCCGGGTCGAGGATCGCGAACTCCTCCTCGAGCCCGACTGTGAAGTCGGTCGAGGACTCGAACGTCTCCCGAGCGCGGTCGAGGTCCAGGGACAAGGGTCAGCTCTTAGGTCAAGTAGAAGTAGAGCGCGTAGAGCAGGTCAACGGCGGGACTCGAAGTGTGGACGGTCACCTCCGGCGGCACCTGCAGCAGCTGCTCGGAGTAGTTGAAGATGATCTTGACCCCGGCCTCGACGAGGCGGTCGGCAACGGCCTGGGCGGCTGCGGCGGGAACGGCGAGCACACCGACGACGATCTCCTGCTCGGTGACGATCGCCTCCAACTCACCAAAGTCGCGCACGCGCAGGCTGCCGACCTCGCTGCCGACGACCTCTGAGTCGACGTCGAACATGGCGACGATCTGAAAGCCGTGGTCGGCGAAGATGTCGGAGCTGGCGATCGCCTGGCCGAGGTTGCCGGCGCCGAAGAGGGCGATGTTGTGCTGACCCGAGGTACGCAGGATCTTGCGGATCTCCCCGACCAGCGAGTCAACGTTGTAACCCACCCCACGCTTGCCGAACTTGCCAAAGCCGGAGAGGTCGCGGCGAATCTGGGTCGGGTTGATGTGGGTGTACTCGGAAAGTTCCTGCGAGGAGATCGTTTCGCGGCCCATCTTGCGCGCCTGTGTCAGCACCTGCAGGTAGCGCGAGAGCCGGGCCGCGACGCCGAGGGAGAGCCGCTCGCCGTCGACGATCAGCCCGTTGGCCGCGTCCTGCTCTTCGATCAAGGCGCTCACGCCCCCACAGTATCGAGCCTCGCCCGCACCGCTGCCTCGTCGAGGATCAGCTCGGAGACCACCACGCCGTCGACCTCGACAACCGGAATCTTCTCCAGCAGCCGCCGCGAGAGCAGCTCCTCGCTCTCGATATCGACCTCGTGCAGCTCGAAGTCGTAACCCTCCTCGTGCAGGGCGATAAGCGCCTTGATCGCCTGCTCGCAGAGGTGGCATCCCGGGCGCGAGTAAACGGTGATCGAGCTCATGCCGCCGCCCGCTTGGGTGTGGGGAAGGCGTCGTAGGCGAGGTAGTCGGGGTAGGCGATCGGCTCGGCGAAGCGAGCGGCGGAGCCGATCATCGCTGCGTTGTCGGTGCAGAGCGAGATCGGCACCAGCTTCAGCCGCAGGCCGCGTTCCTCGCACAAGGCAGTGACCGCCTCGCGCAATGGGCCGTTGGCCGCGACGCCGCCGCCGAGCGCAACCGCCCCCCACTCGCCCCGCTTCAGCGCTCGCCCCAGCTTGGCGGTGAGTTGGCTGACGGCGGCGGCCTGGAAGCTGGCGGCGAGGTCGGCGCGACGCCGCTCGACCCCCTCGGGGCCGAGGTCGCGACAGAGGTAGACCAGTGCCGTCTTCAGGCCGCTGAAGCTGAAGTCCAGGCCGGGGTCGCGGCTCATCGCCACCGGCATCTCGAAGGCCGCCGGATCGCCCTCTCGAGCCAGCTTTTCCAAGGCCGGGCCGCCGGGGTAACCGAGGCCGAGCAGGCGCGCGACCTTGTCGAAGGCCTCCCCCGCCGCATCGTCGAGGGTCTGGCCGAGCAGCTCATAGCCCTCGTGGTCTCCCACGCCGGCGAGCATGGTGTGGCCACCGCTGGCGACCAGGCAGAGGAACGGGGGCTGCAGCGGCTCGGGCTCGAGGAAGTTGGCGGCGATGTGGCCCTGCAAGTGGTCAACCGGGATCAGCGGCAGGCGACGCGGCGCGGCGATCGCCTTGGCGGTGCTGACCCCAACCAGGAGCGCCCCGATCAGGCCCGGCCCCGTGGTCACCGCGAGCGCCTCGATCTGATCGAGGGAGACGTCCGCCTCGGCCAGCGCCGCCTCCACCACCGGGGCGACGAGCTCGAGGTGGTGGCGCGAGGCCACCTCGGGCACGACGCCGCCGAACTGGGCGTGCGCGGCGGCCTGCGAGGAGATCACGTTGGAGAGCATGCGCGGGCCATCCAGCACCGCCGCGCAGGTGTCGTCACAGGAGGTCTCAAGTGCAAGGAGGCGCATCTCGCTCGGCCGGCTCAGTCGAGCCACATGATCAGGGCGTCCTCACCGTTGTCCTGGTAGTAGCGAGGACGCACTCCCGCCGAGCGGAAGCCAAGGCGTTCGTACATCGTGATCGCCGGCTGATTGGAGACCCGCACCTCGAGCGTGAAGGGCAGGTTGCCTCCCCCCTCCTCGACCAGCCTGCCGATCAGGCCGCGGGCGATGCCGCTGCGGCGGCGCTCGGGCGCGACCGCGACGTTCATCAGGTGCCAGACCTGGTCATAGCGGGAGCAGACCAGGTAGCCGACCAGTTCATCGTCGACGGTTGCCGCCAGGCAGATCCCCGATGGCTTGGAGAGCTCGAGCACGAACATCGCCAGCGACCAGGGAGTCGGGAAGGAGCGCCGCTCGATCGAGATCACGGCGGGCAGATCGCTGTAGGCGAGCCGCCGGACCGAGCTGGCGCCGGCTGTCTTACTTGGCTCGCTGGGAATTGTCTCGCTCACGCCATCGCTGCGCATCGGGAGGCCTCAGGTAAATCGGATCGAGGGAACCGCCATCCCCATACCCGGCGGACCCTGCGAGGGCACAAAGGTGCCGCGCAGCGACCCGGTGCACGGGGTCAGCGTCGTCGGGGATGTCAACCTCCCGATCCGCCAGTTCTTGGCGAAATCGTACCGCCCCCGAGCCCGCTGCCAGCAGCGGCGAGGGGAGTGCAGACAGACGCTCGGCCAGGGCCTCGGGCGTCGCGACCAGCGGCTCCCAGAGTCGCTCTCCCTGGGCTGAGTAGAGCGCGGCGAAAACCTCGCCGCGGCGCGCATCCAAAACCGCCAGGCCCCCGCCCATCCCCCGGCCGAGCGCATCGAGGGTGCAGACGCCGCTGATCGGCACGCCAGTGCTGGTCGCCAATCCCTGCGCCGTTGCTAGGCCGATGCGAATGCCGACGAAGGAACCCGGTCCGCGCCCGACCGCGATCTGCCCCACCTGCTCCCAACCGCCACTCGCTGCGACGGCGCGCTCGATCTCGGCGAGCAACGCGGTCGAGTGCCGCGGGCTGCCGTCATCCCCCAGGCCGAGCACCGCTTCGTGCAGCACCTCGCCGCCGCGCATCGCGCAGACGGCCGTGTCAGCGGTCGCCGTGTCGAAGCCGACGACCGCCTTCTCGTTGGGTCCCAGGTCAGCCAGTGACCTTGAAGACGAACGAGCCAACGCGTTTGCCTTCGACGAACCAGCTAACCCGGTGCTTGCCGGGAATGTTCGAGGTCACCTTGTTGACGTAGAGCGTGCCCTGGGTGGCCGGCTGGGCTTTGGCGCAGATGTTTTTGCCGGTCGGGAACTTGACGCAGACGCTGTAGTTGACGTCGCCCTTGAGGCTCTTGAAGAAGGCGCCCTTTTTAGCTCCCTTAGGGCACTTGTGCGCCGGTTTCGCATTCTGGGAGACGCCACAGGCAACGTAGTGCTTGTAGGCAGCGGCACCCGCCGTCGCCGTCGCGGCACCTGCCAGCAGTGCGACTGCCAGCAGCATCGCGCCCAGCGTCTTCAATCCCTTCATCCGGCGTCCCTCCGTTCGCGTTTCGACGTTCTTCGATGCTACATGCACCGCCACCTCTCAAACACGGCTATTTGCGGGCAGATGCGGCGGGCATCTCGATCTGGCGCCGATCGCCGCCGGCGTGCTCGAGGCGAACCGCGAAAATGCGACGGCCAGCGAGAGCGGGCGCGGCGACGGCAGGCCACTCGACGAAAGCGACGCCACCCGTCTCCAGGTAATCGTCGAGCAGGGCGGGGTCCTCCGCCTCGAGGCTCTCGAGTCGATAGAGGTCGAGGTGAGCGACCGGGAGGCGACCACCCTGGTAGCGCTGACCGATCGTGAAGGTCGGCGAGGTGACGGGATCCTCGATGCCGAGCGCGCGACAGGCCCCGCGAATCAGGGTCGTCTTGCCGGCGCCGACCTCGCCACTGACCACGACGACGTCACCGGGCTCGAGCATCGCGGCGAGCTCGCCGCCCAGCGCTTCGGTCTCGGCAGCGCCGGTGGTAACGCTCACCCGAAGATGTCGAGCTGGTCGTCCGACGGCTGCGGTGGTGGCGCGGCAGCCTCATCGGGTTCCTCGACCGGTTCTTCGGCGGCTACGGGCGGGCCCATGGCGAGCAGGTCGGGCAGCGTGGCGAAGTCTTCGCGCAGCGTCTCCTTGACCGCGGGCGTGCGCAGGGCCGCCGCCGGGTGGAAGATCGGCAAGAGGAAGACCGTGCGCCCGCCGAGTTCGTGCACCTGAGGCGTCCCTCGCACCTTGGTGATCCCGGCCGGATTGCCGCTGAGCAGCTTGGTGGCGAAGTTGCCGAGGGTGCAGATCACGGTCGGCTCGATCAGGCGGACCTGCTCGAAGAGGTAGGGACGACAGGCCTCGATCTCCAGCGGCTGCGGATCGCGGTTGCCAGGCGGGCGGCTCTTCAACACGTTGGCAATGAAGACCTCCTCGCGCGAGAGGCCGATCTCTTCCAGCATCTGGTTGAGCAGCTGCCCGGCCCGACCGACGAACGGCAGCCCCTGCCGATCCTCTTCTGCGCCCGGTGCCTCGCCGACGAACATCAGGTCGGCGTTGGCATCGCCGGCGCCGAAGACGGCCTTCGTGCGCGTCTCGTGCAGCGGGCATTTACTGCAGGCCTTGACTTCGTTAAAGAGCGCGACGAGCTGCTCGCGCCGCTCCTCGGCGGTCGCCCCCACTAGGTCCCTCCCCTCCCCCGCTTGCGCTTGGACTCGGCGAGCCGCTCTCCGCGGGCGGCTTCCCGATCACGGCGGCGCGATTCGTCGGACCTGACCGCTGCACCTCGCGGCTGGCGCCCCGCCGGAGAGACCGGCGAGAGCAGTCGCCGCGTGCGAATCGAGGCGCACCGGGGACAGACAAGGCTGCGCGTGTCGCTTGGGGTCAAATCTTCGAAGCGCTCGCCGCACTCCTCGCACTCGAACTCGTAAACGGGCATGACCCGCATCGTAGATCCAGGGCTGGGGCGCTGCCCATGTCGGCTTTCACTTGAAAATTCCCAACTAATAAGAGATCCTGTCATCCCAGGAGGACAACTTGAAGCCCGCGAGCAACACACCAGTCTTGGTTGTCGTCCTGACGGTAGTACTGGGCATCGCTGCGATCTGCGCCGACACCGCTCCGGCCGCCGTCTGGACGATCGAAGGTAAAACGCTGGCGGAACTCAGCCTCAAAGAAGAATCGATCGTCAGTGCCGCCGCCCCCTTCACGATCGAAGTCCCCAAACTCAGCCTAAAAGTCGAATGCGAAGTCGAAAAAGGCATCGGCAAGATCATCTCGCCAGGCACCGACGAAGCGACGATGGAACTGTCGAAATGCAAAGTCGTCGAATCGAAAGTCTGCACGATCACCGAACCGATCGTGCTCAAAGCGAAAACGGAACTGATCAAGAAAGCCGGGGTCGTCTACGACGTCCTGAGGCCCCTGGTGGGGGAAACCTTCGCCACACTGGTCTTGAAAGGCGAACTCTGTGCGCTGCCAAAAGAACTGAAACTCACCGGCAGCACGGCGGGACAGCTCGGCCTGGAAGAAGCTGTCAAACAGCCGCTTAAATTCTCCAAAGCCATAGGCGAAGCCTCCGGGACCTCGATGCTCGCCGGTGCATCACCTGCATTCTTCTCCGGCACCTCCAATCGTGAACTCTCCGGCGTCCACAAACTCGCGAAATGGGGCGTCTGCGCGCTTTGCGGCGTCTTCTCCTTTGCCGCGGAAGAAGCCTACGGCAAGGGTAATCCGGCCGAGCCAAACGTGGTCCGCTCCTTCGAGGGCAATCGAATCAACCTCGCCACAGGCAACCTCGTTCAGGCCCAGGCCGATCTCACCACCGGCGGGCGGGGACCGGCGCTCGAACTGACCCGCTACTACAACTCACGCCTTGCGGCCGCCGCGAAATCGCCCGGCGGATTCGGCTACGGCTGGACGAGCACCTACAGCGCCAGCCTCGTTGTCAACGAAGCGGCCGAAACCGTGACCGTGCGCAACGACAACGGCAGCACCGCTCTCTTCTACCTGGTCGAAGGCAAATACCAGGCGGCGCCTTGGATCCAAGCCAAACTGGCCAAAGAAGGCACCAACTACATCTACACGCTGCCCAATCAGCTCAAACTGACCTTCAACAGCACCGGCCAGCTGAGCAAAGAGACCGACCGCCACGGCAACGCGATCACGCTCGCCTACAACGCCAAAAGCCAGCTCGAAACCGCCACGGACAGCGCCGGGCGAAAACTGACTTTCGTCCACAACGCCGGTGGCCAGGTCGAAAGCGTCAAAGACCCGATGGGGCACCTCGCCAAATACACCTACGAATCGAGCAACCTGACAGCGGTCACCCTGCCGGAAGAAAAATTGCGCTGGAAATTCGGCTACGACGCATCGCATCAGATGACCGGGCTGACCGACGGACGCAGCCATACGACGACGTTTGAATACGACGCCTCGCAACGGGTCAAACTGGAAAAAGACGCGCTAGAACGCAAACGGACACTCGAATACCCGAGCGGCACGGAAACCAAAGTCACCGAGCCCAACACCGCCGTCACATTCGGAGCCTTCAACAGCGCCGGTGAGCCGACCAGCGTCACCGAAGCATTCGGCACGGCCTTGGCGGCCACCACCAAATCTGAATACGACAGCTCCTTCAACCTCAAGACCCTCACGGACCCCAACAGCCACTCGACGAAATACGGCTATGACACCGAAGGCAACCTGACGAGCGAAAAGGACGCCAACGAAAACGAAACAAAATGGACCTACAACGGGACCCATGACATCAGCACCAGGAGTACGCCGAAGAACGAGACGACGACGTTCACTCGAAATGCAGCCGGCGACCCCGAAGTGATCAAACGCCCGGCGCCCGGCGCCACGACCCAGGAAACAAAATTCAAATGGGCCGCCAACGGCGACCTTGAAGAAGAAACGGATCCGCTCAGCCACGTCACCAAATTCGAATACGACAGCTTCGGCGATCCCAAAGCCGAAATCGACCCAGAAGAAGACAAGACGACTTGGACCTACGACGAAGATGGCCGCCCAGTCACCGAAGTCAGCCCTCGGGGCAACGAAGCGGGTGCAGAAGCCTCCAAATTCGAAACCAAAACCGAACGTGATGCCCAAGAGCGCCCGATCAAGGTAACCGACCCACTCGGCCATGAAACGAAATACAAATACGACGCCGACGGCAACCTAGAAGTGCTGACCAATCCCAACGCACACGCCACCACCTACGTCTACGACAATGTCGACCAGCGAATCGAAGTCAAAGCGGCAAACGGCAACACGGCCAAAACCGCTTACGACAGCATGGGTGCGGTCAAAAGCAAGACCGACGGCAACAACCACACGACCAAATACGAACACAACCTGCTCGAGCAGACCACCGAAGTGATTGACCAGCTCGAACGTAAATCGATTCGTACGTATGACCCTGCCGGCAACCTCAAAACAGTAAAAGACGCCGCCGAACGCACAACGACCTACGTCTATGACCCTGGCGACCGACTCAAAGAAGTCAAATTTTCCGAAGAAGCCGCGAAACCGATCGCATACGAATACGGCAAAGACGGCGAACTCAGCGTGATGAAAGACGCCACTGGGACGACCACCAATACATACGACGAATTGGACCGGCTGACCGAAACCAAAAACGGCAACTCAGAAATCGTTAAATACAAATACAACCTGGGCGAACAGACGACCGAAATCACCTACCCCAACGGCAAATCGGTCACGCAGGGTTTTGACAAAAACGGCCGCCTGGAAAAAGTCACCGACTGGCTGGGCAAAGAAACCAAATTTGCGTACAACCGCGACTCGATGCCAAAAGCAACGACCTTTCCCGCAACCTCGACGAACAAAGACGAATACGAATTCAATACGGCCGACCAGCTCACCAAGACAACGATGCTGCAGGGCGCCACGACCCTCGCCTCCATCTCTTACACCCGCGACAATGCCGGACAGCTCAAGACGGCGACCCAGAAAGGATTGCCGGGCGCGGAAAAACTCGAATACGGATACGACGAAAGGGAGCGATTGAACTCGGGCGCCGGCTCGGCATTCGAATACGACCCCGCGAACAACCCGATCAAAGTGGCTGGCACGACCTACGGGTACGACGCCGCCAATGAGCTGAAAGAAGGCGGGGGAGTCAAATTCGGCTTCAACAAAGTCGGACAGCGAACCTCGATGACACCCGAAAAAGGACCGGCCACGGCTTACGGCTGGGACCAGACCGGCAATTTGATCTCCATAACCCGAAAAGGGGAAGGAGAAATCAAAGAAATAAACGATGCCTATACCTACGACGGTAGTGGGCTGAGGGCTGCCGAAACGGTCAACGGCATCACCGCCCACATGGTCTGGAACACCGCTCTACCTCGGCCCGAGCTTCTATACGACGGCACCCGCTATTACCTATATGACCAAGAAGGCCTCCCCTTCGAGCAAATTGCGTCCAAACGGCCACCTATCTCCATCACGACCAACAGGGCGCGACTAGGCTGCTTACCAACGCGAGCGGCGAAGCCAAAGGCACCTACACGTATGCCCCCTACGGCGCTCCGACAGGACACACCGGCACCGCTACCACCCCACTGGGCGACGACGGCGGATACAGAAGTGAAGACACTGGCCTGATCTACCTGGATGGGCGAGTCTTTGACCCAACCACCGCCCAGTTCATCGGCCCCAACCCCGATCTATCCGAGAGCGGGGAATACGCCTATCCGGGCGATGATCCAGAGGGCCAAGCAACGCCGCAGCGACAAGATCGAGATGTTCCCTTCATCGTGGGAGAGCCCCAGCTAATACCCCAGCTGCTCGACACAGATTGGAGGGAGACCAATTTTGGCGCCGCACTGCAACGGACATGGAAAGGACGTCTTTGGGAGTTCAAAGACAACCGGCGCTGGGTGCTCGATGGTCGCGAGTGGGTTCCAGTCGATCCCCCAGGGGGACGACCGACCGCTGATTTCTACTCCCTCATTCCCCAGCCCTCGATCAACTACTTGGACGCACCGGGCCGGATCGCATTTCCCACCCCTGGAAGTCCGTCCATGCCGCTCCTGGAGCGATTCGAGGTCTTCAGCTTCGAGGGTTACTACAGAAGCAGGCCGGGCTTCACGCGCCCCAATATCGGCGTGGGGTTTTACATCATCGGGCGCCCGCCCCCGCCAATGATGGACCGCCGCCCGTGACCGTAGACCCCGGCAGTCAATCGTAGTTCGGGGAACCTCGCAGCACCGCCTCGATTGCTTCGTCGAATGCCGCTGTTTCGGTCAGGGAGAAGTGCAACAGCGGCTTGGCATGCCCACCCGTTGGCCCGATCTGGAATGCCGGGGTGTAACGAATGGAGCGCCGGCGCGCTATCTGCCCGTCGCGGCGAAGATGGCGGGTCAAGGCAGTCCGATGGCGGTCGGCCGCCCACTTGCTGATATCGAGACCAGTGACCTGAGCCGCGATCGCCCGCAGGAAGTGCTCGGTTGTGTAGCGCCTGAACTCGGGTCCTTGTTCGTGGTAGAAGAAATCCAGGTAGTTCCATCCCTCGTCCTGCATCCCGGCGGCCAGCATCGCGATCTGCTGGTGGCTGTAGATGCGAGCCCAGAGCGTCTCTGCGGGGTGAGCGTGGTATTCGATGCGCAGCTCGCCACCACGAACCCAGTGTCGAATCAAGAAGGGGAGCGCCCCGAGCACGAATTGGCGTGCTTCTTCGCACTCGAGGTCGCCGAAGAACTGCAGCGTCACCGGAGCACCCGGGTCCCCGAGGACCGCGCCGTGCTGGGGAACCCCTGCGTAGAGGGCATCGATCCTCTTCGTCGCCGCCCCGCCGACCGGCTGATAAAGCCGCTCGGTACGTTCCAGAGGCTTCGAAGAGGAGCTGGGGCCGGCGAGTACGAGCAAGGCCACCATGATCAACCCAGCCACCCCAAGCTGCACAAACAAGCGGATTCTTGACCCGACCACTTGCATTTTCCTGAGCATAGCGCGATAATGCTCGGGTGACCAGTAGCACGGGAGGCTTAACTCGCTTATCTGAAAGCGTCGCTCTGCAATGACGCTACGGCCGAGATCGCTCTCCTCCGCGCTCCTGGCCCTTCTCGCCGCCTCTGCCCTGTTCACTGCCTACGCAGCGGCCTGCACGCTCGAATCCAAACTCCCCACAAAAGGGGAAAAAGAAGGCCAGTGCAACGCCGCCCTGGCCGAAATGCAGAAGTGCATGACCGGGGACCCGGTTGACGCAGCTACCGGCAACCTGGCCGAGGAACAGACCGACATCCCAACCCTAGGGGGCAGGGGCCCCGCCCTGGGCATAACCCGCTCCTACAACTCCCAACTGGCAGCCGTACAGAAAGAAGCCGAAGTCGGCCCCTTTGGCTTCGGCTGGACGGGCCCATACAGCGCCAAGCTCACCCTCAACGCCGAAGCCGAAACCGCGACCGTGCGCCAGGACAACGGCGCTACCGCGGTCTTCTACCTCCAAGAAGGCAAATACTCCCCGCCGGGCTGGAACCTCTCGACCTTCGTCAAAGAAGGCGAAAACTACGTATTCACGCTGCCGACCCAGGAAAAGCTCGAATTCGACAAAACCGGCAAGCTGATCAAAGAGAGCGACCGCCACAAACTCTCGCTCACCCTGGCCTACAACGGCTCCGGCCAACTGGAAACCGTCAAAGACGCCGCCGGTCGCGCCCTCACCTTCACCTACAAAGAAGGCAAGGTCGAATCGGTCAAAGACCCAATGGGCCACACGGTCAAATACGCCTATGAAGCGGGCAACCTGGTCAAAGTCACGTTGCCGGGCGAAACCGAACCGAGCTGGAAATTCAAATACGACGGTTCCCACCAGCTGACCGAAATCACCGACGGCCGGGGCAATACGACCAAAAACGAATACGACGAAAAAAACCGCGTCAAAGCTCAGACCGAACCGCTCGAACGCAAACGCAGCTTCGAATACAAAGAAACCGGCGGCGTCAAGGAAACGGTCATCACTGAGCCCAACGGCTCCAAAACGCTGGAGAAGTTCAACGAAATGGGCGAGCCCACCGAAATCGTCAAAGCCCAAAGCACGGAACTAGCTCAGACGACCAAATACGAATACAACGCCTCCTACCTGCTGACCAAAGAGACCGACGCCAACAATCACGCGACGACCTTCGGTTACGACGCAGAAGGCAACAAGACTTCCGAAAAAGACGCCAACGAAAACGAAGCGAAATGGGCCTACAACAAAACCCACGATCTGACCTCCGAAACGTCGCCGAAGGGCGAGACGACGACGATAAACCGCAACGCGACCACCGGCGACGTCGAATCGATCAAACGTCCCGCCCCCGGCGCGACGACCCAGGAAGTCAAATTCGAATACGCCGAAAACGGCGACCTGAAATCGGAAACCGACCCGCTCGGGCACAAAACGACCTTCGAATACGACACCTACGGCGACCGCAAAGCCGAAACCGACGCCGCCGAAGACAAGACCACATGGACCTACGACGAAGACGGCCGTCCAATCACCGAAGTCAGCCCTCGGGGCAACGAAGCGGGTGCCGAAGCCTCCAAATTCGAAACCAAAACCGAACGCGACTCCCAGGGGCGTCCGATCAAGGTCACCGATCCCCTCGGCCACGAAACGAAATACAAATACGACGCCGCTGGCAATCTCGAAGTCGTGACCAACCCCAACGCCCACGCGACAACCTACGTCTATGACGCCGCCAACGAGCGCACCGAAGTCAAAGCCGCCAACGGGGACGTCTCGAAAACCGCCTACGACTCGATGGGCCAGGTCAAAAGCAAAACCGACGGCAACGCCCATACGACCAAATATGAACGCAATGCGCTCGAGCAGCTGACCGAAACGATCGACCCGCTCGAACGCAAAACGATCCGCAAATACGACACTGGAGGCAATCTCAAAGAACTGAAAGACCCTGCAGGCCGCACCACCACCTATACCTACGATCCCGGCGACAGGCTGAAAGAAGTCAAATACTCCGAAGAAGCCACAAAACCAGTCACTTACGTCTACGGCAAAGATGGCGAAGTGACCGAAATGAAAGACGCCACCGGGACGACCAAAAACGTATACGACGAACTCGACCGACTAACCGAAAGCACCAACGGCAACAAAGAAGTCGTCAAATACGAATACAACCTCGGCAACCAAACGACCAAAATCACTTATCTCAACACCAAAGCGATCACCCAGACGTTCGATGCGGCCGGGCGCTTGGAAGTGGTCAAAGACTGGCTCGGCGCAGAAACCAAATTCGCCTACAACCGCGACTCGATGCCGAAAACGACGACCTTCCCCACGGCCTCGACCAACAAAGACGAATACGAATACAACGCCGCCGACCAGCTGGCCAAAACGACGATGCTGCAAGGAGCGACAACCCTTGTTTCAATCGGCTACGAACGCGACTCCGCCGACCAGCTCAAATCGGCAACCCAGACAGGCCTGCCGGGAGCGGCCAAACCCGAATACGGCTACGACACGCGCGAGCGGATGACTTCAGGTGCAGGCGGCTCTTACGAATACGACGCCGCCGGCAACCCCACCAAAGTGGCCGGCGCCACCTACAGCTACGACAACGCTAACCAGCTGAAAGAAGGCGGCGGTACCAAATTCACCTTCGACAACATGGGCCAGCGGACCAAATCGACCCCGGCCAGCGGGCCCGCCACCACCTACGCCTACGACCAGGCCGGCAACCTAATCTCGGTCAAACGCCCCGAAGAAGGCGCCGTCGCGAAAATCGGAGACTCCTACGCCTACGACGGCAACGGGCTGCGGGCCTCGGAGACGATCAACGGCGCCACGAATCACCTGGCCTGGAACACTGCCGCGGCCCTGCCGCTCTTGCTCTATGACGGCACCCGCTACTACCTCTACGGCCCCGATGGCACTCCCTTCGAGCAGATCGCCTCCGAAACGCCGACCTACCTGCACCACGACCAGCAGGGCTCGACCAGGCTTCTGACCAACTCCTCAGGCGAAGCCAAAGGCACCTACACCTACACGCCTTATGGCGCCACTGAAGGCCACACCGGTACCGCCACCACCCCGCTTGGCTACGACGGCCAGTACACGAGCGCCGATACGGGTCTGATCTACCTGCGGGCCAGGGCCTATGACCCGTCAACGGCGCAGTTCATGAGCGTTGATCCGCTGGTGGCGGAAACCGAAGCGCCTTATTTCTACGCGGGGGACAGCCCGGTTAACGGGGGGGATCCGGGGGGATTGTGTGGATGCAAAGACCAACCCTTGGGAACCAGTAAGAAGTTTTCCCCTCCCCCCTTTGTCGGACCTCTTCAACCGGGAGTACCGGCCCCCCTCCCTCCCATCGTCGCATGTGTATTGCCACCCCTTCCTGACCCTGGAGAGGGGAAGGGTCTAGGAGCTATCCCCAAGCCGGGGAATGGTCCCGACGGCACCGCCAAGGACCCGGGGGCAATTGCATCAACTGGGGATAAGACAGTAGGTGGCTGGAAGGGCATAGGTAAGCCACAGTTTCCTCCGAAGGTCAAGCTTGACGGGATTGTCCCTAGAAGACCCCCCTGAGCCATAGTCATGATTGACCATCATGGGCTTCGGTGCGGCTCCCTGACTCCAAGCTTCACGTCCTTCTGCACTGCATGGCGTATCGCATAAAGTGAACTGAGACTGTCACCGCTACGGCAACGGCTCCCAGTCCCAGGCCTTGGCCGAGGTAAGGCTCTCCTGATCCAAATAGTGCCTGAACTCCGATAGCTCTGCCGGCTCGATGCCGTAGACGTGGTCGGGTTCGGGGAAGTGGGCGCTGCGGACCTCGGCTACGTACTGGTTCATGCCGGTGACCATCTGGTTGTGGATGTCGGCGTACTGCTTGACGAATTTGGCCATGCGGCCGGTGGTGATGCCGAGCAGGTCGTGGAAGACGAGGACCTGGCCGGCGGTGGCGGGGCCGGCGCCGATGCCGATCGTTGGGATCTCGAGCTTCTCGACGATCGCCTCGGTGACGGCGGCGGGAACGGCCTCGAAGACGATCGCGAAGCAGCCGACCGCCTGCAGGGCGAGGGCGTCCTCGCAGAGCTGAATCGCGCTCTGGGCGGTCTTGCCCTGGGCCTTGTAGCCACCGAGGGCGGTTGCCGTCTGCGGGGTGAGGCCGACGTGGCCCATCACCGGGATGCCGGAGCGGACGATCGCGCGGGCGCGCTCGATCGAGATCCCCCCCGCCTCGAGCTTGACGGTCTGGCAGCCGGTCTCCTTGACCAGGCGCTGGGCGTTTTGGATCGCCAGCTCGTTGCTGGACTCATAGCTGCCCATCGGCATGTCACCGACCATCAGCGGTGTCTTCAGGCCTCGCCGCACGGCCTTGCCGAGGACGAGCATCTCCTCCAGCGTCACCGCCTCGGTGCCGGAGTGGCCGAGCACGACGTTGGCGGCCGAGTCACCGACCAAGACGATGTCCACCCCGGCCTCCTCCGCCACCTTGGCCGAAGGGAAGTCATAGGCGGTGACCATCGCGATCGGTTCGCCCTTCTCCTTCATCTCTGCCAGCCGCGGCAGGCTCACCGGCGGGCGATCCGCCGGTGGTGGGGCGGTGTGCGAGCGGGCGCCGGAACTCATCAGACGACCTCGGGCTCGGCCAGCAGCACCTCGGGGTGGCTGTCGACGGCGACGATCTCGTTCTCGTCGTCGACGTGGACGACTACCGGCGAGTAGGTCTCGAGGTCCTTCTCGTCGTAGGCGCCGAAGGTGCCGACGATGATCTTGTGGCCGGGGCGAGTCAGGTGAGCGGCGGCGCCGTTGACCTGCATCGTGCCCGAGCCGGCCTCGCCGTCGATCACGTAGGTGACGAAGCGGGCGCCGTTGTCGACGTCCCAGACGTGGACCTGCTCGTTGGTGATCAGGTCCGATGCGGCCATCAGCTCGGTGTCGATCGTGATGCTGCCGATGTAGTCGACGTCACAATCGGTCACCGTTGCCCGGTGGATCTTGGACTTGAGCATCTGCCTCTGCATTAGGTGACTCCTCCGTGTCAGTGCTTTCTTTGCACAGGTTTCAAGGTTGGATCAAGGCGTTGTCGATCAGGCGAGCGCCGCCAACCTGGGCGGCGACCGCGATCAGCACCGGCCGGTCGCCCAGCTCGGTGACGAGGGAAAGGTCTTCGGCGTCGCGTGCCTCGAGGTACTCGGGCTCGATCCCGGCGGCACGCAGCTCGTCGCGGGCCAGCTCCAAGGCCGCTGTGAGCCCCAGAGAGGACGCGCTCCCCTCGGCCGCGACCAGTGCGCGTGAGAGCGCGGTTGCGCGCTCCCGGTCACCCTGGTCGAGGTAGGCGTTGCGTGAGCTCATCGCCAGGCCATCGGGCTCGCGCACCGTTGGCAGCACCTCGATGCGCAGCGGAAAGTCGAGGTCACGGACCATGCGACGAATAACGGCCGCCTGCTGCGCGTCCTTCTGACCGAAGTAGGCGACGTCTGGCCCGACCGAGTTGAAGAGCTTGGCGACGACGGTGGTGACACCGCGGAAGTGCTCTGGCCCGCGCCGCCCAGGATCGCCGTCGAGAACGTCAGTCAGACCGCCCTCGACCTCGACGTAAGCGGCAAAGCCCTCGGGGTAAACGGCCTCGACCGGCGGCGCGTAGACGAAATCGGCGCCGGCTTCGGCGGCCAGCCGCAGATCGCGCTCCTCATCGCGCGGGTAGCGATCGAGGTCCTCGTTGGGACCGAACTGGGTCGGGTTGACGAAGAGGCTCATCACGACCACGTCGCACTCGGCCCGGGCGGCGCGCAGGAGCGAGAGATGACCCTCATGGAGGTAGCCCATCGTCGGCACCAAGCCGATCGACTCGCCGGCGCGACGGGCCGGCTCCAAGGCAGAGCGAAGCCCATCCTTGTCGCGAAGGAGCGTCACGTCGCCTTGTGCGTGTGATGGAACGAGTTCGACGAGGTCCATTTGGTCCATGCCCTTCGGGTCACGGCCGTCCTCGGATTATAGGGGGTCGCAGGCGGCGCTAACCGGCGTTGATCACATTGGACCAATGATGCAAAAGAGGGCCGCTAGTTGCGGGAAAGCGGGCGAGCGGGGCTGCCGGCGGCGACGGTGCCGGGCGGCAGATCACGGGTGACCACCGAGTTGGCTCCGATCACACAGTGGTCCCCGATCGTGACGCCGCTGGTAACCACGCAGTTGACGCCAAACCAGCAATTAGAGCCGATCTTGACCGGGCCCTTGCTGGTGAACCCTTGCTGCGTGATTGGCGTATCGGGGTCGTCGAAACGGTGGGCGGAATCGCCGACAAAGCAGCCGTTGGCGAACATTGTGTGAGCACCGATCTCAATTGACTCCAGCGCCGCCAACATCGTGTTGCGATTGAGGAAGCAGTCCTCGCCGATCTCGATCCTTGCCGCCGGGGCCAGCGTCAACCAGCAGCCGGGCTCCAGCAGAGTGCCTTCGCCGATCCGCAGCCGCCCCTCATCGAGCGCCTCCAGCGCCTCCCCTTCGAGCGGCTGGCGGATGAAGAAGCCGCCGCGCGCGGCGTGGCGAGCCAAGCGCCAGCGCCGGCCCAGCCGCCGGTTGCGCTCATACCAGCGCCGCTTCGCCCACCAGATGCGCCATCCCCTCTGCACCGAGCCATAGACTGACGCACGTGGCTGATCTGCGCGGCGGCATCGACCTTGGCGGCACCAAGATCCAGACGGCGATCGTCGCTGCCGACGGTGAGGTGCGGGGCGAAGCGCGTCACCCCACTCCCACCTCGGGCGGCCCGAAAGACGTCGCCAAGGCGATGGAGGCGGCGTTGCGTGAGGCGGCCTCGGCAGCCAGCGTCGAGCCAGGTGACCTGCAGGGCGTGGGCGTCGGCTCACCCGGCGACGCCGACGGCAAGACCGGCGTCGTCAGCGGCGCCCGCAACCTGCCGGGCTGGGAGGGCAGCTTCCCGCTCGGTGAGACCCTCTCGGAGGCGCTCGGCGCGCCGGTGCGGGTTAGCAACGACGTCCAGGTGGCCACCGAAGCCGAGTTCCACCTCGGCGCCGGCCGCGAGTTCAAGAGCCTGATCGGGGTCTTCTGGGGAACCGGCGTCGGCGGCGGCATCGTCCTCGACGGCAAACCTTGGCTGGGCCGTGGCGCGGCAGGCGAGATCGGCCACATGGTGGTCAAGCGCGGCGGTGCCAAGTGCCCGTGCGGGCGCAAGGGCTGCATGGAGGCCTACGCGGGCCGCTCGGCGATGGAAGCCGAGGCTCGCCGCGAGCACGACGAAGGGACCAAGACCGACCTCTTCAAGCTGATGCACAAGCACGAAAAACCGCGACTGACCAGCGGCATCTGGGAGCGCGCCCTGGACCACGGCGACGAGCTCGCCGAGAAGCTGATCGATCGGGCGATCGAGGCGCTCGGCACCGGCGTCGCCTCAGCGATCAACCTGCTCGACCCCGAAGCGGTGATCATCGGCGGCGGCCTCGGCGTGCGCTTCGGCGATCGCTACATGGACCCGCTCACGGCGGAGATGGACAAGCACCTCTTCGTCAACGAACGACCGCCGGCGATCCGCGTTGCCTCACTCGGCGACCTCGGCGGCGCGATCGGCGCCTCGCTGCTCTTCGCGGACTGACCAGGCCTAGACGCGCCCCTCGGCCTGGCGGCGCGAGCGGGCGACCGCGTCGATGATCACCGCTGCCAGCAGGACGCCGCCGGTGATCATGAACTTGACCGAGGATTCAAGCGCCAGCAGGTTCATCCCGTTGGAGATCGAGCCGATCACGGTGGCGCCGAGCAGGGCCGACCAGACACTGCCACGACCGCCGAAGAGGCTGGTGCCGGCGATCACCGGGGCGGCGATCGCTTCCAGCAGCAGGTTGCTGCCGCCGGAGCTCTGGTTGACCGCGAGCAGGCGGGATGCGGCGAGGATGCCGCCGACTGCCGCCATCGAGGAGCAGAGGACGAAGGCGATCACGCGGATCTTGTCGACGCCGATCCCGGCCCGGCGGGAAGCCTCGGCGTTACCGCCGACCGCATAGAGGTGGCGGCCGAAGACGGTCCTCGTCACCAACACCTGGAAACCGATCACGAAGGCGAGCAGAATCAGCAGCGCCAGCGGCAGGCCGCGGTCGGAGTTGAGGATCGCGACGGCGACGATGATGACGACGGCGATGACCGCCACCCTGATCAGCAGCAGCGGCATCGGCTCCGTGGTCACTCCGGCGGCAACGCGCCGCCGGTGACCGCCGAGCGTGACCAGAGCGAAGGCGGCGATCGCGACCGCGGCGAAGATCCAGCCCACCGCCGGCCCGTAGAAGGTGTTGGCAAGGTCGGTGATACCGGAGTTGCTGAGGTTGACGGTGCCGGTTTTGCCCAGCACCAACAGCAGCGCTCCCTGCCAGGTGAGCAGTCCGGCCAGGGTGACGACGAAGGATGGGATGCGAAAGCGGGTGAAGAGCATGCCTTGGAGCAGGCCAATCGCCGCTCCGGTGGCCACGCCGGCGACGATCGCCGTTGCCGGGTCCCAACCGTTTTTGACGTTGAGGACCGCCATCACCGCCGCGGCAAGGCCGCTGGTGGCACCAACCGAGAGGTCGATCTCGCCGATCAACAGGACCATTACGACCCCGACCGCAATCAGGCCGACGGCGGTGATCTGGAGGAAGAGGTTGGTGAGGTTGGCCGCGGAGAGGAAGCGTTCGTTCTGGAGGTCGAAGATGATCCAGATCACGGCGATCGCGAGGATCACCCGCAGCGAGGCGAGATCGCCCTGCAGGAAGCGGCGCAACAGGTCGCGTGGTGAGGTGGGCTCGGCCCCAGCCGCCTCCGGCGCCGCCACGTCCGGGCCCCCCACCCTCACGGCTGCCGCTCCCGTTCGGCGGTGTCCGTACTCGCCCCGGTGATCGCCCCCACCACCTGCTCCTCACTGGTGTTGGCGGTGTCGAAGACGCCGGCCCTGCGACCAAGTCGCAGGACGAAGATGCGGTCGGCAACGGCGAAGACGTCGGCGAGGTTGTGGCTGATCACGATCACGCCGAGATTGCGCTCACGCAGGCGTCTGATCAAGTCGAGGACCTGTTTGGTCTGGACCACGCCGAGCGCCGCGGTTGGCTCGTCCAGCATCACCACCTTCGGCTCACCCAGCAGCGAGCGGGCCACCGCGACCTGCTGGCGCTGACCGCCGGAAAGCGTGCCCACCTCGGAGCGGACGCTGGGGATCGTCACCGAGAGCTGCTCGAGCAGCTCGTGCGAGCGCTGCTCCATCGCGATCTCGTCGAGAGCACGAACCGCGGTGCCCGCTCCCCCGACCAGTTCCTCCTGTCCGAGGAAGAGGTTGGCGACCACGTCGAGGTTGTCGCAGAGCGCCAGGTCCTGGTAGACGGTGGCGATCCCCAATTCGGTCGCGGCCGCCGGGCTGCCGATTTTCACCCCTTGGCCTTCGAAGATGAACTCACCTGAATCGACGGCGTGGATCCCGGAGATCGACTTGACCAGCGTCGACTTGCCGGCCCCGTTGTCACCTACCAAGGCGAGCACCTCGCCGGGACGAACGTCGAGGTCCACTCCATCAAGCGCCTGCACCGGACCAAAGTGCTTGCTGATCCCCTTGATCGAGAGGACCTCGCCGTTCTCGCTCATCGCTCTTGCGCCCGTCGAGGGTGAAGTCGGGGCGAACCCCCTGTGTGGTTCGCCCCGATCATCGCTTGCCTATTCGATGCCGGCTTCTTTACAGGCGGCCTTGTAGGGACCTGTGCAGATTTCCGACGTCGGCCAGAATTCGTCTTTGACGATCGTTTCGTTGATGTTTTCCTTCTTCACCGCCACCGGTTTGAGTAGAACCGACGGCACTTCTTCGACTTCGTTGTCTTCCTTGGCGTTGACCAGGCCAGACGGGATTTCTTTGCCTTCAGCCAGCGCCACGGCCATTTCGGCGGCGTCGTTTGCCTCTGGCGTGATCGCCTTGTAGACGGTCATGAACTGTTCGCCGACGAGAATTCGCTGAATCGCTTCCAGTTCGGCGTCTTGGCCGGTGGTCGGCTTGCTTTCCGGTTCTATGCCCGCTGACTTCATCGCCGCGATCGCACCACCGGCGGTGCCGTCGTTGGCGGCGTAAACGGCGGCGAACCCGTTTTTACCGAGCGCCGTAATTGCCTGTTCCATCTCGTTCTGAGCCTGATCAGGGCTCCATTCAGGTGTGTCGTATTCCTTGGCGACGTTGGTGCCTTCTTTTTCGAAGACCTTCGTCGCGCCGGCCTTGAACTGAGCCGCGTTGGGGTCCGTTGGAGAGCCGTTGATCATCACGATCGGACCCTTGGGGCTGCCTTCTTCTTTGAGCTTTTCGAGCAGCGTTTCGGCTTGCAGTTCGCCGACCCGTTCGTTGTCGAAAGAGACGTAATAGTCGACCGGTGCACCAAGGACCAAACGGTCGTAGCTGATCACCGGGATGTTTTCTTCGCTGGCCTTCTTCACCACCGAGCCGACGGCGGTTGCGTCGACGGCATCGAGGACGAGGACGTTTGCGCCCTGTGTTATTGCGGCTTCACCCTGTGACTGCTGTTCACTCGTGCTCTGGTTGGCATTGCTGTAGATGATTTCGCAGTCTTCGCAGATTTCTTCGACCTTCTTTTCGAATTCAGGTCGATCGTGCGCTTCATAGCGACTCGTCTTCGACTCGGGCAAGAGCAGCGCGACCTTCGGGCCGCCTCCTCCGCCTCCACCACACCCAGCAGCAACAACAACCACCGCGACAAGGACGCCAACCGCAATCCCCGAACGCATCAAAACTGATTTGGACATAGGGCTCTCCTTTCAGGCCCCCGCCCTTACCAACTCAACTTCTACCCACTCGCTGCGATCTTCACTCCCGCGACCGCTACTTCACGGTAGCGCATCGGTGTACCGCGGTGGTGTTTTTTTGTCAGGCCGCGACCGGCTCGCGCCGCTTGCGCGATGCCCGCTTGGGTTTTGCCGGCTCAACCAGCCCGGCGAGGAAGCGGCCGGTGTAGGAGCCCGCCACCGCGGCGACCTCCTCCGGGGTGCCGGTGGCAACCACCTCTCCCCCCTCATCTCCGCCCTCCGGACCGAGATCGATCAGGTGGTCTGCCGTCTTGATCACGTCGAGGTTGTGCTCGATCACGACCACGGAGTTGCCGGCGTCGACGAGGCGGCCGAGCACCTCGAGCAGGCGCTGCACGTCGGCGAAGTGGAGGCCGGTGGTCGGCTCGTCGAGAATGTAGAGGGTGTTGCCGGTGGCCACTTTGGAGAGCTCGGTCGCCAGCTTCACTCGTTGCGCCTCGCCGCCAGAGAGCGTCGTCGCCGCCTGGCCGAGGCGGATGTAGTCGAGGCCGACGTCGTGCAGGGTGCGCAGGCGGCGGGCGATCTTCGGCACGTTCTCGAAGAACTCGACCGCCTCCTCGACCGACATCTCGAGCACGTCGCCGATGTTCTTGCCCTTGAAGCGGACCTCGAGCGTCTCGCGGTTGTAGCGCTTGCCGTGGCACTGCTCGCAGGGGACGTATACGTCGGGCAGGAAGTGCATCTCGATCTTGATCTGGCCGTCGCCGCGGCAGACCTCGCAGCGGCCGCCCTTGACGTTGAAGCTGAAGCGCCCCGGTTTGTAGCCACGGGCGCGCGACTCCTGGGTCTGGGTGAAGAGCTGGCGGATGTGGTCGAAGACGCCGGTGTAGGTGGCCGGGTTGGAGCGCGGCGTGCGCCCGATCGGCGACTGGTCGATGTTGATGATCTTGTCGATCTGGCTGAGCCCATCGACGCCATCGTGGGCGCCGGGGCGCAGCTTCGCCTGGTGCAGCCGGTTGGCGACCGAGTGGTGCAGAGTCTCGTTGACCAGAGTCGACTTGCCCGAGCCCGAGACCCCGGTGACGCAGCAGAAGACGCCGAGCGGCACGGTGACGTCGACGTCCTTGAGGTTGTGTTCGCGGGCGCCACGAACCAGTAGCGCGCCGTTGGGGCTGCGCCTTTCCTCCGGCAGCTCGATTTTGCGCTTGCCGGATAGGTACTGGCCAGTCAGCGAGGCCGGGTCCTTGGCCACTTCGGCCGGCGTGCCGGCCGAGATCACGTAGCCGCCGTGTTCGCCTGCCCCTGGCCCGAGGTCGACCAGGTGATCGGCGGCCATCATCGTGCCCTCGTCGTGCTCGACCACGATCACCGTGTTGCCAAGGTCGCGCAGCCGGTCAAGCGTGGCGATCAGCTTCTCGTTATCGCGCTGGTGCAAACCGATCGAGGGCTCGTCCAGCACGTACATGACGCCGACCAGGCTGGAGCCGATCTGGGTCGCGAGGCGGATCCGCTGCGCCTCGCCACCGGAAAGCGAGCGCGCCGAGCGGCCCAGCGAGAGGTAGCCGATGCCGACGTTCTCGAGGAAGGCGAGCCGTTCGGAGATCTCGCGCACGATCAGGCGCGCGATCGCCCGCTCGGTCTCGGTCATCTCCAGCTCGTTGATCCACTCCGCGGCGGCCCGCGCCGACTTGTCGCTGAACTCGGCGATGCTGATGCCGCCGACCTTGACCGCGAGGCTCTCGGGGCGCAGGCGGGCGCCTTTGCAGTCGGGACAAGGCTGCTCGGCCATGTAGCTCTCGATCCGCTCGCGGTTGCTCTCCGAGTCGGTCTCTTCGTAGCGGCGCTCGAGGTTGTTGACGATTCCCTCGAAGCGCACTTTGTAGGAGCGGCGACGGCCGAAGCGGTTGGTGTAGCTGACCTGGTGGCGCTCCGAGCCGGTGCCGTAGAGGAAGACCTCTTTATCCAGTTTCTTCAGCTTCGCCCAGGGCTTGTCGAGGTCGATCTCGTAGGCCTCGGCGACGGAGGCGATCAGCCGCTTCCAGTAGGCGGTGATGCCGCGGTTCCAGGGCTGCAGGGCGCCCTCGCCGAGCGAGAGCGTCGGGTCGGGGACGACCAGCTCGGGATCGATCACGCGCTGGAAGCCGAGCCCGTGGCAGCGCTCGCAGGCGCCGTGGGGCGAGTTGAAGGAGAAGATCCGCGGCTCCAGCTCGGGGATCGAGGTGCCGCAGTTGAGGCAGGCGAACTGCTCGGAGAAGAGCAGCGGCTCGGTCTTCTCGTCGACCATCTCGACTTCGACCAGGCCGGCGGCGAGGCCGGCGGCCGCCTCGACCGACTCGGAGAGGCGGCGGCGCAGGTCGGTCTTCATCACCAGGCGATCGACGACGACGGCAACGTCGTGTTTGTATTTCTTGTCGAGGACGATCTCCTCGTCGAGCCGCCTCAGCTCGCCGTCGATTTTGACCCGCGAGTAACCCTCGAGCCGCATCTGCTCGAAGAGCTTCCCGTACTCGCCTTTGCGCCCCCGCACGACCGGGGCCATGACCATGAATTTGGTCCCCTCCTCGAGCGTCATCAGCCGGTCGACGATCTGCTCCTGGGTCTGGCCGGTGATCTCGGCCCCGCACTCGGGACAGTGGGGAATGCCGATCCGGGCCCAGAGCAGCCGCAGGTAGTCGTGGATCTCGGTCACCGTGCCGACGGTCGAGCGCGGGTTGCGCGAGGTCGTCTTCTGGTCGATCGAGATCGCCGGCGAGAGCCCCTCGATCGAGTCGACGTCGGGCTTCTCCATCAGGCCGAGGAACTGGCGCGCGTAGGCCGAGAGCGACTCGACATAGCGGCGCTGGCCCTCGGCGTAGATCGTGTCGAAGGCGAGGCTCGACTTGCCGGAGCCGGAAAGCCCGGTAATCACGATCAGCGCGTCGCGCGGAAGCTCAACGTCACGTCCTTGAGGTTGTGCTCGCGCGCGCCGGAGATGACGATGCGGTCAGAAGCGGCCATTGGGCGATTCTACGCAGACGAACAGATGTTCCCCTCAGCTTTCCGCAAGCAGCGGGTTTTCCGAGGCGGGTTGGGCCGAGCTGACGCCATCAAGAGAGCGCGGTGGCGAGGCGGCGGCGGTAGCGAATGGCCTCGGGATCGCCGGGGTCGAACTCGCTGAGGATGCCAACAGCTGCGCGGCGGAGCCGCTCGCGGGTTTCCTCGTCGACGCGCCGCCAACGCGTCGAGCAGCGCATCGAGGGCGGTGGCGCGCTCGCCCCGATCGAGCGCCTCGAAGGCCCCGCTTGCCACGCCGTCTTTACCAGCTCAATGCGAGCGACGATGCCCTCGGCGGCGAAATCGCCCTCGTGACTCTCGACGGCGTCGAGCGCGTCCTCCTCCGCCCCGCGCTCGAGCCGCTTACGGGCCAGCGCGACGGCGATGTCGGCCCGGCGCGGCTCCAGTTCGGCCGCCTCGCGCAGAGAAAGCTCGTCGCCGGCGGCTAACAATTCCTCGGCGCGTGAGGGAACCAGCGAGTCGAAGAACTCTTCGACTTTCGGCTTTCGGCACCGCACCGACGAACTCGGTGACGACCGCGCCGTCACGGAACGCCTTTACGGCCGGGATGCCCTGCACGCCTAAGCGGGCTGACAGTCCCTGGTTGGCGGCGACGTCGACCTTGGTCAGCACGAGCTCGGCGACGCGGGCTCGGCCTCGGCGGCTCCAGCGCCGGGCGTCAGCGTGCGGCAGGGGCCGGACCACTCGGCCGGGAAGTCGATCACGACGGGGACGTCGTGCCGACGCTCGATGGCCTCGCGCTCGAAAGTCCTCTTGGCTGACGCCTGGCCTGGGCGCAGGAGATGCAGGCCGAACGCCGCCACGCCTAGTCGGTTTCGGCCTGCTGGGTCGACCGCAAGCGTCGGTTATCGGGCGGGTACCGAGGTCGGGCGACGCGGGTGCGCAGCTCGGTGGCCTTCGGCCGCGCACCCTCGGGCGCTCTGCGAGGTTTTTTTTCTCGTCGACGAGTTCCTCGGCGGCGAAACCACGGCCGTCGGTGTCGATCTCGGCCGCCTTTGCCCGTTCACCGCCGGCGGCGGAGATGACGCTCGCAGCCCCCGAGTCGCTCGCGGTGAACGGGACGCGTCGCGGGTGCCTTCGCTGCCGCACCCTCGAGGCGCTGCCACCTCACGGCCTGGCGAGGAAGATCATCCACCGCCGCGCGATCGTAGCCCCGCCGAGCCGCTGGGAAGTCTGTCTGCTGGATCTCGTCTCTCCTCATGGAGGCGGACTAGATCATTCCTTCAGTGGCTTCAGGCGCGGGGGCGCATGCCATCGAGATCGCGACGCAGTTCCTTCAGCTCGTCGCGGATGCGGGCCGCCGCCTCGAACCGCAGGTCCTCGGCCGCGGCGATCATCTCCTCCTCGAGGGCCACGACCGTCTTCTCGAGCTCGTCGGCGCTCGCGAACCTCACGCCGCCCTGCCGCGCCCTTGCGCGGCGCCCGGTCTTCCATGGCGAGGAACTGGCTCATCTCGGAGATGCCCTTCTTCACTGTCTCCGGAGTGATGCCGTGCTCTTCGTTGTAGGCGAGCTGGATGGCCCGGCGGCGGTCGGTCTCGGGATCGCCGCCTCCATGCGTCCGTCTCCTGTCGGCATACATCAGGACCTTGCCGTCGACGTTTCGGGCGGCGCGGCCGATCGTCTGGACCAGGCTCGTCTCGCCGCGCAGGAAACCCTCTTTGTCGGCGTCGAGGATCGCGACCAGCGAGACCTCGGGCAGGTCGAGCCCCTCGCGCAGAAGGTTGACGCCGACCAGCACGTCGAACTCGCCGAGCCGCAGGTCGCGGATGATCTGGATCCGTTCCAGCGTGTCGACCTCCGAGTGCAGGTAGCGGACCCGGAAGCCGAAGTCGAGGAGGTAGCCGGTCAGGTCCTCGGCCATCTTCTTGGTCAGCGTGGTCGCCAGGACGCGGTCGCGCTCGGCGCGCCCTCACCTCGTTCATCAGGTCGTCGATCTGGTTCGGGTCTCGCGTACCTCGATCTCCGGATCGATGATCCCGTGGGCGGACGATCTGCTCGACCGTGCGCTCGCTCGGCCCGCTCGAACGGGCCGGGGGTCGCGGAGACCATCACAAGCTGGTTGATGCGCGCAGGAACCGTCGAACTTCAGCGGCCGGTTGTCCATCGCCGACGGCAGCCGGAAACCGTAGTCGACCAGCGACTCCTTGCGCGACTGGTCGCCCTCGTACATGCCCCCGATCTGCGGGATCGTCTTTGGGACTCGTCGACGAAGCAGACGAAGTCGTCCGGAAAGTAATCGATCAGCGTGTGCGGCGGGCTGCCCGCCTGGCGGCCGTCGAGGATTCGCGAGTAGTTCTCGATCCCCGAGGTGAAGCCGATCTCTTCGATCATCTCGATGTCGTAAGCGTCCTCTGCTTCAGCCGGTGCGGTCGAGCAGCTTCCCCTCGGCCTCCAGCTCGGCGGAGCGCGCTCCTCAGCTCCTGGCGGATCTCCTCGACCGGGCGGTCCAGGGTCTCGTCCTTCGTCACGTAGTGCAATCCCGGCCAGACCGACACGTGGTCGATCACGTCGAGCATTCGCCGGTCAACGGGTCGAAGTGCTGGATCGACTCGAGCTCGTCCCCGAAGAGCGAGATCCGATACGCCGACTCGGCATAGGAGGGCAAGATCTCGAGCACCTCGCCCCGCACCGGAACGTCCCTCGGGAGGTTCGTGTCATTTCGCTGGTACTGCATCTTCACCAGCTTTCGCAGCACCTCGTCGCGGTCGACCCAGTCGCCGACCTTGAACAGCTGCATCTTCTCGTTGTAGACCTGCGGCGAACCGATCCCGTAGATGCATGACACCGAGGCGACGATGATCACGTCGCGCCGGGCGAACAAGGCCGCCGTCGCCGCGTGACGCAGGCGGTCGATCTCTCGTTGATCGAGCTGTCCTTCTCGATGAAGAGGTCCTGCGCTGGGACGTAGGCCTCAGGCTGGTAGTAGTCGTAGTAGGAAACGAAGTACTGGACGACGTTCTCCGGGAAGAACTCCGGAACTCGTTGAGAGCTGCGCCGCTAGCGTCTTGTTGTGGGCGATGACGAGCGAGGGCCGCTGCACCGCGGCGATCGTCGCCGCCATCGTGAACGTCTTGCCGGTTCCGGTCGCCCCGAGCAGGGTCTGGAACCGCTGCCCGCCGCGGATCCCTCGGCGAGGCCCTCGATCGCCTTCGGCTGGTCGGCGGTCGGCGCGTATGCGCTGTTCAGGTTGAAATCGGGCACTCAGGTGACGATAGCGTGGCCGTCCGCCCGCTCCTCGTTGGAGCCGAGCGGTTCGCGCGCCGTCTTCGCCCAGTCATCCTGCGCACGCAGCTGACGCCAGCTCGAGCGAACCAAGACCGGCCAGAGGAACCAGGTGTAGGGCGCGTAGACCTGCGCCACCAGCAATCCCTGCAGCCAGCCAAGTGGACCACGTGAGGCGCGAGCGGCAATGCAGCCGAGGATCGTGCCGCCAAAGGCGAGCAGGTAGAAGAAGCCGAGCTGCCAAGTCGGACCACCGCCCCAGAAGGGCGCGCTGCCGCTGGCGGCGAGATACAGCGCCGCGAGCAGACCGACCCCGATAATCCCCTGCCAGAACGGCATCAGCAGGTAGATCAGCAGCTCGAAGCGGGCGCCGCGGGGGAAGGGCGCCCGCCGCACTTCACCACGCAGGTCCATCGCCTGCAGGTTGCCCTGGGACCAGCGGGTTCGCTGGTTGAGCAAGCGCCGCGGTCGCGAGAGGCCCTGCTGGTCAACCGTCGCCCGCAGCTCCTGGCGGCCCTTCCAGCCGCGCGCGATCAAGCGCAGTCCGAGGTCCTGGTCCTCGGTGAGGCGATCCCGCCACGGCCCGACGCCGTCGCCGACGTCATTGAGGGCGCTGAGCCGTTCTAGTCACCGTTGCCGCCGACGCCGGCGCGGCCTGGGTCGTCGCGACCGGCCTGGGAGAGGGTACCGGTACCCCGAGAACTCGAGGGTCCTGGAGCCAGGCGCAGGTAGCGGCCGCGGTTGTAGACGATCCGCACCAGCGACCTGGAATGCCGCTCATGGGCCGGGTCTGCCTCGTACTGGGAGGCGGCAAAGCGCGGCGCTTCCCTATCGAGCCTGCCGTCGGCGTCGACGATCTGTCAGACCATTGTGCGCTCGACGCTGATCGCCTTCGGCCAGCGACTTGGTAGGCGTAGTCAGGCGCGGCGGCCTTGTTCTGGTGAGGTGTTCCGTAGCGTGCGCGAGAGCACGGCGAGATCTGGGCGCGAGATGTCTGCCAACACCTCGGTGGTGCGGTCCTCGGAGGCGTCGTTCATCACGCAGCACGCGGGGGCGGGAAGGTCGAGGGCGAGCAGGCGCTCGACGCTGTCGCTGATCGTCACCTCTTCGTCCAGGTCCGGCACCAGGAAGACCGAGGAGGAGTCGCCTGTGGGCCGTCGTCTCAACTGTTTGCTTCAGGGGGGCGGTACCGAGTGCCCGCACGAAGAGCACCACCGACCAGACGAACATGCCCATGATGATGCGCTAGGGAGACTCAGCAGCAGCTCGGCTCAGTCGAGCCGCCGAGCAAACATTCGAAGGGAGGGACCACGGCCGGCACCGTCGACTCCCATCGAGAACTTCGGCCTCTGCCAGTGCCCCGGCCACACCGATCAGGGAATCGAACTGCGGCAGTTCCGCCGGCTCGAAGCCGGCAGCCTGCGCCACCGCTGAGCGGTGTAGCCAGAGCCGAAAGGACTCGGCGAGGCGCCGCCGAGAAGCAGGTGCTCCAGCGCCGCGACGATTCGCTCGGCCGCGCGACCGTCGCCGTAGGGATTTTCGGCCTCGGCCATCTCGCTGTAGGCGACCGGGTCGTCAGCAAGCGGTTGCCCTCGGCGAAGATCCGCTCCGGGTCGGTGCCGACGAGGCGTAGCGTGCCGGCCTCCAGCCCCTCGGTTCGCTCCGTCCTCTCGCCGGCGACAGGCACCGGCTTGCCCAGCGAAGGCGCCTCTTCCTGGACGCCGCCCGAGTCGGTGATCACCAGGTGGCAGCGCTCAGCAGGCGCGAGAAGGTGGCGTAGCCAAGCGGCTCGCCGAGCAGGACGTTGTCGAGGCCGTCGAGGCACTCGACCAGTGCCTCGCGCACCGCGGGTTGGGATGGACGGGTAAGACAAAGCGCATCGTCGGGGTGCTCGGCGGCCAAACGCGCCACGCCGCGGCGATCCCACGCAGGCCGTCGCCCCAGTTCTCGCGCCGGTGGGCGGTGATGACGATGACCCTGGCATCGCTTTCGTGGATCTCCTGCAGGCGCGGATCGGCGAAGTCGACGTCCATCTTCGAGGCCCAGTGGAGCGCGTCAATGCCGCTGTTGCCGGTGACGAACACCTGTGGACCGGCACGTTCTCCCGCGCCAGGTTCTGCAGGTTGGCGAAGGTGGAGCGAAGTGAAGGCTGGCGATGGTCGAGATCACGCGCCGGTTGAGCTCCTCCGGGAAGGGAACCAGATTGCCACTGCCGGCGCGCAAGCCGGCCTCGACGTGTATCACCGGGATGCGCAGGTGAAACGAGGCCAGGGCGGCGGCCATCGCCGAACTGGTGTCGCCATGGACCAGCACCGTGGCGGGCCGGCGGCCTTGCAGGGTGTCCTCGACGGTCGGCACGGCGTCGGGCTCATCTCGAAGCGGTCGACGCAGAAGTCTTCGAAGCGGCGCATCACCGAGGAGACGCGTTCGTTGAGGTTGGCGCGGCGCGAGCCGGCCCAAGCACGACGTCGGACTTGATCCCGGCCAGCTCGAAGATGTAGTCGACCATGCGGTTGTGCTGGCCGGTGGAGACGACGATCGGCTCGTAATGCTCGCTCTCGCGCAGGGCGAGGATGATCGGCACCAGCTTGATCGCCTCTGGGCGCGTGCCGACGACGATCGGCACCGCTAGTTTCGAATTTGGCTTCAACATGGGCACTAGGGGTATCGGTGATCGCCGCCGCGCCCTTTAGCCGCAAATGCTGGAAGACTTGCGCGCGATGACGCGCTCGCAGAAGGCCCTGGCCGGATTCTTCTCCTTCACCGGGACGCTGCACTTCGTCATCCCGCGCAGTTACGAGGCGATGATGCCGCCCTCGCTGCCGCGCCATCGCGAGGCGGTCGCCATCAGTGGCGTCGCCGAGATCGTCGGCGGCCTGGCGATCGCGAAGCCTTCGACACGTCGCTTCGCCCGCTGGTGGCTGCTGGCCCTGCTCGTCGCCATCTTCCCCGCCAACGTCCACATGGCGGTCAACCCGGAGCAGATTCGCGGGCTCGACCTGAACCGGGTCCCGCGCTGGGCGCTCTGGGCGAGGCTGCCGCTGCAGCCACTGGCGATGCTCTGGGTCTGGCGCGCCACTCGCGTCTGATCTGTATATAAACGTGTGGTTTTGTCTGCGAATGTTTTTGGCTGTAGCCCTTCTGTCTTCGCAGACAGAGAATCGCCCGTTAATGAAACCACGCGAACGATTCGCAATTAATCTGCGTAAAGCGCGCAAGAAGAAGGCGATCTCGCAGGAGGAGCTTGGCTTCCGCTGCGACCTGCACCGCACCGAGATCTCGCTGCTCGAGCGCGGTGGCCGCGAGCCCCGGCTGGGCACGATCGTCAAGCTCGCCGGCTCCCTGGACACGACGCCCGAACAGCTCTGCGAAGGCGTCACCTGGCTGCCCGGCAAGAGCAAATTTCAAATCAAGAAATAGAAGTCGCCCCCGGACGCGGGAGCGTGGCCGCGAGATCGCCGGTGTCTATGAGCGCGGCCACGCGGGAGCGGAGGAGGCGACGCTTGTTCAGGGAAGGAACCCTTCGAGGAATTCCTGGGCGGGGCCGAGGAACCCCTGAACGTTGTTGAGCAGCGATTCGGCGTTGTTGATCAGTTCGATCGCCTGGTCGAGCGGGATGCTCCTCAGCGTTTCGCGCAGTGGCTCGGCCAGGATCGGGCTCAGCGCGCCGGCTTCTTCGGCGTCGTCGACGGCGCGCAGTAGGCCGGCCCTGACCGCCTTGGCCAGCTTGGCGTCGCTGATGTCGTAGCGCTCTTTGAAGCGTTCACGCGACTCGGGTGTGGCCAGGGCCCGGGCCAGGGTCTCGCGGCTGACGCCAAGCTGACAGGCGGCACCGTCGAGCGCCGAGAGGGTGAACTGCTCGGCGATCTGCTGCAGGCCTTCGGGGTTGCGCCAGGCGCGATGCGTGCAGGGGTCCTGGGTCTTCTCCGGTGTGTAGGAGGCGCCGCCCGCGGCGAGGTAGATCCCGACCAGGGCGACGGCGGCGACGATCGCGCCGCCGACCAGGAACAGCGATCGCCGCTCGCCGTTCACAGCTCGACCTTCCTCGCCAGGCCAATCGGGATCAACGAGAGCAGGCCAATTAGGGCGGCAAGCCCGAAGGACGGGCTGAAGGCGTGGGTGGCACCGCGATTGAGCTGGTCCTGCAGTTCTTCGCGCAGCTCGACCACCTGATCGTGTTCTTCCGGATCGGTGGGCAACGGTTCGAAGGCCGGGCCAATCGTCGGCACCTTGCCCTTCTCGTCTTCCAGGTGACTGGCTATTTTCTGCGCCAGGTCGAGCTTGAGCAGCGGCGGGACGGGTGAGTCGAGGATCACGGCAGTGCCGGCGTTGATCGCGTCGTGGCGCTGCTGGGCGATGTCGTGGGTGAAGATCGGCGTCACGGCGAGAATCCCGATCACGACCCCGGCGTGGCGGGCGGAGATCGTCCAGCCGCCGTGGATCGCCTGCGGCGCGCGTCCGCTCAACGCGGTCTCGGTCAGCGCCGAGAGCACCAGGGCGAGGCCAATGCCGATCATCACCTGCGGCGGCACGGTCAGCGCGACCTCGGCCTTAGGCAGCAGCGCCAGCCCGCCGAGGCCACCCGAGACGAGGATCGCGCCGGCGGCGGCGCGAGCGCGGGCGCTTGGCACGAGACGGTCGAGGCGGCTGCCGAGCAGCGCCGCCAGCGGCATCACGCTGACCACGATCGCGGCACCGATCGGGCTCAAACGCCAGCCCTCGATCAGGAGCAGCACGAGCAGGAAGAGGGCGCCGGCGATCGCGGCCGAGATCAGGGCCAGGGCCAGATTGGCGAGAAAGTGCGGCTTGCCGGTCCGCCGCAGCTCGGTGGAGAGGATGCCGGTGGCGGCCTCGTGCCGGGCAACGGCGAGGATCGGCACCGCCGCGGCGAGCGCGATCGGCACCTGGATCAGGAAGATCGATTGCCAGGAGACCAGCTCGGTGAGCAGACCGCCGATCGCCGGACCCAGCGCCGCCCCGGTCGCCCCGGCCGCCGCCCACAGCGTCGCCGCGCGTTTCTCACTGCCGACCGTCGCCGGCAGCAGCTCCAGCACCGCGGTCACCGCCAGAGCGCCACCGAGGGCTTGCACGCAGCGCGCTGCGATCAGGGTGCTGAGCTGGTCTGAGATCGCACAGGCAAGCCCGGCGCCAGCAAAGATGGCGAGGCCAACGGCGGCGGCGCGGCCGGGACCAACCCGGCGCGCAAGGAGCGCCGCCGGCACCGCGGCGAGCGCCATCACCAGGTTGAAGGAGACGAGCACCCAGCTGACGCCGGCGACGCTGGTGTCGAGCTGACGGTAGATCTCCGGCAGCGCCAGGACGACGATCGAGGAGTCGGCCAGGACCAGGCCGACGGCCAGCGCCAGCGCCGCGACGCGGGGTCGGGGGGCTTCAGGGTTCAATAGCCCAGCTCCCGCGAATACTTGTCGCGATAGGCGCGCTGCTTGTCGAGTACCTCTTCGACGTAGGCGCGGGTTTCGGGGAAAGGGATCTCCTCGACGCTGAGGTTGCTGCCGCCCCACTTGTCGACGTTGCCGGGGCCGGCGTTGTAGGCGGCAAGCGCGGCGACCACGTCGCCGTCGTAGCGGTCGAGCAGTTCGCGCAGTAGGTAGGTGCCGTAGCGGATGTTGATTTCGGGATCGCCCAGATCCTTGAGCTTGAAGGTCGTGCCGCCACTGTGCCGCTCGATTTCGTTGGCCGCTTCCGGCGTGATCTGCATCAGGCCGCGGGCGCCGGCGCTCGAGGTGCGGTCGCTGAACTTCGACTCGGAGTAGATGACCGCGGCGATCAAGGCAGCGTCGACGTCCTTTTCGCGCGCTTGCTGACGAATGACGTCCTCGTGTTTCAGCGGCAGCGTCAGCTCCTGAATCGCCTTGTCCACAGTCCCCGCCAGCAGCACCCCGGCGACGATAGCGGCGGTGACCAAGGCGGCGCCAATTGCCAGGCGGCGCCTTCTCCGTTTCCTAATAGGGCGGTTTCTGCCCGCGCTCATCCAGCCAGCTTCGCGATGAGAGCGGACAGGCGCTGCTCGAGCTGCTCGAGCGTGCCGTCATTCTCGATCACGTGCTCGGCGCGGGCCGCCTTTTCCTCCTGGGCCAGCTGGCGCGCGTCGCGCTCCCCAACCAGCGCGTGGCCGCGCGCCTCGGCGCGCGCACGACGGACCTCGTCGGGGGTGACGACGGCAAGCGTGGTGTCGAATACGGGCTCCATCTCAGACTCGAAGAGCAGCGGCACCTCGACCACGGCGATCTCGACCTCGTCGCCAAGCGAAGCGAGCCAGCTGCCAATCCGCTCGCCGACCAACGGGTGAATCTGCGCCTCCAGCCACTTCAGCTGCTCTGGGTCCGCAAACACGACTTCGCCGATCTTGCTGCGGTCGACCTGCCCTTCAGGCGCCACATCGGGGCCCCAGCGCTCGACCAACCGCCCCAGCAGCGGTTCGGAATCAAGCAGCTCGTGAACGACCGCGTCGCTGGAGATAGTCGCGGCGCCAAGCCGCCCAAACGCCGCCAGCGACTCTGACTTCCCAGCCGCAATACCACCGGTCAAGCCGATAGTCAGCGGCACAACGAGCTAAGACTCGGAGGTTTCCTCAGCAGGCGACTCGGTCTCGCTGGGCTCACCAGCGGCCTCATCGGTGTCATCAGGCGAATCCGGCCGCTCCTGCACCGATTCCCCCTCCTGCTCCTCGCCGCCTTCCTCAGGCGCCTCGGCAACGGGCTCTGCAGCGGGCTCTTCAGCAACCTCAGCCGGGGTCTCCTCCGCAGCAGGCTCCTCAACCTCAGAGGCGGGGGCCTCCTCAGCCGCAGGAACCTCCACCTCAGGAGCCGGGGCCTCCTCGGCGGGCTCAGCCACTTCGGCGGCGGGCTCGTCGGCGACGTCCCCAGACGCCTCATCCGCGGGTGGCGTGGCGGCGGGCTCCTCGCCCGCAGCTTGCGAGGACGAGGAGTCCTCTGTCACGACAGGACCCGCGGCCGAGCCGTCTGTGTCCTCGCCAGTTGAGCCCTCTGACGCTTCCTGAATCTGCGCCCCGAGATCGCCCATCGGCATCTTCTGCTCCTCGACCTGCTTGATGCTCAGCGAGAGCCGCCTGCGCTCCTCGTCGATCTCGAGGATCTTGACGTCAAGCGTCGCGCCCGGCTCAACGACCTCACTGGGGCTCTCGACGTGGTGGTCGGCAAGCTCGGAGATGTGGACCAGGCCCTCGACGCCGGGCAGAATCTCGACGAAGGCGCCGAAAGCGACGACCTTGGTGACGGTGCCGCCGAGCACATCGCCGGGACGGTGAGCGCTGATCACGCGCTGCCAGGGGTCCTCCTGGGTCTGCTTCAGGCCCAGGGAGATGCGCTGGCGGTCGCGGTCGATGTCGAGCACCTTGATCCGCACGGTGTCGCCGATCGCCACCACCTCGGACGGGTGGTTGACGTGGCTCCAGGAAAGCTCGGAAATGTGGATCAGGCCGTCGATGCCGTCGAGGTCGACGAAGGCGCCGAAGTCGACGATGTTGGAGATCTTGCCCTCGACGACCTGGCCCGGCTCGAGGCGGCCGAGGATCTGCTCGCGCACCTCCTTGCGCTCTTCCTCGAGCACGGCGCGCCGCGAGAGCACCACGTTGTTGCGGCTGCGGTTGAGCTCGATCACTTTGCACTCGAGCGTCTGGCCCATGAACTCGTCGAGGTTGTGGACGCGGCGAATATCGACCAGCGAGGCGGGCAGGAAGCCGCGCACCCCGAGGTCAAGGATGAGGCCGCCCTTGACGACCTCGATCACGTTGCCCTCAACCGGTTCACCCGACTCGGCGGCGGCCTCGATGCGGCGCCAGGCCTTCTCGAAACGAGCGCGCTTCTTGGAGAGGACGAGACGGCCGTCAGCGTCTTCCTTGGTCAGGACGAGGGCGTCGACCTCCTCGCCTTGCTCGACCTCGTCAGCCGGATTGACCGACTTGCGGATCGAGAGCTCGTGCGAGGGGATGACCCCCTCCGACTTGTAGCCGATGTCGACCAGGACCTCGTCCTTGTCGATTCGCACGACCTTGCCCTTGACGACGTCGCCCTCCTCGAAGGAGACCATCGTCGCCGCGTAATTGGGAACGATTTTGCCGTCGAGTTCGAGCAGCAAACCGCCCGAGCCCTCAACCGGCGAGCCGGCGGGAGTCTCAGAAGCAGGGGTCAAGGTCGTATCGGTCACGGACACAGCGGCGCATGATTGCAGAAAAGAAATAGGCACCGCCTCCTCTGCTCCCGCCCCGCCCGCGCTCACCATGACCGGAGGCCTCGCGGACGGGGCTCCCGCGTCCGGGGGCGGTGGGGAAAACCTCAAGCGACCTCCGATACCCTCGGCCATATGCCAATCCGAGCGACCAAACGCGGCGAGGAGCGGACTCCGCTCGACGGCAGCCACGACGTGCTGATCTGCGGGGCGAGCTTTGCCGGGCTCGCGGTGGCCCGCGAGCTGGCCGGATCCGGCGCCGACGTGTTGATCGTCGATCGCTACGAGATCGGCGAGCGTCAGACCTCGGCCTGCGGCATCCCGACCTTGTGGATGGAAGCGCTGGGACTGATGGACGCCGAGCGCCAGCGCTTCGACTCACTGTTGATGCACACACCGCACGGCGATTCGCGCTACCGCCTCCCCTTCACCTTCTCCACCTTCGACTACCGCGAGCTCTGCGCCCTGCTCTGGCGCGACTGCGAGGCGCGCTTCGAGACTGCCAAGGTCAACGGCCGGGCGCCCACAGCGAACGGCGACGGCGCGATCGCGATCGACACCGACCGCGGCGTGATCTCGGCGCCGCTCGTTGTCGACGCCCTGGGCTGGCGCCGCATGCTGGCCAACGGCGATGGCTACCAGCCACCCGACGCGCCGCTCTCACGCGGCCTCGAGGTCCACCCGGGAGGCAAAGGCGAGGACCTGGAGATCTGGATCGACCGCCGCTACGTGCCGGCCGGCTACGGTTGGAGCTTCCCCGCCCGCGACGAGCTGCGCATCGGCGTCGGTTCCTTCGACCCTCGCTTCCACGTGCGGGAGACGACCGAGCTGCTGGCCGAAGACCTCGACGCCGAGCGGGTCCGCTACCAGGGCAACTGGATCCCCCACGAGCTGCGCAAAGGCACCGAGGGCGGCATCTTCTTCGCCGGTGACTCGGCCGGCCACTGTTTGCCGCTCAGTGCCGAGGGCATCCGCACGGCGCTCTACTTCGGCATCGCCCTGGGTCGCGAGCTGCGCGGCGTCGTCGACGGCTGGCAGGACCGCGAAGCGGCGGCGGCCCGCTACGCCGAGTTCAACGACTCGCACGAGTGGAAGTTCCGCTGGATGCTGCGGGTGCAGAAGCTGGTGCCGAAGATCCCGCCGCGCCTGCTCGGGCCGCTGGTTCGCCTGCTCGGCAACAAGCGCTTCATCGCTTGGTCCTTCAGCCACTACCTGCAGATCGCGCCGCCGGAGTTTGCGCGCGGCTCAGCGAACGATCAGAACGGTGCCGGCCAGCAGGAGGACGACGCCGGCGACGCGCTCCGGGGTGAGCGCGACCTGGTCGAGGCCGAATAGACCGAACCGGTCGATCGCGACCGAGGCAATGAGCTGGCCGGTGATCGTCGCCGCCGCCACTCCCCCGGCTCCGACCACCGAGACCGCGATCAGCGCGTTGGTGACGTAGATCGCGCCGAGGACGCCGCCGAGCAGGTAGTACCAGCTGACGTCGAAGCTCGAGCTCAACCCTCCGCCCTTGCCGCTGAGGACGACGATCGAGGCCAGCGCGATCGTGCCGATGGCGAAGGAGACGAGGGCGGCCGGCAGGCTGCCGGTCGAGCGCCCCAGCCCAGCGTTGATCGGCGCCTGCAGGGCGATCAGCCCGCCGGCGAGCGCGGTCAGCAGGACCGCCAGGCCCTTATCCATGCCGCGTGATCTTGGTCATTGGTCCGTGTTGCATCAGTACGTGCCGGCCGGTTTGAACCGACCTGCTCTCAGATCAGTAAGCCGAAGGGACCATCGAACCACAGATGCCGCCACCAGCCGAAGGATTCGCCGCCCGCTTCGTCATCGGCCCCGCCCTGCGCACGCAGCCGGACCGCCGCCTCGTCACCCTCGTCCGCGAGGGCTACGAGAACGCCTTCGAGGAGATCGTGCGCCGCTACGGCAGGGCGCTGAACCGCTACGCGGCGGCAATCGTCGGCAGCCGCGCCGAGGACGTCACCCAGGACGCCTTCTCCAAGGCGCTGCTGGCGCTGCGCCGCGATGGCGCCGAGATCGAGCTGCGGCCCTGGCTCTTCGGCATCGTCCGCAACACCGCGCTCAACGACCTGCGCGACAGCCCGCCCTCTGCCGAGGCGCTGGCCGAGGTGATCGCCAGCGGCTCCAGCCCGGCGGAGGAGCTGGAGCGCCGCGAGGAGCTGGCGGACCTGATGCGCCGCCTGCAATCGCTGCCCGAGGCGCAACGGGCGGCGATCGTGATGCGCGAGCTGGAAGGTCTCAGCCACGAGGAGATCGCCAGCGCCCTGGGGCTCAGCGATGGCGGCGCGCGGCAGGCGATCTACCGGGCGCGGCGCTCGCTGCGCGACGCCGCCGGCATGCTGCTGCCGCTGCCGCTACTGAAAGCGCTACTTGCAGGAGCTGCCAGCAGCCCGGCGGTAGAGACCGCCGCCGGTGCGGCCGGGGTCGGTGGGGTCGCCGGCGCCGGCGTGGCCCTGAAGGCAGCGGCGGCAACGGTCCTGGTCGCGGGTGCGGTGGGCGCTGGGGTGGCCATCGATCACAACCGCCAGCCACAACGTTCCGCGCAGCCGGCAACGAGCGGAGTCGTCGCCGACGACTCCGCGCAAGCGACGAGCGGGGCCGCAACGACGGGTAGCGGGAATCCGGATGGGAGCGGTTCGTCCTCCGACTCCGGAAGGAGCGGCGAGAGCGGCGATGGCCGCGGCGGGCGGTCGAGCGGCGGCCGCAATCACGGCTCCAGCGGGTCCGGAGACGATCACGGTGGGTCCGGCAACGGCTCCGGTGATGACGAATTCAGCGACGACAGCGAAAATCGCGGTCCCGGCGGGGGCGGAAGTCGCCACATCGAGCCCGAAGACGACCATGGCGGTGGGCCGGGGTCCGGTGATGGCGGACGTGGGTCCTCTGGACACAGCGGCAGCGACGACAGCAGTGGGGGCCACTCTGGGCGCGGCTCTGGCGGCTCATCCGGTCCGGGTAACGGCGGCTCGTCCAGTGGCCGGGGCTCGTCCGGCAGCAGTGGCTCGTCCGGTGACGACGGTGGATCTGGAGGCAGCTCGGGCTCCGGCAGGTCCGGCTCCGCGGGCGATAGTTCGGGCTCCTCCACTTCGGGCGGCGAATCCGGCTCAGGCGGCGGGCCTGGCCCCAGCGATGGCTCTGGCTCTGGCGGCGGAGACTCCGGCTCAGGCGAGGAAGGCGGGGAAAGCGAAGTGAATTTCGACGACTCGGGTGATTCTCGCGGCGGCGGCGGGTTCTCACTGCAGAAGGAACCCCAAACCGAGGAGGAACCATGAGACTCGCCCGCCGACTAACGACCTGCGCAGCCGCCGCGCTCGGCGCACTCGCGCTGCTCGCCCTGCCGGGGGCAGCCGCGGCCAAGGACGGCAACCACGACCGCATTCCGGATCGCTGGGAGCAGCATCACCACCTCTCGACGACCGTGAACCAAGCCGGCCGCGACCAGGATCGCGACCATCTGCGCAACCGCGCCGAGTTCCTCGCCGGCGACAATCCGCGTGATCGCGACAGCGACGACGACGGGGTGATGGACGGCAACGAGAACGCCGGCACGATCACTGCGTTCGACGTTGCCACTGGGAAACTGACGATCGGCCTTTTCAACGGTGACTCAGTCAGCGGCCTGGTCACAGAAAGCACCCGGATCAAGTGCGAGGACGAGCACTCACCGGACGTGACCACGCGCGCCCGCCACGGCGAGGAAGAGCCCGGCGACGATCGCGGCGGCCACGGTGAAGAGCCCGGTGACGACAACGGCGGCCAGGGCGAAGAGCCAGGCGATGACAACGGCGGCGAAGCCGCTGGCGACAACTCCGGTCCCGGCAACAACGGCGAGGACAACTCCGGGCCCGGTTCATCGCACTCCGGTCGCGGCCCGAGCGGTCACGACGACAACGGCACCGGCGCCAACTGCACGACATCCGACCTGATCGTCGGCGCCACCGTCGAGGAGGCCGAGCTGGAGCTCGAGCACGGCGTCGCCACCTACGAGGAGGTCGAGCTGGCCGGCTGAGGGTCCGGCTACTTGGCGTCTAGCCAGTCCTGGCCGACGCCGACGTCCACCTCCAGCGGTGGGTCGAGCTGGTAGGCGGCGCACATCTCGCGCCGCACCAGCTCGACCGCGCCGTCCATCTCCTCCGGCGGCCCCTCGAAGAGCAGCTCGTCGTGAATTTGCAGGACGAGGCGAGTCGCGGTGCCGGCCTCCCGCAGAGCGTTCTGGCAGCGCACCATCGCGATCTTGATGATGTCGGCCGCGGTGCCCTGGATCACGGTGTTGACCGCGAGCCGCTCGCCGAGGCGGCGGGTGTTCGGGTTGCCGGAGCGCAGCTCGGGAATCGAGCGGCGGCGGCCCAGCAAGGTGGTGACGTAGCCCTCCTCCTGCGCCCGCTCGACCACCTGCTCGCGAAAGGCGCGCACGGCGGGGAAGCGCTCGAGGTAGCGCGAGACGAATTCCTCTCCCTCTTTGCGCGGGATGTTGAGCCGGTCGGCGAGGCCGAAGCCGGTGAGTCCGTAGACGATGCCGAAGTTGACCATCTTCGCCTTCGAGCGTTGGCCGACGTCGACGTCGTCGCGGGAGATGTCGAAGACCTCGGCCGCGGTCGCCGCGTGGACGTCTTCGCGGGCGCGGAAGATCTCTTTCAGCACCTCCTCCTCGGCGACGTGGGCGAGCACCCGCAGCTCGACCTGGCTGTAGTCGGCGGAGAGCAGTTCGTGGCCCTGCTCGGCGACGAAGCAGGCGCGCACCGGCCGGCCGATCTCGGTGCGGATCGGGATGTTCTGCAGGTTGGGGTTGGTGCTGGAGAGGCGGCCGGTGGTCGTCGCCGCTTGGTTGAACGTGGTGTGGACGCGACCGGTGTCAGGATCGATCAGGTCCGGCAGCGAGTCGAGGTAGGTGTTCTTCAGCTTGGTCAGCTCGCGCCAGGACTCGATCTTCTCGACGATCGGGTGCTCGTCGCGGATCTGGGCGAGTACGCGGGCATCGGTCGAGAAGCCGGTTTTGCCGCGCCGCTTGCGAGTCAGGCCGAGCTTCTCGAAGAGCACCCGACCGACCTGTTGCGGCGAGCCGATCGTGAACTCCTCCTCGGCCAGCTCGAAGATCTCCTTCTGCAGGGTCTCGATCCGCTCGCCGAAGCCGGCGCCGACCTCGGCCAGGCGCTCGCCGTCGAGCTTGAGGCCCTCGCGTTCCATCGCCGCCAGTACGTGGACCAGCGGCAGCTCGATCTCGCGCAGCAGGTGCTCGAGCCCGAGCTCCTCGATGCGGGGACGCTGGGTGTCGGCCAGCGCCGCGACCAGGCGCGCTTCCTCGGCCGGCTCCAGCCCCGCCTCGCTCTCGCCGTCGAGCGAGAGCTGGCCATCCTCATCGTCCTTTGCCGGGGCAGCCTCGGCGGCGAGGCCGATGCCGGCGTCCGCGGCGAGCTCGGTCAGCTCGTAGGTACGGCGCTGGGGCTCGAGCAGGTAGGCGGCGAGCATCGTGTCGTGGTCGAGCGCCAGCTCGACGCCCTCGCGCGCCGCCGCGGCGAGCAGGCCGTGGCGGCCACCGCCAAGCGACTTGGCGTCGTGGGCGACGACCGCCCGCCCCGGCAGCGCCACCGCGAGCTCGTCCAGGCTGGCAGAGCCGGTGAGGATGCGCTCGCCCTCCGCGGCCGCCCAGCGATCGCCGTCGATCGCCAGCGCGACCGCCCCCTCCCCCGCGCCAAGGTCCTCGGGCGTGCCCTCCTCGGTCTCGACCGCGAGCTCGGTCTCGACGCTGCGACCGGGCACCGCCTCGCCTTCGGGCAGCGCTTCTTCCAGGCGCTCAAGCACGGCCCGTAGCTCGAACTCGCGCATGAAGTCGCGCAGGGCGCCGCGATCGGGCTCCGATGCCAGCGCCGCACCAAGATCGACGCCGGTCTCGATGTCGTACTGAAGCGTCGCCAGCTGCTTCGACATACGGGCGTCGTCGGCGTGCTCGACCAGGTTCTGCTTGCGCTTGGCGCCGGAGATCTCGTCGACGCTTTCCAGCACCTTCTCCAGCGTGCCGAACTGCTGCAACAGCTGGGTCGCGGTCTTCTCGCCGATCCCGGGGACGCCGGGGATGTTGTCCGAGGTGTCCCCGCGCAGACCCATCAGGTCGGTGATCAGCTCCGGCGGCACGCCGTAACGCTCGCTCACGGCGTCGCTGTCGTAGATCTTGGTCTCGGTGATCCCGCGCGAGGTGCTCATCACCCGCACCCCCTCGCCGACCAGCTGGTAGGCGTCGCGGTCGCCGGTGACGACCATCACCGGGATGCCCTCTTCGCGCGCCTGACGCGTCAGCGAGGCGATCACGTCGTCGGCCTCGAAGCCCTCGACCTTGACGTTGGTGTAGCCGAAGGCCTCGACCAACGGCATCAGGTGCGGCCACTGCTCGCGCAACAGGTCGGGCCGCGGTTTGCGCTGAGCCTTGTAGAGGTCGTAGGTGACCTCGCGTCCCGACATGCCGGCGTCCCAAGCAACCACCACGCCGGCCGGCGCGTGCTCGTCGATCACCTTGACCAGCATCGAGGCCAGCCCGTAGATCGCGTTAGTAGGCCGCCCGTCGCTGGTCCCGATCGACTCCGGCAGCGCGAAGAACGCCCGGTAGGCAAGCGAGTTGCCGTCGATCAGGAAGAGCTCATGTTCGCTGTCAGTCTTGGCCGCGGCCATCGCGCCGAACTCTATGTCGCGCGGAGGCGAGCACCTCGTGCAGGATCGCGGCAACCCGCTCGGGTTCCTCGTCGACCTGCTCCTCACTCAATCGCTGCACTTCGAATCCGAGCGAGCGCAGCTCGAGGTCTCGTCGCCTGTCCTGGCGGTGTGCCTGTCGCCCGCGGTGGTACTTGTAGCCATCGGTTTCGACCACGAACCCGAGATCGCGCCAGACGAAATCCGCCTCGTAGTGGCCGACCTCAACGTTGACTTCGGGCGAGGGCAAGCGGTATCGCCGGCAGATCCGCAGGAAGTCGCGCTCGAGGTCGCTGCGGGTGCGGTCGTGGAAAATGCCTTCGCTGAGCGGCAGGCCGAGCACCTCGGCCTGCCGAATCGCCCGTCGCACCTCGGTCTCCGGAACGGCTTCACGGAGGTCGACGATCGTCTGGGACGGCTTGGTGACCGGTATTCCATGCCGCCGAGTGACGTTGGCGGGGGAAAGCGACTCGCGGCGATGCAAAAGGATTCCCGATCGCCGCGCTCTGCCTCCATACCCATGGACCGAGACCTCGACGGAGCCACCCAGGGGTCTCAACAGATCCCAAAGCTCAGCGGCGCTCCGATGAGTGATTACCGCACCATCGCCGCAAGCGAGGGCGGCGGCCATCCATTTACCGTGTTGAGAGATTCCGGGGTGGCCGACGGCATATACGCCGCGATGAACTCGATGCAGTCGACCTGCCTCCACGCGACGAACCACGCCGGATCGGCTCAGTCCCGCTTCCTGCAGTTGCCGCAGGGACACCACGCCGTGCTGCCGATCGGCGATTCTCGCGATCCGCTTGTCCGGCCTGTCGACTTTGTTCCGCATACCGAAACAAAGTCGCCAGAGACGTTAGCTCTCCCCTGCGTTCGGAGTTCCCTGTCGCCATTCAAGCTGAGTGGCCACAGGCCGAACTCATTAGCCATGACCGAACTCCCCACCCAGGCCGGGCCGGGCCGGTGCCGGATCGGATGACGATTTGGCCGATGGACGACGGCCGCTACGGCCTCGACGCGACTTTCCAGGGTGCCAGTGGCTACGAACGGGCCGAGCGCCATCAGGCCAGCCTCGAGGCCAGCGGGGTGGACCACTCCTTTCGGCAGGAGCTTGGTGGTGCCTGGACGCTTCGCTTCGGGCCGCTGAGCGCGGCGGACATCAGCGTGGCGCTGATGGCCTTCGTTCAGTAGCTGTCGACGCAGCCGTGAGGCTCACGAGTCGGCTCCCTTGCGCGCAGCGAGAACTCGATACAGAGCGGCTGGCGCGCCTCCGTTTTGAGGAGTGAAGCTGATGTTGACGCCAAGTCGAAGCCGATGCTTGGCCAGGCGTTGCCGGGCGGAGCGGGAGAGTTCACAACGGATCGTCGCGGCCAACGAGACAGGCTGATCCTGGACGGTGCAGACGTTGCGCCGCCCGCCGGGAGTACGCATGGTCACCCACTGAGTGACTGTGCCGGGGCTCGAGAAGCCGAGGCGACTCGAGAGCACGCCGCGATCGAGAAAGAAGCCGTTGATGATCACCGAGCCCGGCGCCGGCACCCCCTTCGTCGATGACGAGGATCCCGCGTTGCCCGACGGTGACGGAGTCCCACCTTCGATTTCGCCGCCGCCTTCTTCTTCGCCATTTTCTTCTTCTTCGCCTTCGCCGCCTTCTTCTTCTGGCGGCTCGTTGGCGGTGAGCCAAGCGCTCGCTTCGGCCTGCCGCCCGGCGATGAACTGCAGAGTTTCGTCGACGCCGTCTTTGATTTCGTCAGAGTCGTACTCGGCGCGACCGTGGGCGCGTTCTTCGGCCTGCCATGGGGCCAGCAAGCCGGCCGTGTCTTCCGCCACCATCGCGGGGTCCAGCCCGGCGATCGTCGCTTGCAGGTCGTGCAGCGCGTTCCAGTAGGCGCGGAAGCATTCTTCGTCTTCGAGGCACTTGTTGAAGAGAACCCCGCCTTTACCGTCGAAAGTGACTTCGCGACCCGGCGTGCCCACCCCGATCGTCGGGATCCAGGTCTGGTCCGCGCCCCAGGGCAGCATCTGGAAGCGGCCGGAGGATTCGCTGAAGAGGTAGTAGTTGTTCGGCCGCAGGCCGGCTTCGGCGTGGCCGGAGTAGCCATCCCAGTGGTCGATGTACTTCTCGACCGCCCACATCTTCGTCATCTCGGCGAGATTGGCGGTGGCAGCGACCCGTTCCGAGAACGGTCCGCCCGCTTCGTCGTTGACGGCTGCGATCAAGGCTTCGAGGTCAGCGATGTTGTCTTCCGGGCCTTCGTCGACTTCAAACGCGGTCGCTTCTCCAGGCTTGACGTCGTGACCGCCTTCGCCCTCGTAGAGGTGCTGGGTGTTCTTGTCGAAGGAGCCGAAGATCCTGCTCAGGCCGACTTCGTCGAGGTTTTCCAGATCCAGGTAGACGCCGATGTCATTGCCGTTGAGACGCACGTAGGCGTAGCCGGTGCGAGAGGCCGGGACACCGGCAGCGCGAAACGCCGCATAGGCCAGCGTCTCGTGAACCATCGAGGGGTCCTGGACCATGTTGTTGAGCGTCATCTTGCGCAGGCCGAGGACAGCTTCGGTTTTTTTGAACTTGAGCTTGAAGCCCGCCTTGCCGCTCAGCGGGCGGAAGGAGCCGCCGACGTTGCCCTTGAGGCGGACTTCGACCGCTTGGGGCGCGATGAAGGGCGTCGATTCTTCCCCCGCTGGCGTGCCATCCGTCGACCTCGTCAGCGAGAACGTGCCTTTGACGTATTCGCCGGGTTCGGCTTCCAGTTTCAGTTCTTCGGCGTGCGAGAGCGTCAGGTCGATGAAGAAGACCTTGCTCGGGTCATAGATCGAGGCCGCTTCATCCGCCAAGGCCGACTGGGAGCAGACTGCCGCCAGGATCGAAAAGAGCAGCGAAAGGAAGAGGGTCCGGCTGGTTCTCATATACATAGAACGCATAGGAAGCGGGTTTCTACCGTGGGACATGTCTTACCCACGCGCACCCAGGCGGCGAACCACGCGTTCGGGGCGACCGGCGCCGGGCACGAAGCGGATCGAGACCTCGAGGTCCAATTTTCCCTGGCGCAGTTGCTCCTCGACCGCAACCGGTAGGCGACAGCTCAAGACCAACTGGCGTGAACGCTTTACCCGCGTTCGGTCGCGGCAGAGGACGACTGGGCCTTTGCCGGTGGAGGCTGTGACCTGACTCGTGAGGACCCCGTGGGTTCCCGGGTGCACACGCGTGCGCAGGAGCCCTTTCGCCACCCACACCCGCCCAACTCGAAGGCCCGCCGGGAGAACGCTGAACGAGGTGCGCGGCGCCGGTGATGCGGACGGCGTGGAACCGGCCGGCGTCGGGCTTGGCTCGGGCTCGCCGAGCCAGTCGGCGACGTCGCCGGGCCGGGCCGCGATGAAGGCGCGGGTGTCGGCCACTTCGTCGGCGATGTCAGCTAGGTCATGCTCCGCCCGATCGCTCTCGGCCTGTTCCAGCTGCTGCCAGGGAGCGAGCATCGCGGCGGTTTTGGTCGCCAACCCGTCGAGGTCCATGCCGGCGATCGCCCCTCGCACCGCGATCACCGCTTCCCGGTAGATAGCGGCGCAGGTCGAGTCGGCGAGACAGCTGTCGAAGAGCAGCCCGGCCGAACCGTCGAAGGCGAGGCGGTAGGCCGTCTGCCAACTTTCGTCGTTGCCCCAGGGCATCATCTGGAAGCGGCCGCTCGGGTCGCTGTAGAGGTAGTAGTTGTTGGGCAGCCATTCGTCTTCGGTGCCGGCATATCCGTCCCACTGACCGATGTACTTCTCGGTCGCCCACATCCGCGTCATCTCCCCGAGGTTGGCAACGGCGGCGACGCGCGTCGCCCAGCTTGAGGGGCCATCCGAATTGACTGCGTCGATCAGCGCCTCGAGGTCGCTGCGGTCGTCGCTGCCCTCATCGATCTCAAAGCCCCCGGCCCCACCGGGGCGAACGTCAGCCGAGCCTTCACCCTCGTAGAGGTGCTGGGTGCCGGGATCAAAAGCGCCGAAGATCTTCTTCGAGCGCAGTTTGGTCGAGCGCCTCGATATTGAGGTGAATGCCGAAGTCTTCGCCGTCCACATAGACGTAGGCGTAGCCCGTGCGCGAGGCCGGCACGCCCGCGCCCCTGAACGCCTTGTACGCGAGCGTCTCGTGGATCATCGACGGGTCCTCAACCATGTTGTTGAGGGTCATCGTCCGCAAGCCACGGAAGGGCGTTTCGTCGAACTTGATTTTGAAGGCCGACTTTTCGCTCAGGGGCCGGTACGAGGCGCTCCCCTTCAACTTGATCTTGACGTTGACGGGAGTGGAAAAGGCGCCGACTCCCCCCGGGGTCCCGTCCGTCGCCGCAAGCGAGAACGTCCCTGGCTGGTATTTGTCCCGATCCGCCGCCAGGCCTTCGCGCGATTTCTGCGGCAGGGTCAAGTGGACCACGCTCATCGTTCCTGGGTCGAAGACCGCAGTCGCGTCGTCCGCCAGGGCACTTTGGGCGCAAGACCCAGCCAGGGCCGACAACGTCAGCAGCAGTGCCGCAAATCGAATCATCCTCATCTGAAAAGAACGCTACCGAGGCCCATTTCTACCGCTCCCTCGCAAGTCCGGCGGGGGAGCCGTGCCCGGGCAGGCGACGTG
>CAWCJW010000043.1:0-38992 GCA_963795765.1 uncultured Solirubrobacterales bacterium
CGCACCGGCGCCTCGGCCCTCAGCTCGCCATAGGCAGGCATTCCGTCTGCATGACCGAGAATGTCGAAGTCGCCGTGGGGAGTGACGAAGGCGAAGTTCGAGCCGTTTTCGATCGTCTTGGCGTCAAGTAGAAAAGGTAGGTCTGCGGGAGCGCCGCGCAGCCTGACGCCGATCTCCCCCAGGGCGTCCACCATCCGAGCAATGTTGTCCCGGTCGCGAGCGTAGACAACGTCAAGGTCATAGCTCGGGTAGTTCGAGCCGTGACTGAGTCCAGCCATCCCACCGACCAGGATGAAGTCGACCCCGTGTCGAACAAGCGGTGTCAGCAAGGCCCGCAGATCCGGTGGCCGGGGAGGGAGCTGCTCCGAGTTCACGCCGCCTTCGCACGGACGTTGGGACTAATCGCGATCAGCTGCTCGGCCATCGCCAGGCCGTATTCGACACGCTCGGACGGGGAGGCCTTAAGGCGCTCAGCGGTAAGCGTCCGGTCGATCCCGAAATCGCGCTTCTCCGCTCCCAGGGTCAAGTCCTCGCCCAACAGGTAAAGGAGCTCGTGCAGGGTCGCCACCGACGGCGAAATACGGTCACGCTCGATCCGCGAGATCGCCGACTGGGTCGTACCGGCACGCATAGCGAGCTGCTTCTGGCTGACGCCATTCCTCTCCCGCGCCTCTCGTAGGAGCTGTCCGGGCGATTTCACTTAGCAGAACATAGCAAATATGTACTTATTGCATATCTGCTATTAACCGCTGAGGATCATGCAGGTGGCGATGCCGTGGGCGAGCAGCTTGCCGCTCTCGGCCGCGGTCAGGTTGGCCTCGACCGTCGCCTGGCGGCGGCCGCGGTAGAGCACGTTGGCCTCGCAGAGGACGCGGCCGGTGTCGCGGGTGATCGGGCGCACGTACTTGGCCTCGAGCCCGAGCGAGGTGTAGCCGACACCGGCGGGCAAGGTCGTGTGGACCGCGCAGCCCAAGGCGGAGTCGAGCAGCGTTGCGGCGTAGCCGCCGTGGACGACGCCGATCGGGTTGTAGTGCTCCTCACCCGGTTCGCCCTCGAAGACGGCGCGGCCGTCGCCGAGCTCGATCGGGCGCATCCGCATAGTCACCGCGATCGGCGGCGGCGGCATCGCGCCGGCGACGATCGCTTCCATGTACTCCATGCCGGTCATCGTCGCCCCGGCCGCAGCGGTCGGCAGCGGGTCCTGCCAGACCAGCTCGCGGCGGCGGGTGACCTCGGGCTGGGACTCGGCGAAGGCGAGGGCCGCCTCGACCGCGCCCCCGCCCTGCTCGGCTATTCCCTCGGCGCTCAACGGCCCGTCCTGCGGGCGTAAGCGTGGCCGCGCTCGCGCACCGAGCGCGGTGTCGCCGGGTAGACCAGATCGGCGGTGATCTCGGCCTGGCTGATCGAGATTCGCGGGGCCTTGGAGCGGTGGTTGTGCCTGTGCCTGGGGATCAACCTCATAGCTGTGCCTCCATTGGGCTGGTCGTGAGTTGCTTCAAGCAACTCCTACATCCCGGACCCTAACCCAGTTAGTTGCTTGACGCAACCCAGTGTGCAAAGATCACTCTGTGCTGCGCAACGACTATCCGGGCCAGGTCTGCTCAATTGCCAGGTCGCTGGAAGTCGTCGGCGAGCGCTGGTCGCTGCTGATCGTGCGCGACGTGATGAACGGCCACCGCCGCTTCGACCAGCTGCAGAAGGCCCTTGGCGTCGCCCGCAATGTGCTCTCCTCCCGCCTGCAGCGGCTGATCGAGGAGGACATCCTCGAGCGCCGTGCCTACCAGCGCAATCCCGAGCGCTACGAGTACTTCCTCACCCAGAAGGGGCTGGACCTCTGGCCGGCCCTGATCGCTCTACTCAACTGGGGTGACCGCTACTCCCCCAGCCCCGAGGGCCCGCCGATGCTGATCGTGCACAAGGAGTGCGGCGGCGCGGTCAGCGATCGCGGCATATGCGAGAGCTGCGGCAAGGTGTTGCACGCTCGCGACGCCCGGGCTCTGCCCGGCCCCGGCCTCGAGGTCGCCAGCCGGGATGCCGCGGCGCTCGCGGCGCGCTAGCTTTGGCTGAGCGGCCAGCAATCAGCTACTAGGAGGAAAGCAATGGCGACAGCGGCGGAGGTCCAGGCGCGCGACAAGGTCTTCATCGGCGGCGAGTGGGTCGAGCCGGAGGCAAGCGGAACGCTCGAGGTCGTCAACTCGACCAGCGAGGAGACGATGGGGTCGATCCCGGCCTGCACCGCGGCCGACGCCGACCGCGCCGTCGCCGCCGCCCGCGACGCCTTCGAGTCCTGGTCACAGACCTCGCGCCAGGAACGAGCTGACTACATGAGCGCGATCTCCGCCGGCCTCGCCGAGCGCATGGACGAGATCGCGGCGACGATCTCGCAGGAGCTCGGCATGCCGCTGACGCTGAGCAAGATGATTCAGGCCGGGCTGCCAATCGCCCAGTTCGGGGCGATGCCGAAGCTGCTGGAGGAAGTGCGCTGGGAGGAGGAGATAGGCAACTCGCGGGTGCTGCGCGAGCCGGTCGGCGTGCTCGGCGCGATCACGCCCTGGAACTACCCGCTGAACCAGATCGCCTGCAAGGTCGCCCCTGCCCTCGCCGCCGGCTGCACCGTAGTGCTGAAGCCGAGTGAGATCGTGCCGCTCAACGCCTTCATCCTCGCCGAGGTGATCGAGGCCGCCGGCCTTCCTGCCGGCGTCTTCAACCTCGTCACCGGCACCGGCCCGGTTGTCGGCGAGGCGATCGCCGGCCACCCCGGCGTCGACATGGTCTCCTTCACCGGCTCGACCCGCGCCGGCCGCCGCGTCTCCGAGCTCGCCTCGGCGACGGTGAAGCCGGTCGCGATGGAGCTCGGCGGCAAGTCGCCGAACGTGATCCTCGACGACGCCGACCTGAGCAAGGCCGTGCCCGACGGGGTCGGCAAGTGCTACCTCAACTCGGGCCAGACTTGCAGCGCCCTGACCCGGATGCTGGTGCCGCGCGAGAAGCTGGCCGAAGCCGAGCAGATCGCCGCCCAGGCAGCGGAGAGCTTCACCCCGGGCGACCCCTTCGAGGACGGCACGCGGCTTGGCCCGCTCGTCTCCGAGACCCAGCGCGAGCGGGTGCGCGGCTACATCGAGAAGGGCGAGGCCGAAGGAGCGAAGCTGCTCACCGGTGGAGCCTCAGCACCCGATGGCCTGGACAAGGGCTACTTCGTCCGCCCCACGGTCTTTTCCGAGGTGACGCCGGAGATGACGATCGCCCAGGAGGAGATCTTCGGCCCGGTGCTGGCGATCCAGCCCTACGACGGCGAGGACGACGCGGTGCGGATCGCCAACGACACCGCCTACGGCCTCGCCGGCGGCGTCTGGTCGGCGGACCAGGACCGAGCGATCGGCGTCGCGAAGCGGATTAGGACTGGCCAGATCGAGATCAACGGCGGGGCGTTCAACCCGCTGGCGCCGTTCGGCGGCTACAAGCAGTCGGGGCACGGTCGCGAGAACGGGCGCTACGCCATCGAGGAGTTGCTCCAAGTCAAGAGTCTGCAGTTGTAGGGATGGCGTGGAGTGCCCCCTCGTCGGACGCAGCCTGCGGCTGCTGAGTGTCCGACAAGGGGGCACTCCACGCCAGGCGCGACAACCGCAATAGGCTCTCGGCCGTGAATTTCGAGCTCACCGACGAGCAGAAGCTGCTGCGGGACACCGTTCGGGACTTTGCCCTCCAGGAGGTCAAGCCCGTGGCGGAGGAGCTAGACCGGACCAAGAGCTTTCCTTACGAGATCGTCGGGAAGCTCGGCGGCTTGGGACTCATGGGGATTCCGTTTCCGCAGGAGTACGGCGGAGGCGGTGCGGACACGCTCTCTTATGTGCTTGCGGTCGAAGAGCTGGCGCGGATTGATTCCTCGGTCTGCATCACGATGGCGGCGCACACCTCGCTGGGGACGATGCCGATTTACCTCTGGGGGAGCGACGCGCAGAAGGACGAATGGCTGCCGCGGCTCTGCACTGGGGAAAAGCTCGCCTCGTTCGGGCTGACCGAGCCGGAGGCGGGATCCGACGCGGGCAACGTGAGGACCACGGCCAAGCTCGACGGTGGCGAGTGGGTCGTCAACGGCGCCAAGCAGTTCATCACCAATTCGGGGACGGACATCTCGGGCTGCGTCTCGATCACGGCCGTTACCGGCGAGGCCAACGGGCGCAAGGAAATCTCCAATCTGATCGTGCCCACCGGCACGCCCGGCTACGAGGCTGGTGAGCCCTACCGCAAGATGGGCTGGAACGCCTCCGACACCCGGCCGCTGAGCTTCGAGGACTGCCGCCTGCCCGAGTCCGGACTGCTCGGCCGTCGCGGCGAGGGATTCAAGAACTTCCTCCACATCCTCGACGGTGGCCGCATCGGCGTCGCCGCAATGGGAGTCGGCCTTGCTCAAGGCGCCCTCGACGAGGCGATCGCCTACGCCAAGGAGCGCCAGGCCTTCGGCCAGGCGATCTCAAAGTTCCAGTCGATCCAAGCCAAGATCGCCGACCTCTCGGCCCAGATCGAGGCCGCCCGCCTGCTCACCTGGCGCGCCGCGCTGGAGAAGGACGCCGGCAAGTCGTTCACCCTCACCGCCGCCCAGGCGAAGCTGATCACCGGCCGCCTCGCCGTGAGGGCGACCGAGGAGGCGGTGCAGATCCACGGTGGCTACGGCTTCATCGAGGAGTACCCGGTCTGCCGCTTCTACCGCGACGCCAAGATCCTCACCATCGGCGAGGGCACCGACGAGGTGCAGCAGATGGTGATCGCCCGCCAGCTCGGCTGCTAACTCAGCGGTAGTCGGGGTTGGGGAAGTCGAAGCGGCATCCGGCATCCCAGTCGGGGCGCTGGTTGCCGTGGGCGGGGATGCCGCCGGCGTCCTTGAGCATCCGCGCCAGGTGCAGCATGTTCCAGGCGGCGAAGGTGGTGTTGCGGTTGGTGAAGTCGTTCTCCGGACCGCCCGAGCCCTCGTCCAGGTAGGAAGGCCCCGGCCCGGCCTCGCCGATCCAGCCCGAGTCGGCCTGCGGCGGGATCGTGTAGCCGAGGTGCTGCAGCGAGTAGAGCGTGTTCATTGCGCAGTGCTTGACGCCGTCCTCGTTGCCGGTCACCAGGCAGCCACCAACGCGGCCGTAGTAGGCGTACTGGCCAGCGTCGTTGAGCAGGTGCGAGTTGCCGTAGAGCCGCTCGACGATCTGGGTCGCGACCGAGGACTTCTCGCCCAGCCAGATCGACATGCCGAGCACGAGGATGTCGGCGGCCATCACCCGCTCGAAGATCTGCGGCCACTCGTCGCGCTCCCAGCCATGCTCCGTCATGTCGGGCCAGACGCCGGTGGCGATCTCGTGGTCGACCGCGCGGATGCACTCCACCTCGACCCCGTTGCGGCGCATGATCTCCATCGAGATGTCCATCAACCCCTGGGTGTTCGATACCTCGGGGCTGCGCTTCAGCGTGCAGTTGATGAAGAAGGCGCGCAGGTCCGAGTAGTCGGTCTCACTGCTCTCGCACAGCTCTACCTGCTTGTCGGTCAGCTCCGTCACTTCTCCTCCTTGCTCGATTGGACTGGGGTGTACTCCTCGAAGCGGCCGAGGTCGCGGAAACCGACCCGGGCGTAAACGCCCTCGGCGATCTCGGTCGACTGCAGGCTGGCGCTGGTGCAGCCTCGTTCGCGCGCCTGTGCGATCGCGTGCGCTGATAGCGCAGTCGCCAACCCCCGGCGGCGGGCAGCCGGACGAGTGCCGACCATGTAGATGCCGCAGTCGCCGTCGTGGTCGAAGGCCATCAGCATCGCCGCATCCTCGCCGTTGGATCGGGCGACGTAGAAGTGCGCCCGCTCGGCGGAGAGGTCCGGGACAAGGCCGTCGAGGCCGTCAACCGCCCAGAACCGCTCGAGCGTGGGCTCGACCAGATCGAGCATCGAAGTGTCGACCTCGGCGAGATCGGCAATCGACATCGCCATCGTGCGGGTCGAGGAGTCGAGGCCATAGCCCCTGGCCATGACCTCCCGCGCAACCGTCACCTCCGACTCGTGCACCCAGACCGCGTAGCGCTCGACGTCGCGGCTCGCGTAGGCGCGCTCGATCGCCTCTAGGACTGGGCTGGGGTTCCCGGCGCCCCGCGCCAACATGGCGTTGTTGAGGAACTCGCGGTCGGGCGAATGGACGAAGATGGCGATTGCGGCGCCATCGACCTCGATCATCTCGGCGCCCGGCGAGCCGCTGGCGAGGTACTGCCAGGACTGGACCAGCGTCATGAGCGAGCGATCGAACAGCTCAACGGCGTTTGGTTCACGCTCGCTGCCCACGACCGCTAGGCGGACTTGAGCGTGAAGTGGACCCTGGTTCCGGGCGAGCCGTCTTCGAGCCAGATCTTGCCGCCGTGGGCCTCGATGATCGCGCGAGAGATCGCCAGGCCGAGCCCGACGCCGTCGTCGCTGCGGGACTCGTCGCCCCGGTAAAAGGCCTCGAAGACGCGTTCGCCCTCGCCAGCGGGAATGCCCTCGCCGTCATCGGCGACCTCGACCTCGACTCCATCGGGCGCCGTTCGCGCCCGCACGGTGACGCTGCCGTCGGCTGGGGTGTGGCGGATCGCGTTCTGGATCAGGTTGAGCAAGACGCGCTGCACCTTCTCCGCGTTGGCCTGCGCCGGCACCTCGCCGGCCGGCAACTCGGCGGCAAGGGCGACGCCGCGCGCCTCGGCGGGGCCCCGCATCGCGGCGACGGTCTCGTCGATCAGGCGGCTCAGCTCGATCCGCTCCATCGTCCAGGAGATCTCCCCCGCCTCGATCCGTGAGAGCTCGAATAGGTCGTCGATCAGCGCGGTCAGCGCCTCGACGTGGGTGCGCATCTCCCCCAGGTAGCGCTCGCGCGTCTCCCCCTCGACCACGCCATCGTCGATCGCCTCGACCAGCAACCGCAAGGAGGCAAGTGGCGTGCGCAGGTCGTGCGAGACCGCGGCGACCATCTGGCGGCGAGCGTCCTCGATCTGGCGCCGCGAGCGCTCCTCCATTGCCAGCCGCACAGCGAGGGCCGCGGCCAGCGCCGCGCCAACAAGGGCGAGGCCGACGAAGACGACCTGCGTCAGCCCCATCCAGTGCGGCACGGTGACCGCCGCCGCCCCGGCCAGGAAGGCGGCGACAGCGATCAGCCCGGCGCGCTTCACGACCCCACCCCCGTTCGTCTTCGCGCGGAGCTCACGGCTTCAGCCTGTAGCCGACGCCCCAGACCGTCTCGATGAAACGGGGCGCGGAGGGATCGTCGCCGAGCTTGGCGCGCAGGCGGCGGACGTGGACGGTGACGGTGCTGGTGTCCTCGTAGAAGGGAAAGCCCCAGACCGCGTCCATCAGCTGGTCGCGCGAGAAGACCTGGCCTGGGTGCGAGGCGAGGTAGGCGAGCAGGTCGAACTCGCGCTGGGTCAGCGAGATCTCCTCGCGGTCGAGAGTGACGGTCCGCATCGAGGGATCGATCCGCAGCGGCCCGACCTCGATCGGGGGCGGCGCCTCGTCCAGCGGTGGCGAAACCCGGCGCAGCACGGCGTCGACGCGGGCGATCAGCTCCGCCGGCGAGAACGGCTTAACGACGTAGTCGTCGGCACCGCGGCGCAGGCCGACGAGGCGGTCGGACTCCTCTCCCCGCGCGGTCAGCAGGATCACCGGAACGGGTGCGCCGGGGCGTTCGTGCAGACGTCGCATCACCTCGAGGCCGTCGATCCCGGGCAGCATCAGGTCGAGCACGATCAGGTCCGGATTGCCTTCTTCAGCCAGTCGCAGCGCTTCCGGTCCATCGGCAGCCCCAAGCGCCTCGTAGCCCGCCCGCTCCAGGTAGCGGGAGACGACCTCGACGATCGTAGGCTCGTCGTCGACGACGAGGACGGTGCCGGTGTCGACGTCGTTCATCGAGTCGATTCTCGCCGAAGCGCCGGGCGCAGCACGGGCGACGGGACTAACCGAAGGTGAAGGCATAGCCCGTCACCCCCGCTTCGGGCTCGAGCGTCAGTACGTGATGTCCGACGGCGACCATGTCGACGAGGTTGTAGAGGCGCTGCGAATCGACCTCGACTGCGCCGTCGTGGACATCGGAACCGGCGAACGATGCGGGGATCGGCTTGCCGTCGAGCAGGACCTTGACCTTTCGCGGCTTGCCGGGGGAGCCCAGCACCAGGTACACGCGGCGAGCACCAAAGTTGAGCTGGAGCGAGCCTCCCTTGGCGGTTGCCGAGTCGAGCGTTACTCGCCACTTGCCGCTGTAGGCAAATTCGTTCGGGCCCGGGGACGGTCCCTTGGCGAAGTCGTGCGTTCCCGGCGCCAGCATCGGATTGGTGAAGCGTTCGGCGCGGGCGGCGCCGAGGTAGGTCTCCGGCGTCGTCACTCCCCGCGAGGCTTCGATCCCGTGCGCCCCCGAATCGTGCTTGGCGACGGGGCGGCCTGCTTCGGCCAGCAGCTCACGGATGATCTTCTCCTTCTCGCCGTATTCGCCCTCGCCGAAGTGGGTGAAGCGCACCCGCCCCCGCGAGTCGATGAAGTACTCGGCGGGCCAATACTGGTTGGCGTAGGCGGTCCAGGTGGCAAGGTCGTTGTCCTGGACCACCGGGTAGTGGATGCCGTTGCGCTCGATCGCTTCTTCGACGTTGCTCGCCTCCTTCTCGAAGGGGAACTCGGGCGAGTGGACGCCGACGATCGTCAGGCCATCCTTGCGATAGGTGCGATCCCAGGCGGTCAGGTAGGGCAGCGTGCGCAGGCAGTTGATGCAGCTGTAGGTCCAGAAGTCGACGAGGACGACCCGGCCGCGCAGCGAGCGCAGGGTGAGCGGTTTGTCGCCGGGCGTGTTGAACCACTGCTGGTTGTCGACGAATTCGGGGGCCCGGCCGAGCACCGGCAGGCCCGAGCTCTTGCCCTCCGAGCCCGCGGCCTTCGCCCTGCTGTCCCGAACCGCCGTTGCTGCGCTGGTCGTGGCCAAAGCGCCGACGCCGTGCCCTTCTTCGCCGCGAACGTCGCTGAGCGCCGACTTCGCCGCCGCCGTGTCCTCCAGCCCTTCGGTCGGGTTGACCAGGAAGCTGGGCAGCGAGCTGGCGATCTTGTTCTGGAACTTGATGTCGTAGTTGCCCGCCATCGCCAGCGCGACGACGACCATCACCGCTCCCATCGTGATCTGCAGAGCGGCTCCCCGCCGCGCCAGCGGCGCGGTCAGGCGGCGGCCGCCGAGCATTAGGAAGTAGAGGACGACGGCCGAGCCGATGCCGTAGCTGAGCGCGACCGCGAGGCGGCCGACGGTAAATGTCTGGGTGCTGGAGACGATGATCACGCCGGCCAGGATCGGGCCGGCACAGGGCGCGTAGACGACCCCGAGGCTGGCGCCGACCGCGGTTCCCGACCAAAAACCGTCTCCTTTGCCCTTGGCGATTCCCGCCCGGCCCGCGAAGCGGCTCATCGTCGCCTCGACCCGGGCCGCCAGCGGCGGGATCATCAGGATCACGCCGAAGGCGAGCAGCACCGCGATCGCCAACTTGCGCAGCAGATCGTCGGGCAGGCCCAGGGCCGAGATCACGTAGACCAAGGCGACCGTGGCGAAGGTGAAGGAGAGCGCCAGGCCGACGACAATCCCCAGCGGTCGGCGCCGGCCGCCGGTGGCGCCGGCCGAGAGCGCGATCGGCAGCACCGGCAACACGCAGGGCGAAAGCGCGGTGCCGGCCCCGGCAATGAAGCCGAACAAGATCAGCAGTGCCATGGACTCAACCTTGCCAGTCGAAGGTTACGAGCAAGTGACGATCAGCCTTCGTGCTTCATTGCGCCGTCTTCGTGCTTCATCGAGTCGCCGTCGCTGTGCTTCATCGAGTCATCGCTGCCGTCGTGCTTCATCGCCGCATCGTCGTTTCCGTGCTTCATCGAGCTGCCGTGCTCGTCCTTCATCGCAGCGCCGTCGTCGTGCTTCATCGCCGCGTCGTTGCCCGTGGTCGCTGCCGCGTTCTGGGACTGCTGCGTGGTCTGGTCGTCGTTCGACGAGCCACCGCAGCCGCCCAGCGCTATCCCGCCGACGACGGCGAGGATCGCCACCGCCGGAAACGCCATCGCTTGCCTTGCACGCATCACTTGCTCCTCCTCTTGGGGTTTGAGCGGCGCACGCTAGGCGGCAAATGTGACGGGGAGAGAAACGCTAGGCAGCGGGCCGCGAGGTGACCGCGCCCTCGTCGCGACCGGCGACCTCGACCGCCCGGCCGACGCCCTCGCCGACGCCGTAGTGGGCGCAGATCGTCAGCTCGTGCTCGCGCAGCAGCGGCCGGGTCGGGTCGACGACCGGCGCCTTGCGGATTGTCTCGCGCGCCTGCGCGATCCAGACCCTGCTCGCCGCGGCCGCGCACTCGCGCAGCGGCGCCGCAACCAGGGTCGAGTTGAGCCGCCCCTGCTTGACGATCAGCCAGGTCGGCGTGCCGCTACCAGCGTCGACGAAGAGCCCGTAGACGGTGCCGACGTTCGCTCCGCCGGCGTCGTCGACCACCTTGCCGATCCAGGTCCGCGCCTGCTCCAGCGAGGGCGGCGGGACGGGCTCGTCACTCATCGGCCTGCCTCTCGAGCAGCTCCGAGGCGGCGCTGGCGGGGTCGAGCTCGCGCCGCACGACGCGCTCGAGCAGCTCCGCCGTCCGCGGATCCTCGGCCGCGGTCGTCTCCATGCGACGGCGCATGCGCGAGGTGGCGATGCCGAGCACCTCGCTGCGCAAGTTGCGGGCCCGCCGCTCCTGCAGCGTGCCGGCCGCCTCGATGTGGGTGCGATGCTCGTTGATCGCCTCCGCCAGCTCGACCACGCCCTCGCCCCGCGCCGCCTCGGTGCGCAGGATCGGCACGGTCCAGCCTTCCGGGTCGTGGGAAAGGGCGAGCACGCCGCGCACCTCGCGCACCATCGTGTCGGTCATCGGGTGGTCGGCCTTGTTGACGACGATCACGTCGGGGATCTCCATCACGCCCGCCTTCAGCGCCTGGATCGAGTCGCCGGAGCCCGGCATCAGGGCAAGCACGATCGTGTCGGCGTGATCGACGATGTCGATCTCGGCCTGGCCGACGCCAACCGTCTCGATCAGCACGTCGTCCTTGCCGGCGGCATCCATCGCCAGCGCCACCTGCAGCGCCGCCTCGGAGAGGCCGCCGAGGGCGCCACGCGAGGCCATCGAGCGGATGAAGACGCCCGGGTCGAGGAAGTGGTCGGAGAGGCGGATGCGGTCGCCGAGCAGGGCGCCCTGGGTAAAGGGGCTGGAGGGGTCGATCGAGAGCACCGCGACCTGGCGCTCGGCCTTGCGCAGCTCCGCGGTCAGCGCTCCGATCAGAGTGCTCTTGCCGACCCCGGGCGGGCCGGTGAAGCCGACGATGCGCGCCTTGCCGGTGCGCGGGTAGACCTCGCGCACGAGCTCCCAGCCCGCCGGGTCATCGGACTCGATCAGCGTGATCGCCCGCGCCAGGGCGCGCTTGTCGCCGGCGACGAGGCGCTCGGCCAGCGGGGCGGTCTTGGCGACGTCAGTCACGGATCGGTGAGTCTAGAGTCCCCGCCGCCGTGATTTCCACGATCCGCTTTCTCGCCCGCAACGGAATGCTGAACCGGAGGTACGGGCAGCTGCTCGTCCGCTACCTGCGGCGGCGCTTCTTCACCGCCGCGGGCCGGCGCTGGCGCACCAACGGGCTCGTCTTCTTCGGCCGCGGCCTGGAACTGGAGATCGCGGTCAAGGGGCGGATCGACTTCGGCCGCTTCGTCTGGATCGGCGACAAGACCAAGATCCGCTGCCACGAGGGCCGAGTCGAGATCGGCGACAAGACCGTGATCGGCCAGGAGTGCACGATCTCCGCCTACCAGCACGTGCGGATCGGCCAGCAGTGCGTGATCGCCGACCGGGCGATGTTCATTGACTTCGATCACGGCGTGGTCGAAATCGAGCGGCCGATCCGCCAGCAGGGCATCTACAAGCGCGACGTCATCGTCGGCTCCAACGTCTGGATCGGCTACGGCGCTTGCGTCCTGCGCGGCGTCAGCGTCGGCGACAACTCGATCGTCGGCACCAACTCGGTGGTGACCAAGGACGTCCCCGCCAACGCCGTCGTCGCCGGCATCCCGGCTCGGATCATCCGCATGCGCGAGGCACCCGAGCAGCTGCGCTGGCCGGATCCGGTCGAGCCGGACCCTGGGGCCTGGACGACGCTGCAGCGACCAGGCTAGCTGAAGCGTAGTAATGAATACAGTTGTCTGACATCTGGTAGATTTCACCGACGTAGCAACTGTGGACTGGCCTGCGGCGACTCAACCATCGGCGGTGGCGGTGGAAGTCGTTTCCTGGAAGACAATAAGTTTCCATGGATATCGCTGCCCTCTTCGGAGAAAACCTCAGTCGCTGTCGCAAGCGCGCCGACCTCTCACAAGAGGAGCTCAGCGTCCGTGCCTCACTGCACCGCACCGAGATCAGTCAGCTCGAGCGCGGCCTGCGCATTGCCCGCGTCGACACGCTGGTCAAGCTGATCGGCTCGCTCGAAGTCTCCGCCGACGAGTTGCTCGTCGGCATGGACTGGGAGCCCGGTGGCACCAAGCTCGGCAAGTTCAAACCGCGCGACCCGAGCAAGCCGGGCTGGGGCACTTAGTACGGACAAGCGAGCTCCGCGCCGGTATGTACATGGTCCACCTGGCGGGGACTTGCCTACACCCACAGTGAAACTGCCTTTATCTGGGCTCTACCGGGGGCGAAGCGCCCTAAATCAGGACCCGGTCCCTTCCAAAATCGGTGTCTGATTGTGCCACCCCATGCGTAAGGTCAAGCGTATGGAGATCACCATCGTCCTGGCGCTCCCGGAAGTGGGCCTCCTCGTCTGCGGTGTGTCGGCACGCCTTGCCTGGCGACGAACCGCGCTTGCCTCGGCATGGTCAAGTCCGCCGTCGAGTACAACCCGGCCTGGCTCGACAGCTGCCCACGGAAAAGCGACCGGCGGCGAGCTGCGGCCAAGTCCGGTCGCGACAGGGCGGGGTGGCGAACGTCGGCAGCGATAACGAGTCGCGTGCGGCTCGCCAGCCGTTTTCGCCTTCGCCTCTCCTAAGCGCGGGTTGACTTGGCGCCGACCAGGTCGGCGTATACAGCGGCGGTCTGCTCGGCGACGTCGCCCCAGTCGAAGCGGCGCAGGTGCTCGTAGGCTTCGGCGACGAGGCTGCTGCCCAGCTCGTCATCGGAGAGGACGCGGATCGCCATCTCGGCCAGCGCTTCGGGGTCGTGGGCGCGGAAGCGCAGGCCGGCCTCCTCGTGCGGGACGACCTCGCGCAGGCCGCCGGTGTCGGCGACGATGCAGGGGCAGCCGGAGGCCATCGCCTCGAGCGCGACCAAGCCGAAGGGCTCGTAGATCGAGGGAACCACGGTGAGGTCGGCGATCCGGTAGAGCGAGTGCAGGACGTCGTCACCGATCCAGCCGAGGAAGGTGCCGTGCTCCATCAGGCCCAGCTCTTCGGCCTGCTTGTGCAGCTCGGCCTCGTGGGTGCCGGAGCCGGCGATTAGGAAGCGGGTGCCGGGGACCTCGTCGATCAGCCGCGGCATCGCCTCGAGCGCGAGCTGGAAGCCCTTCTCATAGACGAGCCTGCCGATCAGCAGGACCAGCTTCTCCTCCGGGGCGGCGAACTCGGCGCGCAGCCGGGTCAGCTCGGCGGGGTCCTGTGGCTGCAGGTCGTCGGGGTCGATCCCGTTGGGAATGACCGAGATCCGCCCCTCGTCGACGCCGAAGATGTCGGCGATCTGCTCGCGCATGTAGTGAGAGCAGGCGATCACCCGGTTGGAGCGGTTGGTGATCCAGCGCTCGACCCCGTGGATGTAGGTCTGGGGGTGCTTGTCGACCCAGCCCTGATGGCGGCCGTGCTCGGTGGCGTGGATCGTCGTCACCAGCGGCGCGTCGAAGCGTTTGGCCAGGTGGTCGCAGGCGTTGGCGACGAGCCAGTCGTGGCCGTGGACTAGGTCGAAGCTGTAGCGATCGCCGAGTTCGACCCCGGCGGCGAGCATGTCGGAGTTCATCCGCTCGACCCAGGCGACGAACTCGCCGAGGTCGGTTGGGCGCTTGGGCTCGCGGATGCGGTGGATCACCACTCCCCCGCGCCGCTCTTCCGCCGGCGACTCCTCGCCACCGCGGGTCAGCACATGGACCTCGACTTCGCGATCTACCAGCGCCTCGGAGAGCTTGCGCACGTGGCGGGCGAGGCCGCCCTCGATCAACGGCGGGTACTCCCAGGAGAGGATCAGAACTCGGATCACGGCTGCAGCAGCGGCGAGAGACTCAGGTCAGGGGCTAGTGCGCGCGTGCGCGGGTCGGCGATGGCCGGAGAGTCTATGGCCTCCAGGGCAGCTTCGGCGTGGGTAATGGCGCGCTGGTAAGCGTAGTCACCGGCCTGGCGGCGCTGATCGAGGAAGGCCCAGTCGCTCGACTGGGCGGCGAGCAGCTCGCGCGCGGCGCGTTTGGCGCCGTCGCCCCGCAGTCCGCGCGAGAGCGCGCGGAGGACGCGCAACTCGAGTCGCCGCGCGCCCCAGGCGAGGTCGGCGACGGCCGGCGAATCCCAGGTGCGCAGGTCCTTCTCCTCGCCCCAGGTCGAGGCGTGGAGCGACTGTTGGATCGGCTCGTGCTCGGCCAGCGCCTCGGGCACGGTGAGCAGGCGCACGCCGGCGTCGGCGGCCCCGGCTAGGACCTCGCGCAGCCAGATCGCTCCCTCCGACCACCAGTGGCCGAGCAGCTCGGTGTCGATCGCGAAGACGAGCAGGCCGCGGCGCTTGCGGCTGGCGCTGTACTCGCGCAATCGTGCCGCTGTGGAGGCGAGAAACTCGCCAGCCTGGCGGCGCGCGACCGCAGCGGCCGCCGCCGGGTCATAGCCGCCGCCGCCGACCTTCCAGATCCGCACGCCACGAAGCGACTCGCCCGCGAACTGGGCGTGGGCCGGGTCGGAGGGGTAACCGCTCAACGACCAGAGCCACTGGATCGCCTCCCAGTCGATCTGCAGGGCCACCGGACCGGCCTCGGTGGCGACCGGCGCCAGCGCATCGAGCGGCTCCTGATGGCGACTCTGATCAACGCAGAACCAATCCACGCCCTGCTCTGCCAAGGCCCACTCGAGGCCAGGCGCGTAGGCGCACTCGGGCAGCCAGAAACCGCCGTCCCAGCCGAAGCGGCGCCGGTGCGAGCGGACGCCGGTCTCGAGCTGCAGGCGCAGGCCCTCGCGACTGGCGAGCAGCGGCAGCACCGCGTGCGTCGCCGCCGAGCTGGCGAGGGCGATCCTCCCCTCCGCGGCCGCCCGCTGAAAGGAACGCAGCGGGTCCCCCCCACCGGCGTCGAGCAGCTCCAGGGCGTGGCTGTAGCGCTCGTGCTCAGCGACGCAGGCCTCGCGGCACTCGGGGTCGACGTCCTTAACGTCAGCCGCCGCGGCCGCGACCCGCCAATCGGTGAGGAAGCGGCGCAGACGCTGCTTGACCCCGGCGTCCTCGAGCTGGTCGGCGAGAACGGGCGTGATCGTCATCGTCAGCCGCTCCGCCACCTCCAGCACCGGCAGGTAGGAGCGGATCACCGCGTCGAAGAGCCACTCCTCGCCGAAGGGGTAGGTCCCAAAGCCCTCGACGTAGGGCATGTGGGAATGCAGGACGATGGCGAGGTCGCCGGCGCTCTCCTCAGGGGCCATGGCAGACAGCGATGAAGTCGAGCGCGCGGTCGAGGTCGCCCTGCCGGAGGGCGAAGTCGGAGCTGCTGATCGCGGGCGTGAAGCGGTCGTAAAAGGGCTTGCTCAGGCGCAGGGCCTTGTGGATCCGGTCCCAGCCGAGTTTCAGCGCCAGCTCGTGGACTCGCAGCTTGCGAGCATGGAAGAGGCCGTAGAGCTCCACCCGCGGGAAGTGCGCCTCGCAGAGCTGGCGGAACTCGGCGGCGCGGTACTCATGCACGTGCCAGGGGTTGTCGGACTTCTCCGCCCCGGGGGGAGCGAGGGTGAGCAGGTTGGGCGTGGAGACGTAGGCGACGCCGCCAGGCTCGAGCATCGCGCGGAAGTGCTCGAGGATCGCGCCAGCGTCCTCGACGTGCTCGATCGTCTGCAGGAAGACGACGGCGTCGCTGGGCTCGGCGAAGCTTTCGACCAGGTCGCGCTCGAAACGCAGGTTGGGGCGCACGTAGCGCAGGCGGGCGTGCTCGTGGGCCTCCGGATTGGCGTCGACGCCGACGACGCTCTCGGCCGCAGCGGCGAGCACATTGGAGCCGTAGCCCTCGCCGCAGGCCATGTCGACCACCCGCTTGCCGCCGAGCCGAGCGGCGATCCATTCATAGACGACCAAGTGTCGCTGGTACCAGTAGTTCTCCTCGGGTACGTCGGGCAGGGTGCGCTCGCCGGTCAGCGGCAGCGGCGGCACGCCCTCTGGCTGATTTTCCTGAACGTATTCGCGCAACGGACTCGCCACCGTATTGATGTCGCGCTTGTTTCCGCAGGCCGGCGAGGGGTGCGACAGATGGCGGGGATTGCGCCGATCCACGTAGAGTTCCGCGCCATGCCAGCCTCCCCCACCGCGAGCGCGGACCACATCAAGGACGTCAACACCCGCTACCACGACGCCGCCGCCGAGGAGTACGACGCCAAGTGGGGCATCGACTTCGGCGACACCGGCCAGGACCAGGTGCGCCAGAAGCTGATCAAGGCGCTCGGTGGGCGCGACGGCGCCAGCTTCGGCCGCGGGCTGGAGATCGGCTCGGGCACTGGCTACTTCTCGCTCAACTTGCTGCAGCTCGGCGCGATCGAGAGCCTCACCGCAACCGACATCTCGCCGGGGATGCTGAAGCGCCTGGCCGACACCGCAACCGGCCTCGGCCTCGAGGTGGAGACGGTCCAGACCGAGGCCGAGGTGCTGCCTTTCGAGGACGAGAGCTTCGACCTCGTCTTCGGCCACGCCGTCCTCCACCACATTCCTGATCTCGACCAGGCCTTCGCCGAATTCCGCCGCGTGCTGCGTCCCGGTGGGGCGATCGCGTTCGCCGGCGAGCCCTCGCGCTATGGCGACCGCCTGGCGGCGCTGCCCAAGCGCGCCGGCCTGCTCGTCGCCCCGGCCTGGCGGCGCCTGGTGAGGGCGCAGCCACGGACGATCGCCGAGGCCGAACAGTCCGATGGCCACGCGCTCGAGGGCGAGGTCGACGTCCACGCCTTCGCCCCCGCCGACCTGCGCCAGCTGCTGAAGCAGGCCGGCTTCGAGGACCGCCGCGTCGGCGGCGAGGAGCTGCTCGCCAACGCCTGGGGCTGGGGGCTGCGCACGGTCGAGTCGAGCGCCGAGCCGGAATCGATCTCCTGGGGCTGGCGCCGCTTCGCCTTCAACAGCTACATGGCGCTGCAGAAGGTCGACAGCCGCCTGCTCGAGCCGCACCTGCCGGCCGAGCTCTTCTACAACCTGCTCGTCTCCGCCCGCAAGCCCGCTTAGCGCTTTTTCGGCTCGCGCCGAGCGCGGAAGAGCTTGACCCCGGTGTCGATGCCCTTGAGCTTGCGCTCGCCGGCAAACGAGTAGACGAAGTCATCGCCAGCGGCCTCCTTGGCCACCGCGTCGACCAGCACGCTGCCAGGACGGGCAACGGCGGTAAGGCGGCTGGCCAGGTTGACCGCGCGGCCGTAGTAGTCGCCCGACTGGGCAAGCGTCGGGCCGACGGCGAGCCCGGCGCGCAGGAAGGGAAACTCCTCGCCTTCGCCCTCGGCCACCTCGATCAGCTCAAGCGCCGCGTCGAGCAGGGGCTCGACCTCCCGGGAAACGAGCATCGCAGCGTCGCCGATCATCTTCACCAGCCGCACTGGTGGTTCGGCCACGATCGCCGCCATTTCCTCGAAGCGGCCCGCCACCAAGCCGAGCTCCTCGGGCGCGATCTCCTCACCGAGCCGGGTGAACTCGACCAGGTCGGCGAAGCAGACCGCGCGCTCGACCGAGCCGCGGATCTCGCCCGAGGCGAGATCGGCGGCGCCGATCACGTCGCGCCGAATCTGCTCGAGCGTGTGCGCCCGCAGGGCGTAGATCAAGGTCGGCTCGAAGACCGGCAGCATGTTCTCGGCCGCATCGGCGAAGCGCAGCGCCAGGTCGCGCTCGGTGTCGCCGGGCTGCATCAGGGTGCGGATCATCAGCTCGCGGTTGCCCTCGGCGATCCGCGCCGTCGCCATGCCGATCGTCCGCGCCACCTGCAGGATCCCGTCCTCCGGCAGGCCGGCGTCGTAAAAGGCCTTGGTGCGCTGGGCGGCCTCGAGGTCGGCGTCGGTGAGGATGCGCTCGTCGGGATCCGGGTAGGGCAGGCCAAGCGCGGCTGAGGCACGCTGCAGGAGCTCGAGGTCGGCATCGGCGAGCTCGGCGATTTCGCGCGGCGAGTAACGCGGCCCGTCGCCGGCGATGCTGCGCTCGACCGGCAGCAGGGTCAGCCGCCCGGCGGCGACCGCATCGCGCAGTTCCTCCAGCGTCACCCCTTCCGCGGCCAGCTGCTCGAGCAAGGTGAGGCGGTCGCGGCGCGCGTCCCCTTCCAGCCCGTCAAGCAGCCCCTCGGCCTCGAAATCGATCATGCGACCGCCACGCTACCGCCACGGCGGGGGTCGCCGCCGCCGCTCAGCTTGCCGCTGTCGCGCTCGCGGGCGACAGCCTGGGTGCCGCCGAAGAAGAGGTTGATCTCCGGCCGGCGCAGCACCGGGGTTCCGCCTGCCTCGATCCGCGCCAGCGCCTCCTCGTCGATCCCGGGCTCGGCTTGGACGACGCCGTCCTCGAAGTGCAGCCGCGGCGCTTGCACCGCCTCGTCGGCACCCATGCCCTGCTCGATCGCCCGCACGATCGTCTGCAGGATCGCCGAGCGGATCCGGTTCGAACCGGCGCTGCCGAGGCCGAGCTCGATCTCGCCGTCGCGCAGGACCACGGTTGGCGCCATCATCGAAGTCACCCGCCGCCCTGGCGGAATCGAGTGGAAGCCGAGCGGGTTGAGGTCCTCCTCGCCGAGCATGTTGTTGAGGATCACGCCGGTGCCGGGAACGAGCACGCCGGAGCCGGAGCCGTTGGAACAGGTGACGTTGGCGCAGATGCCGTTGCGATCGAGGACGGAGATGTGGGTGGTCGAGCCGAGCAGGTCGCCGCGAGCGGCATTGGCGGCTTCCATCGCCGCAACCAGCTGCTCGGGCCCGCTGCTCTCGCCGGCCTGCTCGAGCAAGCCGAGGCAGTAGGCAATCAGGGTCCCGCCTGAGGATGGCGGCGGGTTTGTCAGCACCTCGGTGCCGCGAAAGCTGGCCCGGATAGGCTCGCGCTCGATCACCTCATAGCCATCGAAATCCGCCCTGCCGAGGGTGCCGCCGTGCTCGATCACGTAAGCGCTCAGCGCCGCGGCGATCTCACCGCGGCAGAAGGGCTCCGCCCCCTCGGCGCCAAAGCGCTCCAGCGCCTCGGCCAGCTCCGCAAAGCGGAAGGGCTCGCCCTCGCGCAAGGTGCGCCCCTCGGGCGCGTAGAGCTCTCGCGTGCCCGGCAGGCGGGCGTGGATCGGTTCGAGGATGTCGAGGATGTAGGCCTGCTCGGCGTTGACCGCGGCGCCCTCGCGGGCCAGGCGCGCACCCGGCTTGACCAGCTCGGCGAGCGGCATCGTGCCGAAGCGCTGCAGCGCCTGCTCGAGCCCGGCCGCGGTGCCTGGAACCCCACAGGAGACCGGGCCGACGTAGAACGTCTGCACCGTCTCGACGTCGAAGTGGACCTGCACCGGCACCAGCTCGGCGCTGCGCTTTACCCCGTCGCGACCAGGCGCGGCGACGAAGAAATCGAGCAGCGTCGTCTCGCTGCCGTCGTGGACCATCATGAAGCCGCCAGCGCCGAAGCCGGTCAGCGGGCTCTCGACCGCGAACGAGGCGAGCGCGGCGCAAACCGCCGCGTCTACCGCGTTGCCGCCTTCGCGCAGAACTTGAGCCCCCGCCTCGGCGGTGAGTGGATGGCCCGCAGCAACGACCCCGCTCATGCGGAGCCTCGCGTTATCCCGGCAGGAACTCTGGGACGTCGATGCCGCCGAGGTCGCCGGAACGCTCGCGGCGACCGGAGCGCGGTGCTTCTTTGGCGCGCCGGATCGTCGGCTCGGCGACTTGCCGCCGCGGCGCCGGGCGGCCATCGAAGCGGGTAGCGACGACAGTCACCCAGACCTGGTCGTTGAGCTCCTCGTCGACGTTGGCGCCGAAGATGATGTTGGCGTCGGGGTGGGCGGCTTCGCCGACCAGTTTGGCTGCCTCGCTGACCTCGACCAGGGAGAGATCGGCACCACCGGTGATCGAGAGCAGGATCGCCCGCGCGCCCTCCATCGAGGTCTCCAGCAGCGGTGAAGAGATCGCTTTTTCGGCCGCCAGGATGGCGCGCTCGTTGCCGTGGCCCATGCCGATGCCGAGCAGCGCCCGGCCGGCCTCCGACATGATCGTGCGCACGTCGGCGAAGTCGAGGTTGATCACGGCGGGCAGCGTGACCAGGTCCGAGATGCCCTGCACGCCCTGACGCAGCACGTCATCGGCGACCTGGAAGGCCTCCACCATCGAAGTCTGTTGGTCGAGCACCTCGAGCAGGCGGTCATTGGGGACGACGATCAGCGTGTCGACCTCGGCGGCGAGTTCCTCGATGCCCTTGTTGGCCTGGCCGCCGCGGCGGCTGCCCTCGAAGCTGAACGGCTTGGTGACGATGCCGACCGTGAGCGCGCCAACCTCGCGAGCGAGGCGGGCGATCACCGGAGCGGCGCCGGTACCCGTGCCACCACCGGCACCGGCGGCGACGAAGACCATGTCGGAGCCCTTGAGCAGGCGCTTGATCTTGTCCTGTTCCTCGAAGGCCGAGCGGTGGCCGAGCTCGGGATCGGCGCCGGCGCCAAGACCGCGCGTCGCTTCTTCGCCGATGTGAACGGTGACGTCGGCCATGCAGAGCTGCAGCGACTGAAGATCGGTATTGACCGCCATGAACTCGACGCCCGGAATCCGCGCCTCAACCATGCGATTGACGGCATTGACGCCACCGCCACCAACACCCACGACCCGAATAACAGGCTGGTGCGGCTCCCCACTCCCCGGCGGCTCGTACTCAGGCTCCTCCCGCCCATAGCGAGGCGATTCAACGATCGGCTCAATCTCCCGCCGCGCATAAGCCGGCTCCTCGGAGAAAACCCGCTTCAACCGCTCGGGTGGTGTCTCCTGAGACTCTTCGCCGCTCCTGTGCTCTTCGAGAGAGGAACTCTCGAGAGATGACCCCTCCGAGTCCTCCTGATCGTAGGGCTCAGACGCATCTCCGGCGGGTGGCGGTGTAGGGGGGCCCGCCTCCGAGGACGCTTTAGCGACCGGAGGAGGTGGGGGGTCCCCTGCACCGACAGGACCCGCCGCCGAGGCGTCAGATCCCTCGTCAGCAGTCGACCGGAACAAATCCGAGAGAGGCCCTTCACGCATGCTGGCCCGCTTGTCACGCCGACTCATGTGCCAGAACCTCCTTCGCCAGATCTCGGTAGTAGCCCGCGGCGTTGCTCTGCGGATCGTACTTGAGCACACTTGCACCCTTGACCGGCGCCTCGGCGAATTTGATCGCCTTGCGGATGCGTGATTTAAAGACGAGCTCGCCGAAGTTCTCCTCGAGGATCTCAACCGCCTCCTTGGCGTGGACGGTACGGGTGTCGAGCATCGTCGGCAGGATGCCCTCGATCCGTACCTCCGGGTTGAGGTTCTCCTGGATCATCTTCAGCGTGTTCTGCAGCTGGACCAGCCCGCGCATCGAGAGATACTCGCACTGCACGGGAACGATCACCTTGTTGGCGGCGGTGAGCGCGTTGATCGTCAGCAGTCCAAGGCTTGGCGGCGTGTCGATGCAGACGAAGTCATAGTTGCCGGAGACTTCCTTCAGCGACTTCTCCAGCGAGCGCTCGCGACCGATCTTGGTGCTCATCGCGATCTCGGCCCCAGCCAGGTCGATCGAGGCAACGGCGATGTCGATCTCGCGGTGCTGGATGATCTCGGCCATCGGCATGTCGTGGACGAGCACGTCGTAAAGGCTCTTCTCGACCTTGTCCGGGTCGATCCCCTGACTCATCGTCAGGTTGCCCTGCGGATCCAGGTCCACACAGAGCACCCGATACCCGGACTCGGCAAAGGCCACGGCAAGGTTCAGCGTGGTGGTCGTCTTGGCGACCCCACCCTTCTGGTTCGCAAAGGCGATCACGTCAGCGTGCTTGACCGGCGCCTCAACCTCAGGCTCCTTCACAGCCACCTCGTGCCGGCTGGGCGCCAGCAGGTCGCGCGGCATAAACCTTTCGGGCTCGGGCTCGGGCTCGGGTGCCGATACAGGCTCGGGCTCGGCAACAACTCGGGCGCTTGCGGCGGGCTCACGCGAAACCTCAATCTGCTCCTCTGCGGGAGGCGCGAAATCGTCCGCCTTGAGCGTCGATGGGGGAAGGTCAAACTCATCCGCCTCTCCGGCGGGTGGCGTGGAGGAGGGGACGTCGCCCGCAGCTTGCGAGGACGACGTGTCCTCCTGCGCGACAGGACCCGCCGGCCGAGGCCGCTCGGGTATGACTTCTTCCATCTCCTCCAGCTCCTCGACGATCGGATGCGTCTCCTCGATGACGGGAGCGGACTTGAACTTGTTCTTGCGGCTAAGGAATCCCATTGCGCGGGTATTCGCATAGGCACCCGCTTTTCCTGCCAGCCTCATAAATTGCTAGGAATCACCCGGTAACCGAACTCCTCGACAAGCGACTGGTCTTCGTCACCGGCAAGGGTGGCGTCGGCAAGACCACGGTCGCGGTCGCGCTTGGCTTGCGCGCCGCTGCCGAAGGCAAGCGGACGATCGTCTGCGAGGTCTCCTCGCAGGAGAACGCCTCGCGGATGTTCGCCCACACCGAGGTCGGCTTCCACGAGGTTGAGATGGAGGAGAACCTCTGGTCGATCTCGATTGACCCGGACGAGTCGATGCGCGAGTACGTGCTGCTGCAGCTGAAGGTGCGGGCGATGCGCGACATGCTCTTCCGCAGCCGCATCTTCAACTACCTCGCCGCGGCGACGCCCGGGCTGAAGGAGCTGGTCACCATCGGCAAGATCTGGGAGCTGGCCCAGCTCGACCGCAAGGTCAAGAGCGGGCGCAAGTACGACCTGGTGATCGTCGACGCCCCCGCCACCGGCCACGGCATCGGCTTCCTGCAGACGCCGCGCACCTTCGCCGCGATCGCCCGGGTCGGGCCGATTCACTCACAGGCACAGCAGCTCGACCGCCTGATCACCGACCAGGAGCACACCGGGGTGGCGATCGTCGCCCTGCCCGAGGAGATGCCGGTCAACGAGTCGGCGACGCTGGAGCGCGACCTGCTCGACGACGTCGGCGTCGCCGTCGACCGCGTCTATATGAACGGCCTCTATCCGGAGCGCTTCTCCAATACCGAGGCCGAGCAACTAGCCGGACTCGCCGGGGAAAGCGACGACGGCCTTCGGGCAGCGGCGCGGGCCGGGCTCTCTGAGCACAACCGGGCCCGCTCCCAGCGCGCTCAGCTGGCCCGCCTGCGGCGGCGGGTCGAGGCGCCGGTCAAGACGCTGCCCTTCCTCTTCGAACCGGATCTCGGCATCGAGGGCGCCCGGCAGCTGGCGAAGAGGCTGGGCTGATGCCGGCGGTCGGCGACATCCTCGACGGCAAGGACATCTGCATCTGCGCCGGTTCCGGCGGCGTCGGCAAGACGACGACCTCGGCGGCGATCGCGACCGGGATGGCGGCGCGCGGTCTCAAGGTCTGCGTGCTGACGATCGACCCGGCCAAGCGCCTCGCCGACTCGCTCGGCCTGAAGGAGCTCGGCAACGAGGCCAAGCAGGTCGACCCGGCGCTGTTCGAGCAACAGGGAATCGAGCTCGAGGGCGAGCTCTGGGCGATGATGCTCGACGCCAAGGCCACCTTCGACGAGCTGGTCGCCCGCCAGGCGCCGGACGAGGAGGCGCGCGACCGTGTCCTCAACAACCGCATCTACCAGCAGATCTCCAGCGCCCTCGCCGGCTCGCAGGAGTACATGGCGATGGAGAAGCTGTTTGAGCTGCACAGCGAGGGCCGCTTCGACCTGCTTGTCCTCGACACCCCGCCGAGCCGCAACGCGCTCGACTTCCTCGACGCGCCGAAACGGCTGACCCAGTTCATCGAGGGCCGCTCGCTGCGGGTCTTCATGAAGCCCACCGGCCTCGCCGCCAAGGTCGCCGGCCGCGGCGCCTCGGTGGCGCTCTCGGTCCTCAAGGGCATCGTCGGCTTCGACCTGCTCGCCGACCTCGCCGAGTTCTTCAACGCCTTCAGCGGCATGGTCGACGGCTTCCAAGCGCGGGCGAAGCGAGTCAACAGCCTGCTCGGCGATCCCCACACCTGCTTCCTCGTCGTCTGTGGCCCACAGGGTGAGCCGGTCGACGAGGCGGTCTACTTCCACCGCAAACTGGTCGAGGCGAAACTGCCCTTCGGCGGCGTGATCGTCAACAAGGTCCACTACCCGGCCGAGCAGCTGCCCGGCAGCGATGGGGACCTGGAGACCTCACTCGCGGAGAAGCTCGGCAACGAGGAGCTGGCCCAGCGGGTCGCCGACAACTTCGCCGATTACCAGGCGCTGGCCGAACGCGACGCCCGCAACATCGAGCGGCTGGCCAAGGAGCTGCGAGCCCAAGGGGTGATTCGCGTCCCCTATCTCGACGAGGACGTGCATGACCTCGCCGGCCTGGCCGAGATCAACCGCTACCTGTTTGCCTCGAGCGAGGAGCGAATCGAGATAGCGGCCGGTCGCGCTTAGCCGGCGTTGCGGCGATCGTAATGGCTGTACTTCAACTCGCGGACCTCCCAGTCGGCGTCCTCGGGCACCGGGAATAGGTGCCGAACGCGCGGGGTGTCGATCCGTTCGCGGTGCTGGACGTCGCCCTCGATCGCGGGGAAGTCGAGGGTGCTGTGCTCGGGCGCGTCGACCTCCTCGAGCCAGGGCGTAGCGGTAATGCGAATCTCTCCCTCGTCCGGAATCGGCTCGAAGGATGCGGGTCTCCTGGCTCATCTCGTACTCCTCCTCTGGCGGCTCGAAGTTGTGAATGGGGGTCTCCTCGACGCGCGGGGTCTGCCGCGAGACCGCGATTTCCTCCGCGGCGGGGATCTCATCGGGAACGACGATCTCGTCGGGGACCTCGATCTCCTGCGGCTCGGCAATGTCTTCCGCCACGGCGATCTCGGCATCGCCGCCGCCGAGGCCGCTGGCGATCAGGCTCTCGTCGGCCGCCGTGTTGAGGTCGGCACTGAGCTCGCCAAGGGCGGTTTCGCGCAGGATGCGGCGCACGCCTTCCTCGATCCAGCCGGCAATCGCCAGGCCAGGAATCGAAGGTGTGCCGTTCATCAGCGCCCGCTCCAGCTCGAGGGCGCTCTCGACCCGCTCGCGGGCCTCGATCCGGTCAAAGCTCTCATCGGCGATCAGGGCCGAGGCGCGCATCGGCAGCGAGGCGCCGACCGGGCCGTGGCCGTCGAGCACCGCACGCAGCGCCAGCAGGTGGTCACTGAGGCCCTCGAGCGCTGAGCCGCGTCCGCAGCCGAGCTCGAAGCGACCGACGGCCCAGGCGAGGGCGCCATCGGGATCGGGGCGGGCCTCCAGCGTGGCGGCGAACTCGGCAAGTTGAATCGCCTCCTCCTCGCTCAGCTCGTAGGAGCCAGAGCGAGTCGCGGGGGCGCCGGTGGCGAGGCGGGCCCAGCGATCCTCGCCGGTGGGGGCAAAGGCGTAGGGGCCGAGGCCGACGCTGCCGGCCTTGAAGAGGTGCATGACGCTGACCAACTCGCCGAGCTGGGCCAGGGCCACCTGGGCACTCTCGGCGCCCTCTTCCTGCTCGACGACGGCGAGGAACTGGGGCTGCCAGGCGGCGCGGCCCATGCCCTCGCTGCGCATCGCCTCGATTGGTGCCTCGATCGAGTCGGCGCGGACGATCTGAATTCCGTTGGTGAGCTGCAGGCGCGGCAGCGGCATCCGCAGCCCGACCAGGGGCGCAATCAGCACCTCGGCCTCCTCGGCGCTGCGGGTCTCGGCCTCGAGCACGGTGAGCGCGTTGCGCAGGCGATCGTGGTCGAGGGAAAGTTCGGTGCAGCCGTCCCAGAGCGAGGCGAGGAAGACGGCGAGCATCTGTGCCGCCCGCTCGCCGGGGTCACCGGGGACCTGCTCGCCGCGAGCCTCCAGATAAGCGGTGGCGATGCCGGCGGCAGCGACGGTGTCGCGGGCCGACGCGAAGGCGTCCAGCTGGCGCAGCTCGCTTTCGCGCTCACGTACATAGAGGGAAGTCAGCGGCCGGTAGCTATAGAAGAGCGAGTCGTCGCCGCTCTCGGCATCGACGTCATAAGGGATCTGGTCGCCACCGGCGACAAGGGCGCTGAGCTTTATCGCCGCCTCGGAGGCAAGGCGGGTCAGCGACTCGTTGAGCAGGCGATCGCGCACGGCCCTCGCTTCCCCCCCGTGCCTGGCGCTCCTGCGCCTGCACGCTGCCTTGCAGGAAGTAACTAAGCGGTGGCTGGGGCGCGCTCGGCCTCGGCCGATGCGTCTTCAAAGAGCCAGCGAGTGCCGTAGCGACGCATGTCCTCAACCAAGGGCACCAGCGCCTCGCCCTTCTCGGTCAGCGCGTACTCGACCCGCGGCGGAACCTCGGGGAAGGTGTGGCGCTCAACGATCCCCTCCTCTTCCAGCGCCCGCAGGCGCAAGGAGAGCGTGCGCGGGCTGATCCCCTCCAACGAGCGCTCCAGCTCGCAAAAACGACTAGAGCCTTCGGCCAGGTCGCGAATGACGAGGAGGGTCCACTTGCCACAGACCACTTCGGCCGTGCGGCAGACGGGACATTGGGAGTTGGAAGCAGCACTCATGATCAAAACGAGGCGGTTTGTGGCGATTACCTCGCTTCAGCAAGTGTAGCGACATAGCTTCACTTACTGAAGTTTTGGCTGATCCGCACTGCAAGGCCGTCTCCGCAGGTCGCCTGGTTAAAGCGAAGCCCACGCACGACCGATGGACCCTGCATGACGCCACCCGGGCGCAAGCCGCTGCATGGCGAAGACGGATTCGCGCTGATCGAGGTGCTCGTCAGCGCGCTGATCCTCGCCATCGCGGCGGCAGGGATCCTCTCGCTGCTGCAGGCAACGACTCGCTCCGCCGCCGCCGAGCGCCAGCACGCCGAGGCGTACTCGCTGGCACAAGAAGATCAGGCGCGCCTACGCTCGCTCCGCCTCTCGACGCTCAACCGGATCTCGGTGGAAAACCCCTCGCTCAGCGAACACAAATACACGCTCAACGGCACCGTCTTCACAGTCAAATCCGAAGGCGCTTTCATCAACAACTCGACGCGCCAGCCGGCCAGTTGCACCAGCGGGCAGACTTCTGCCGACTACGTGCAGATCACCTCAACCGTCAGCTGGAGCGGCCACCAACCGGTCACCGTGCAGAGCATCGTCTCGCCCTCGAACGGCTCGCTGGACCCCAAACACGGCACGCTCCTGATCACGGCGAAGAGGGTTGGCAACATCGCGCTCGCCGGTCTCGGACTTAAAGGAACTGGCCCCGGCACATTCAGTGGAACGACGGACTCCAGCGGCTGCGCCAACTTCACCGACCTGCCCGCGGGCAACTACGAAGTCACGCCCAGCGGCACCAACCTGGTTGGCACCGATGGCAAGCCCCCCCACGCGGTCGAAGCCGGCGTGAGCGAAGGAACCACGAGCACCCTCGCTCTCCAGTACGACTACGGGGCCTCGATTCCGGTCGAATTCGAATACCGGGTCGGCAGCAGCAACGAATACAAACCGGCCAAGCTCGATTCCGTCTACATGCAGAACACGAGCGGGTCGGGAGCGTACTGGTCGCCGACCAAAGTCCGTGAACTCCGCTTTACGGCAAGCCCGATCTACCCCTTCGCGAGCGGAGACAGCATCTGGGCCGGCAGCTGCTCTGGCAACAACCCCGAAACCACCACGGGAATCGCCACGTACACGTTCAAATCAGGTGAAGTCGCGACCTCGCCGCTGCACCTGAAGGTCCCGGTACTCGAACTGAGCGTGAAGAACGGCACCGCTTCTCTGGGTGGAGCGACGATCACGATCACCGACGAAACCTGCAGCGAACCGGTCGAACGCAAATACATCAGCGAAAGCGCCGGCCACCAGAGCAGCTCGAGCACGGGGGCGCCAGAATATGGCCTCCCGTACGGCAAGTACAAAGTCTGCGCAGCCGCCTTCTACTCGGGTAACTACCACCGCCTGCGCGAACCAGGCATATCGGTGAAAAGCTTCACCTCGACCGTCACCAAGACCCTCAACCTCTCCGGCTCTGGCTCGGAAAGCGGTAGCTCGCCCAAGTCATGCCCATGAGCAGCCCAGGGCCACTGAGGGACGAGCGCGGCACGACGTTGGTCGAGTTGATGGTCGCGCTGATGGCCGGGCTGGTGATCATCTCGGCGTTGACGATGGTGATCATGACGACGGTGCACGGCACCGCCAGGGTCACAGCCAGGGTCGAAGCGACCCAGCGCGCTCGCATCGCCCTGGTGAAGCTGATGCAGGAGCTGCACTCGGCCTGCGTCAGCCCCGAAATCGCTCCGGTCAAAAAAGAAAGCGAAGGCAACAAGCTGAAGTTCGTGCACCAGACCGGCTCCGAAGTGCAGCCGACGCCGGTGCTCAGCGTCGTCACCTACAGCAGCGGCACGCTTCAACAATCGGACTTCGCATACCTCAGCGGGGTCGCCCCGAACTGGACTTTCAACGAAAAAACACCTGTCAGCACCAAAACGCTGCTGACCAAAGTCGCGCCCGTCTCGCCGAGCAGCTCGATCTTCAGCTACTACCGCTACGCCGGCGGCACCCTCGCCACGACCCCGCAGACAACGCCACTCAGCGAAATCGAATCCGAACTGACGGTGGAGGTTCAGGCGGCGCTGACGGCGGAACCTGAAAAAGCAACTGTGGTGAAAAACTCCGGCTCCAGTGCGACAGTGCGAGATGCCGCCACGCTGCGACTCACACCGCCATCCTTCAATGAAGGATCGCCGGCCAAGCCATGCGCGTAAGGCTTGCCAAAAGCGAGGAGGGCTTCACGATGATCATGACCGTGATCGGACTGGCGCTGATGGCCGCGCTGGTGCTGGTCGCGGTGAGCGCGGTCAGCGGCGACACCCATCTGACGACTCGCGATCTGCAGCAAAAGCAGGCCTACGAGGCGGCGAAGGCCGGCATTGACGATTACGCCTACCACCTGCACGGCAACAACAGCTACTGGACCGGCTGCGCAAGCATGGCCGAACCCGGGGCGGTCAACCTGCAGGGTTCGACCAAAAACCGGCTCACCGTTCCCGGATCGACCGGAGCCGAATACGCGGTCGAACTGCTGCCCTCGACTACGCAGTCGACCTACACGCAATGCCAGACGAGCCACGCGACCGAAAGCATGCTGCAGTCGAAAGACCCGCTCAAGGGGACCTTTCGCATTCGCTCCAACGGCTACGCCAACGGATCCCATGTCTCGCTCATCGCCACCTTCAAGCCGGCCAGTTTCCTCGACTACGTCTACTTCACCCAGCTGGAGACATCTGATCCTGTCACCTACGGCACCAAAACACTGATCGAAGCAGCGGAAAAACAGTGCAGCAAGACCATGAGGAACGGTCGCTACCTGGTTGAAATAGCAAACAACAAGTGGTGTGACGTGATCTCCTTTAAAACCGGAGATTTCATCAACGGCCCGATGCACACCAACGACGCCTTCGCCATCTGCGGCAGCCCCACGCTCGGGGGCTCGGCGGCAGACCCGGTCGAGGTCAGCGGGCCCCCGCCGGGTTGGTTCTCGGCCGGGGACATCACCAACTCTGGCTCGAGCTGCGAAGGCTCCTCGAAAAACTTCAAAGGCACGCTGACCGCCAACTCAGCGGTGCTCACACCTCCCCCGACCAACGAAGAACTGGCAGGCATCGCGGGTGCGAAATACAAAGGCCAGGTACGGATCTGCCTCAGCGGCAAATCAATGACGGTGATGACTTATACGGAAGCGAATAGCTGCAAAAGTCCGACCGGGGTGCAATACAGCGGGTCCATTCCAGCCAATGGCGTCGTCTACGTCGAAAGCGGCCCTTCCTGCTCGAAAGAATACTCACCCTTCAACACCTCTTACGAAATCACGGCTCTCAATTCGGAATGTGGCAACGCCTACGTCGAAGGTACATATACGGGACAGCTGACGATCGGCACCTACAACGACATCATCGTCACCGGGGGCCTTTGCTTGGAATCGTGCGAAACCAAAATGCCGTTCAAAGGCGAAGGTGTTCTGGGCCTCGTCGCCAATAACTTCGTGCGCATCTACCACCCAGAGCCTTACAAAATCGAAAAAATCAAAAACTCCAAAGGCGAAGTCATCGAAGAAAAAAAAGTCTATGAATGCAAAAACGGCACTGGATCAATTCTGAACGAGACGATCGATGCCGCGATCCTGGCTATCTCCCACTCTTTCATCGTCGACAACTACAGCTGCGGTTCCGAACTGGGCACCCTGACCGTCAACGGGGCGATCGCGCAGAAGTATCGCGGTGTCGTCGGCACCACCGGCGGCAATGGCTATTTGAAGAGCTACAACTACGACAGCCGCCTCAAGTACATCGAGCCGCCGAGCTTCATCGCGCCGGAAAAAACCGCCTGGGTCATCGGCCGCGAGACGCTCGAATAGGCGACTGCAAGTTCGAATTCTAAGTAGGCCAGGGCAAAGGTTCCGTGGCCGTTTGGCCGATGCATGGGGGAATGGGGCCTTGCCCCCCCTCTCATGAAGATGCCCACGCTCACAGCTCCATCGCTTCCGTCAGCGCCCTCGCTGTCGATGCCATCACTTCCTTCCCTCAAGCGAGGGAAAGCCAAGGAGTCCTCCCTGGTCGGCCTCGAGATCGAGGCCGGCAGCATCGGCGCCGCGGAAGTGCGTAGCAACGGCGCCGTGAGCGTAAGCGCAGTCGCCACCGCGGCACTGCCACCCGAGTCTTTCCATGACGGCGAGGTGGTGGGCCCAGAGAGCGTTACCGAGGCAATTCGTGAGCTCTTCGCCCAGAACAAGCTGGGCAAGCGCGTGCGCCTCGGGATCGCCAACCAGCGCGTGGTCGTGCGCACCCTCCGCCTGCCGGCGATCGAGAACCCCAACGAGCTCGACGCGGCGGTGCGCTTCGCCGCCCAGGAGCAGATCGCGATGCCCCTGGACCAGGCGGTGATCGACCATCGGGTCGTGGGCGGTGTCGCTGCAGTCGATGGCGCGGCGCCGCAGGTCGACGTGATCGTCGTCGCCGCCCGCCGCGACATGGTTGCCGCCTCGCTAAAACCGCTGCGCGATGCTGGCCTCGAACCCGTCGGCGTCGATCTCTCCGCCTTCGGCATGATCCGCGCTCTGGGCGAATTGGCCGTGCCCGCCGAGCCGGGAGCGGAAGTGGCCACTCCTGCGGTCCTCTACTGCAACATCGGCGACGCAACCAACCTCGCCGTGGCCAAAGGCCGCGCCTGCCTCTTCACCCGCGTCTCCCCCGCCGGCCTTGGGGACATCGTTTCTGGCTTCGCCGGCAGCACGGGCCTGAGCCAAGAGCACGCACAGCAGTGGCTCGACCACGTCGGACTCGAGCGCCCGGTGGCCGAGATCGACGGGGATCCGGACACGGTGGGGCACGCACGCAGTGCGTTGGAGAACGGCGCGACGGCGCTACTCGATGAGCTGCGCCTCTCCCTCGACTTCTATGCCGCGCAGGAAGCTGCCGTGCCGGTCGAGCGCGTCGTCGTCTGCGGCCCCGGCAGCGTCATTCCAGGCCTGGCCGGCCAGATGGAACCGGTGCTCGGGCTGCCGATCTCAACCGGACGCCCCACCGCACTCGACGGTCTCGATCCGGCCACCGCGGCACGCCTCACCCTGCCCTTCGGCCTTGCCCTGGAGCGCTGAGCCCTTGCGCCCCGTCAACCTGATCCCGCCCGAGGAGCGCTCCGGAGAGCGGCGGCCGATGCGGGGTGGCCCGCTCGCCTACGTGATCGTCGGCGCCCTCGCCGCGGCCGTGATCGGAGTCACCGTGCTCGCCGTCACCGGCAACCAGATTTCCGAAAGCAAAGCTGAAATAGCCCAGCTCAAAAGCGAAACATCGGCAGTCGAAGCGCGTGCCCAGGCGCTCGATGCCTACACCCAGTTTCACAGCGTCAGCGAACAACGAGCCACAACCATCACCAGCCTCGCCGACAGTCGCTTCGACTGGCAGCGGGTTATGCGCGAACTCGCCTTGGTCCTGCCGAGCGACGTTTGGCTGACAACTCTGGCCGGCACGGCCAACCCCAGCGTCTCGGTCGACGGCGCGGGTGGCGTTGCCCTGCGCACCACGATCCCCGGCCCCGCGCTCGAACTCATGGGGTGCGCCACCGACCAAAGCTCAGTCGCCCGATTCATCCAGGCGCTGAAGGAGATCGACGGGGTGACCCGGGTCGGCATCCAAACCTCAACGATGAGCAGCACGGGCAGCGGCTCGGGCTCGGGCTCGACGACTTGCGAATCCGAATCGCCCGTCGCCCAGTTTCAGCTCGTCATCGCCTTCGACGCAGCGCCCGTCACCGAAGAAGAAGGCGAAGCGATAGCTCCCCCCGGCGAACCGGCCGTTGCCGCCGCCTCATCCGAATCCGGCGGCGAAGAATGAAAACCTCCAACCGGCTGATAGTGGCAATCCTCGCCGTCGCCGCGCTGGCAATCGCCTTCTGGGTTCTGGCCCTCTCGCCCAAGCGCGAAGAAGCGAACGAACTCTCGGCCGAAGCCGGACAGTTGCGGGTGGCCCTCGGCGAAGCCCAGGCCAAGGCCGTTGAGGCGGCAGCAGCCAAGCGTGAGTTTCCGGCCGACTATCGCCATCTCGTCACTCTCGGCCAAGCGGCTCCCGCGGGCGACGAAACTTCCTCGCTGCTGGTCGAGCTGAGCAGCATCGCCGACAAGGCAAAGGTCAGCTTCAACAACATCCAGCTCGAAGGATCAGGTGAAACGTCCACCGCTGCGGCGGCGCCGGCGGAAAGCTCACCCGCCGCCGCAGCGGCACCCGGGTCGGTGCCCGCCGCCGCGACAGTACCGCCCACCGAGGCCGCGGCATCGCTCTTGCCGCTTGGCGCAAAGATCGGGCAGGCCGGGCTGGGCGTGATGCCGTACACCCTCACCTTCAGCGGCAACTTCTTCCAAATCGCCAACTTCATCAAGGGAGTCGACTCGCTTATCCATTCGGGCGGCCAGAACGTTGCCGTCGACGGCCGCCTGGTGACGATCAACGGCTTTTCCCTCAGCACGGAAACCGGAGAAGAAGAATCGCACCGACTCGACGCGAACTTCGCCGTGACCACGTACGTCACCCCGCCCGAACAGGGGCTGACGGCCGGTGCTACGCCGTCGTCACCCGCTCCGGTGACAACGGGGGCCGGTGCCTCTGAGGCCGCTTCCACCACGACCGAAGGTCCTTCCAATCCCACCGAAACCGTGGGGGCCGGGTAAGCATGCTGAAAAAGGGACCCGAGCTCAAACTTCCGGACCTGAAAGTCCCGGACTTTCTCCTCGATATCTATTACGACCTGAGGGAGCGCCACCTGCTGCCGCTGGTTGCGATTCTCCTGATCGCACTCGTCGCCCTCCCAATCGTGCTCAGCCAGTCCTCGGAATCCGAAGCAGAAGAAACTGGCACCGCGATCGCGACTCCGAGCACGGTGACCCCGACCTCTAGCCTTGTCGTCGCCGAAGCCGCTCCGGGCCTGCGTGAATACCACCGCCGTCTGGGCAATCGAACCGCCAGGAACCCCTTCACACCACAGGGCAGCAGCGTCCCTGGGGAAAGCCAAGCAGAAGGGCCGACCAGCGTGGAAGAAGTCACGATCGGCGGTGAACCCGAAGAAATTTCTTCTGGCAGCGAAGGAGGGCAGCCGGCTCCAGCCCCTGGGGGCGACGGCGAACCACCCAGCGGCGGGCAGCTCAAGTACTACTCATGGACGATCGACATGCGCGTGACTCCAGTGTCCTCAGGCAAAGACAAGCCCGAAGCGAGCGTGCGCCACAACCTCCCCGAGATGACGATGCTGCCAAGCCGCAGCGTTCCCGCCCTCACCTTCGTCGGCGTGACCAAGGACGAAAAGAACGCCGTGATGCTCGTCTCCGACAAGGTCACGGGCCTCTTCGGCGACGCCACCTGCACCGTCGGCTCCGAAGCCTGCCAGCTGATCGTGCTCCAACCCGAAATTCCCGAGACCGTCGTCTACGGTGCCGACAGCCGCACCTACCGGATAGAGCTGATCAAAGTCAGCCTGACCGAAACGGACAAGCTCAACACCGCCCCACTAGGTAAGTCGAAGAAGCAGAAGAGCAGCAAGGGCAAGGAACAGGAACAACGGCTCGATCGCGGCCTCCTCGGCCCATCGCCAACCGCAGTCTCCAAGTAGCTATCGCACCGGGTTCGGCGAAGTAGGCACAAGCTGCCCGAGCGATGCACGCTGATCAACTCAGCGACCATTGCTTCGGCTCGCCGACGTTCCGTCGCGGATTTGGACGCGAACCCTCTAGCGCGAATGTCCCGTGCATCCCGAAGATGGATGCAGAGCGGAAGGTCGGGTCAGCGATGGGCTGAAGATCGAAACCGCGAAGCTCCGCCCATCGGTAGCTCAACTGGCGAGACCGCGTCCGAACGACGATGCCGTCTTCCCCACGACCACGCCGGCGCGTCTGCCGCTTGCCGCCATGACACCAAGGGCCAGCCAGGCCAGGCCCAGCACCGGGGGCAGAGAGCCGCCCAACTGACTATGCGGTTATGGCGAAACGACTAGAAGGAACCCCCGATGAGGCCGGCTGCCAGCCCCAGCATCCATGTCGCCGGCTCCGCCCAGTCGTTCAGGCGCAGAACCGCTCCTTCCGGGAGGTTGCTCGGCTCGGACTCCAGCCACTATTCAGCAAGTCAGCCAAGGTACAGGTCAATTAGCTGGTTGCCGACAAGCAGGCCGACAACACCCCCGAAGGCCAAGAAGGGCCCAAACGGGATCGCCATCTTGCGGGCGCCGGTGCCGTGACGAGCAATGAGGGCGAGGCCGACGAGACTGCCTGCGAGCAGCCCGACGAGAACCGCCGGGGCGACGGCGCTGCCGAGGAAGAGTCCCATCGTCGCCGCCAGCTTGACGTCGCCGAGCCCCATCCCGGACGGGTAGGCGAGAGCGACGAGGAAGAAGAGACCTCCGGCAGCGGCTGCCGCGACCAGTCGCTCGGGTACGCCTGCTAGATCGGTTGGAACCGCGATCACGAGGCAGAGGATCGCCCCGGCGATAAGGACTTTGTTGGGGATGATCCGCCGCTCGAGATCGGTGAGCGTGACTATCGCCAGCATCGCGACGAAGACGAGCCCGATGATGGCCTCTGCTACATCGTGGCGATACACGAGTACCGTGGCGACGTAGACTGCCCCAACGGCAAGCTCGGTGAGCGGGTAACGAGGTGATATCCGCGTGCCGCAGCAACGCGCTCGACCCCGCAGCAACAGCCACGAGAAGACCGGGACGTTGTCGTAGGCGGCTATTTGAGTCCCGCAGGCAGGGCACTGCGAGCGCGCGAAGACGACTGAGATCCCCCGCGGGACTCGGTGGGCCGCCGCTGTCGCGAAGCTGCCCACCGCGAGCCCGGCGAGAAACGCAATTAGGGCAACGGCAACCATCCGCCGGGATTTCTACCCGAGCTAGTGGATGACCTTGAAGCCACGCTTGACGGGCCTGGCTTCGGTATTGCCGACCTCATCGATGGCGCTGATGCTGAGCACGTAGCGGCGGAGGCGGAGGTGCTTGAGCTTGAAGGGAGAGTGGCAGGCCTTCCACTTGTCGTGATTGACGCGGCAGCGGAAGCTGGTGCCAGTCGGTTCTTCGCCGATGTCCGCAAAGCGGAAGACGGCCTTGTGGCGCCGGGTCTTGACGCCGGGGCCCATCGTGATGCGGACGTGGGGCGGCGTCGAGTCCTCGATGTAGGTGGCGGGGGCAGAGCAGAGGGACTGCTTGCCATTGGCAGAGGAGATCGCCGCGAAGTCGGTTACCGAGTTGTCCACAACGTGAACGACGACGCCGGCCGAGAGCCCGGATGACGAGACAGTGGCGACGGGAGCCCCGGCGCAACCGGAGTTGTCGAAGACCTTGACCTGAGAGGAACCTGGAGCGGCACCCACGATACTCGGTGCGTTGTCGTTAGCGCGCCCTCCCGGAACCGTGTGCAGCCGTGGTGGAACTGGTGCGTTGGGTGAGCCGCCAGATGCCGGGCGTTCCTCAGTCGGAGGAGTGCCTCCACCCGCGGGTGGAGGTTCGCTCGGCGGGGTAGCGGTCGAGCTCTCATAGTAGGTGACGCCTTTTTTAGTGCAGGGCGAGGGGCTTCCTAGTTCGCCTTCTTCAGCCTGGTTTGCGTAGAAGGTAGTTTCCGAGTCGGGTTCGACGGTGACCAGGATGCCTTCCCCGTTAAGTTCTTTGTACGTGCCCGTTGCGACCGGCGCTGTGTTGCATTCAGGATCGGTGAATATCTTCACGATGTTGGTTGGACTGCTGGCCGCCGCGATGGGGGCCAGAGACCCGAAGCGGACCACCGATTTGCCTATTCCTTCGTCGCTGCCGCGAACGCGTGGCGTGGTCGAGTTGACCGGTTCAGTCGGGCTGGAGTGGGGGTTGGTGCCGCTCAGCGTCAGTTCTTTGGGCTGTTCGGCACGGGCTGCTGTCACATTTATTGTGAAAGCGATCAAAGCGAAAAGCCCTAGAAGCAACGGCGAAAGGCGGGCCATATTGGCCCGCCTTTCGCAAACGATGATCAGTGGCTTAGGCATAGCTAAGCGTCTGGATCAGAGGGTCAGCCGTTCTGCCAACCACTCGTCCCCGTCGGGCAGCCACCTTTACCTTCAGGCGTGCAGGGGTAAGTCAGGGTACCTTCGTTATTTACGATCTTGAAGGTGTGCCCGTTGGAGGAAGTGGATTCGATTTCGTACTTGTTGCCAGCCGAGGTGGTGACGGCGATCCCTTCTTCTCCCGCTTTGGCCGGAGCCGCGGAGGGAAGGGTCGGCTCGATTGCGTGCAGCTTTGCCATCGTGACACCGGTGTACTGACCACCGTTTTCAGTCGCGTAAGTCTCAGTCGCGACCTGTGCCGTGTGGGCATTCTCCTTCGCCTTGGCGTCGCCGGCCTTTTCCTTCTGGTTGAAGAATGCGGGCAGCGCGATCGCGGCGAGGATGCCGAGGATCAGCATGACGACGAGGAGCTCGATCAGCGTGAAGCCGGCCTCGCTGTCGCCGTTGAGCCGGGCGCCAATCTTGGCCCGGAGATTCTGGATAAACATTAGGTGTGTCTCCTATGTCCTAATTGGTTTAGCCAGAGCCCCGTCGCGTCTCAGCCACGTGGTGTCTGTCGACCCCGGTGGTAGCCCGGCCGGCTCCTCTTCGGAGCCCCGTTGGCTTTGCGCCCCCACCTCGCAGCGGGTTTGCCTTGTGCACCGAGGCACTGGCAGATATGTACCCCCCTAATCGACCACCCGCCAGATCCCTTTATCCCCGAAACTAGGGCTTCCTCGGGCGAAAAGTCAGGTTTGGAGCGAAAGCACGAGATAACCCGTAAACCGCGTCCCGATGTACTCGCGAGTCAGCGAATGTGTTCGTAGATGCTGAACATCGGCAGGTACATCGAGATCACGATGAAGCCGACCATGCCGCCAACAAAGACAATCATGATCGGCTCGATCAGGGCCGTCAGGGCCTTCACCTTGGCATCGACCTCGGTCTCGTAGAAGTCGGCGATCTTGCCCAGCATGTGCTCGAGCTGGCCGGTCTCCTCGCCGACCGCGATCATGTGGCCGACCATCGGCGGGAAGATCGGGTTCTCCTCGATCGGGCCGGAGAGCGAGCCGCCGCTCTTGACTGAGGCGTAGACGTCGTCCATCGCTTTCTCCACCACGGTGTTGCCCGCGGTATCGCCTGTGAGCTTGATCGCCTGCAGCATCGGCACGCCCGAGGAGACGGCACCGGCGAAGGTGCGTGACCAACGCGCCAATGCCACCTTCTGGATCACGTCGCCGATCTTCGCCGGCAGGCGCAGCTTGAAGCGATCCCAGAGATCGTTTCCCTTTTCGGTCTTCTTCCATTTGAAGAAGACGAAGAAGGCCAGGGCAATAGCGGGAATGATCACGAACCAGTAGCTGGTGAGCGCGTTGGAGGCACCCACACAGAGCTGAGTCGGCGCCGGCAGACTCGCGGCTTCTTCGGGATGTTCTTCGGCCAGTTCTTCGAAGATTTTCGCGAAGACGGGAATGACGAAGGCGACAATCGCGATCAGCACGACGGTCGCAAAGCCGAAGACCAGTGTCGGGTACATCATCGCCGATTTGACCTGGCGTCTAAGCCCGTCGGCCTTCTCGACCTGGAAGGCGATCCGGTCCATCGCCTCGTCGAGACGACCCGACTGCTCGCCGGAGCGGACCATGGCGCGGAAGAGGCGGTCGAAGACCTTGGGATGACGGTCCATCGCCTGCTCCAGCGTGCTGCCGGCCTCGACGTCGGCGCGCACGCCCGCGACCGCTTCCTTGATCTGCTCGTCCTGGGTCTGCTCCTCGAGCGTGTGCAGGGTGCGCAGCATCGGCATCCCCGAGGCGATCAGGGTGGCGAACTGGCGCGAGAAAATCGCCAGTTCGCGCATGTCGACGCCCTGCCATTTCTTAAAGATGTCCTCGATCTTCAGCGGATTGGACTTCTCGCTGACATCGAGAACGATCAGGCCGCGCTGGCGCAGTTGCTCGGTGACCGAGGCCTTGGATTCGGCGACGACCTCGCCGGCCGAGGTGGCCCCGGCCAGGTCCATCGCCCGAAACTCGAATGTCGTTGCGCTGGCCATCGGCTAGGCCCCCGAGGTGTAGACGGGCGGGGTCGGCGCCGTTGCCTGAGCGATCGCGGCCGATTCCTCGGCGGCGCGCCCGCCTGTCGGCATGACCGCGGCTTCACCGCCGAGCAGCCGCTTG
>CAWCJW010000044.1:0-45135 GCA_963795765.1 uncultured Solirubrobacterales bacterium
GGCTACGTGAAAAAGGCATCCTCGGACTGGCGTGTGACCAGCGCGCTGGCACTATCGGTCCTAGCGATCTGCTTTGTGATTGCCAGCCCAGCCTCCGCACTTACGACACATCAGCTGCTCGACTTTTCACCGATCGATGGCTCGCAGACGGGAATCGCGATCCAGAGTCCGTCTGGGATCGCGGTTGATCAAGAAAATCACAATGTCTTCCTAAACGACGGAACGGGCTCCAACACCGTCGACATATTCGGATCACAAGGTGACCTTCCAAGTCAGATCGCATCTCCATATGAGCTATCTGGATTCGCGTTCGGAGGTGAACCCAGTGGGGTGGCGGTAGATAATTCAGCGAGCCCTAGCAAGGGAACTCTGTATGTCGCCGATGTTGCGCATAGCGAAGTCAGGAAATATGTGCTCAACAGTACGACCGAATCCTATGAAGAAGATGGGCAGCTCATTCCAAGCTCCGGCCCGGCATTCAACGAACCGCTAGGAGTAGCGGTCGACCAGAGTGGCAACGTGTTTGTCGCCGACTATGGATCGGGAACATCAGGCTCAGTCTTGGAGTTCAACCCATCGGGGAATCAACTGACGCGAATTAAAACAGAAGATTCCGTAGGGCATCCCAGCTCGGTCGCCGTAGACAACGAGGGAAATTTGTTCGTCCAAGGCTACGGTAGCGGCACAGTTTATAAGTACGCTGCCAACAGCTCAGGTGAAATCGAAGACGAAAACTTTTCACAGGTCATCCAGGGGGGGAGCACCGGTATTGCCGTTGACGCTGACGCCAACTCCCTATACGTGGCGTTGGAAAATCACGTAGCTGAGCTCGACACCCAATCACTTGATCCCAAGACCGAATTTGGTTTCGGAGTCCTTGCGTCCACTCAACGGCTCGCAATCGACGCGACGACCGGTCTTGTCTACGTAGCCGATCGAGAGGGCAAAGATATTGAGGTCTTCGGGCCAGCGGTCACGGTGCCAAGCGTGAGCGCTGGACCCGCCACCAACTTGACGGGCTCTACTGCGACCCTGAATGCGACAATTAATCCCGACGCAGTTGCCGTCACCGAATGCAAATTCGAATACGGTCCAACGGCCGCCTATGGAACGTCGATTCCCTGCAACGGGGAAGTGCCAACCGACTCCAGTGATCATGCGGTTGCAGCTGGCCTAACTGGCCTGAGCTTCGGAGAGACTTATCACTTTCGAGTCGTCGGGGTCAATGCCAACGGCAGTGAAAGCAGTCCAGATCAAACCTTCTCATTGCCCGCACCCAGGGTCCTTGACCAATGGGCGGCAAGGGTGGGGGCGACTGAAGCTGAAATTAAGCTGCAGCTCAATTCGGAAAATGTGAGCTCTAAGTTCAAAATCGAATACGGCGTCGATTCGTCCTACGGCAACACCACAAGCGAAACTGAAGCTACCGGTAGTGGTGAAAACCAGCTGTTCACAAAGCTATTGAGCGGCCTGACACCGAGCACCGTGTATCACTGGCGAATAGTTGCCAGTAATGCTTTTGGCGTTATCACGGGTTCCGATTCGACCTTTGTGACTAGCGCACCGTCTGGCTCTAATAGGGAATGCTCCAATCAGCAGTTTCGTGTTGGTCCTTCCGCGGGTTTGGCCGACTGCCGAGCCTACGAGATGGTTTCGCCAATCAGTAAAAACAACACAGACATAGTCTCGTTGATCAACCTCAACAGTGATCCGGCAGCTCTCGACCAAGCAGCTACAAGCGGCGAAAAGTTGACCTACACGACCTCGCAGGGCTTCGGAGATACCGAAGGAGTTCCCTACGTTTCTCAATACCTAGCAAGCAGAAATGCAGGCGGATGGCAAAACGACGCCATTACACCGCCTCAGGGATTGAGTTCCCTGGCGATCGGCCAAAGGCTGGATATTGGTTTTCGGGTCTTTACGCCGGATCTCTGCGAGGCAGTTGTCAGGCATGACACCGATCCTCCTCTCACTTCAAGTGCGGTAGAAGGTTTTGCGAATCTATACGTTCGCCACAATTGTGGTGGCACTTCGTATGAAGCGTTGACTACATCTAGGCCTCCCAATCTTGAACCCTCGGTCTATTTCCCGGAGGTACAGGGAATCTCCGAAGGTGGCAGGTGTGCCGTGTTCTACGCCTTCGATCAGTTGACTCCGGATGCGAACCCCGGCGAACCCGGAGAAGGGCTGAACGGCGGAAGTAATCGCCAGCTTTATGAGTCATGTGGTGGCGATCTCCATCTCGTCAGCGTTTTGCCAAATGGAGAAACGAGCACTTCTAACTCGGCGGCGGGATCTCCCGGAACGAGTGCAATTCGCACTGGTTCCATCGTTCACGTAATTTCCTCAGATGGAACGCGAGTCTACTGGACCGACGAATCGAATTTGTACCTACGGTTGAATGCGAACCAAGACCAAAGCAGCGTGGTCGACGGACAATGCGTCGAACCTTCTAAAGCTTGCACGATAGAGGTCGCCTCCAGCGCGCAGTTCGTTAGTGCGAACCCCGATGGTTCCCGCGTGCTTTACACGCATGGCGCTGCAGATGGCAAGGAACTCTACGAATTCAAACTAGGGACGGAAGCGTCTACCCATATCGCATCTCAAGTACGCATCATGGGTGCCAGCGAAAGCTTGGATCGGGTCGCATTCGTTTCTAACGAAGTACTGATTGGCGGAGCCAACGCTGAAGAGCAGACCCCACGGGCTGGAGCCCCGAATCTCTACCTGTTTGATTCAACATTGGACGATCCAGATCACTTCCACTTTGTAGCTACGTTGGCAAATGCCGATGTTGAAGGTAGCCCCTCGTCAGTAGCGGAAGAAATCTACATAAGAACGTCTCGTCTAAGTCCCGACGGTAGGCACATTGTGTTTATGTCTAGTGGGGAGCTAACGGGTTACCGCAACATTGACCAAAAAAACGGTCATGCAGACGAAGAGGTCTTTGCCTATGACGCGACTGCAAACGATGGCGAAGGAGAATTGCATTGCGTGTCTTGCAATCCGACGGGGCAGCGCCCGGTTGGCCGGCAGGTTGAGGTGGAGGCCCTGCCGATGGGAAAGTGGGCGGCGGCAGCAATCCCGCGATATGCGACTGAATTGTACGGCTCCCGCGTGGTGACGGAAAACGGCGATCGGGTCTTCTTCGATAGCTATGAAGGCCTGCTGCCGACGGACACCAATGGTAAGGCCGATGTCTATGAGTGGGAGGCTTCCGGTTCGGGAGACTGCACTGAAGCTTCGTCCGCTTTCAGTCGCTTGAACCGCGGCTGCCTGAGCTTGATCTCGTCGGGGGAAAGCTCTAACGACTCCGAATTCATCGACGCCAGCCCGGACGGCACTGATGTCTTCTTTACGACCGCTTCAAGCCTGGTGCGTCAAGACCCAGGGCTAGTGGATATCTACGATGCCCGCGTGGGCGGCGGGTTTCCGCAGCCCACTGAAAGACAGGCTGCATGTGAAGGTGAAGCGTGTCAGGGACCGCTGGCTCCTCCTAATGATCCGACGCCGGCCAGCTCTTCGTTCGAGGGTGCCGGGAATGTCTTGACCAAGAAGGACAGGAAGAAAAAGCACAAGGTGAAGAAGAGGAAAAGGCACACCAAAAAGGGACGCCAACAAAAGAGCGTCAATCGCCAGAGGGGGATAGGTCAATGAAGCGTTATTTGGGAAATCTGGCGGGTGGTTTGGCCTTCATGCTCGTTTTGGCGGCATTGACGGCTTCTATGGCGTTCGCGGAATTCGGATTCAACCGGGTCGATTTGACTTCGACAAACTCGGATTCAACCGTGGCATCGCAGGCAGGCAGTCATCCGTTTGCTATAGACAACACTCTTGATTTCGTTTCTAAGGTGGATCCCCACTATGGAGAATCGCCCGACGGCTTGCTAAAGGACATTACGGTGCAATTGCCGCCCGGTCTCGTTGGCGAGCCAAATGCAGTCCCAGTCTGTCCCAGCGCAGAGTTCATAAATATCGACCAAGAAACAAAGTTGCCTCACTGCCCTAACAGTTCGGCTGTAGGTTTTATCACGCTGCGACTATCGGAGGGCGCGAACACTGTTCCCGGATTTCTTACCGCTCCGGTTTATAACTTGGCGCCCCCGCCAGGTGTGATCCAAAAGCTAGGATTCATCGCTTACGAGGTTCCAATGGCAGTTGAATTCACCCTCAACCAGGATCCTCCTTATAATGTAATTGCTTCGCTTCGAAATACCCCGCAGCCTTTGCCGATATTCAGCTCTAAGTTGAGGGTCTGGGGTAATCCAGCAAGTTCTATTCACGATGCCGAACGCGGGAATTGTATACGTGTAGGGTTTGAATCTGAACCGAGGGTGCCAACGACCGGGGAACGCTGTTCCAGCACGGCTTCTGAAGTCCCGTTTCTAACCTTGCCCAGGGCTTGCAGAGGGCCGCTGAGTACGTCTTTTGAAGCGAACTCCTGGGAAGCCCCCGAAGTATTCGCCAGGACGATAGTGGAGACTCATGACGATGGAGAGCCACCCAACCCTCTCGGCTTCACTGGATGTGATCGACTTGGCTTCAAGCCGTCCATAGCGGCCGTCCCCACGACCAAAGCTGCAAGTAGTCCCACCGGCCTTGACTTCAGCCTTGATGTCCACGATGAGGGCCTTACCAACCCTGAAGGTCTAGCCCAGTCCGACATCCGCAAGACCGAAGTCACCCTGCCCGAAGGCTTCACGATCAACCCCTCGATCGCCGAAGGGCTTGCGGTCTGCTCTGAAGCTGACCTCGAAAGGGAGACTGCGAGCTCCGAAGCAGGAGCAGGTTGCCCCAACGCTTCCAAGATCGGCACGGTCGAAGTCGAAACGCCATTGCTCAACGAAAATGTCAACGGCTCCCTCTACCAAGCGACCCCCTACGAAAATCCCTTCCACAACCTGATCACTCTCTATGTCGTGATCAAGAACCCGACCCTGGGGATCAAGGTGGTGCAGCCCCTGAAGGTCGAACCGGACCCGGTGACAGGCAGGTTGACCACGGTTGCAGAAGACATGCCCCAGCTGCCCTTCAGCCACTTCAAGCTGCACTTCCGCGAGGGAGCCAGATCGCCTCTGGCGAGCCCGTCCAAATGCGGAACCTTTGATGCCGAAGCCACCCTCTACCCCTGGAGCGGCGGCGCCCCCGTCCACACCACATCCGCCTTCTCGATCATTTCGGGCCCCGAAAACCAGCCCTGCCCCTCAGGCGGCCTGCCGCCCTTCAAGCCAGGGTTGATAGCGGGCTCGATCAACAACGCCGCCGGCAGGTTCTCTCCTTTCAACGTCAGGTTGTCCAGAACTGACTCAGAACAGGAGATCACCCACTTCTCGATCAAGCTCCCCCCAGGGATCACCGCAAAGCTGGCAGGAGTGCCGTATTGCTCAAACGCCCAGATCGCCGCAGCGACAGCAAGGACCGGCCCCCACGGCGGAGCCGAAGAGCTGGCAAGCCCAAGTTGCCCCAAGGCCTCAGAAGTAGGCCACACCCTGGTCGGAGGCGGAGTCGGCTCGGGCTTGGCATACGCCCCCGGCAAGATCTACCTCGCCGGCCCCTACCACGGCTCCAACCTCTCGATCGTGGCGATCACCTCAGGCATCGTCGGTCCCTTTGACATCGGCACCGTGGTGATCAGAGAGGCCCTGAAGATCGACCCAGAGACAGCAGAAGCCTTCATCGACGCCACAGGCTCAGACCCGATCCCCCACATCATCAAGGGCATCCCGGTCCACCTAAGGGACATCCGCGCCTACGTCGATAAGCCCAACTTCACCCTCAACCCAACCGATTGCTCGAGGACCTCGACTGCCTCAACGGTCTTGGGCTCAGGCCTTGACTTCGGCTCCGAAGCCGATGACCGCCCGATAACGGTCTCCACCCCCTACCAAGCAGCCGACTGCGCCGCCCTGCCCTTCGCCCCGAAGCTAGGTCTAAGACTGAAGGGCGGAACAAGGAGAGGCGCCCATCCCGCCTTCAGCGCACGACTGGCAATGAACGGCATCGGCGAAGCAGGGATCGCAAGGGCTGAAGTGACCCTGCCCAAGTCAGAGTTCATCGAGAACGCCCACTTCAACACGATCTGCACCAAAGTCCAGTTCAAAGCAGGAGCGGGCAACGGCACCCAGTGCCCCGCAGGCTCGATCTACGGCAAGGCCAGGGCGCTAACCCCGATCCTCGGAGAAGCGCTAACCGGCCCCGTCTTCCTGCGCTCCTCCGAACACCAGCTCCCCGACCTAGTCGTCGCCCTGCACAACTCCCAGGTCGACTTTGACCTAGTCGGCCACGTCGACTCGGTCAAAGGACGCCTACGCAACACCTTCGAAGCAGCCCCAGACGCCCCGGTCAGCTCCTTCGTCTTGGAAATGAAGGGCGGCTCCAAGGGCCTGTTTGTCAACTCGACCAACCTCTGCAAGGGCACCCACAAGGCCGAAGCCAACTTCACCGGCCAAAACGGCAAGAGCTATGACACCAAGCCGGCGCTCAAGGTCAACTGCGCCGGCAAGGCAAAGAAGGGCAAGGGCAAGGCAAAGCACAAGAGCAGGGCTAGGTGAGCAAGAGAAGACTCGCCTGGGCAGCCACCGCGGTGGGCCTCTTGGCCTGCGCCTCCCTGGCCAAAGCAACGGTCATCCAAGAAGGCAACCTGCGCATAACGGTCCTATCCCAAGTCCAGCCCTACAAGCTCCCCCGCACAGGAACAGCCCCAATAGCCGTCTTCGTCTCCGGCCACCTGCAGGCCCCCCACGGCGGCATCCCCGCCCAGCTGCAGCAGATGACGGTGGAGGTCAACAAACACGGCCTCTTGCAATCAAAGGGCCTACCGAAGTGCCGCCTCTCCCAGCTGCAACCCGCCTCAACCGAAAGAGCCCTACAGAACTGCGGTGATGCAGTAGTTGGCTCCGGTCAGTTTTGGGCCCACATCGTGCTCCCCGACCAAGGCGCCTATGGAACCCACGGGCGCCTTTTGATCTTCAACGGCGCCCAGAAGGGATCCCCGGTCCTCTTCGTCCACATCTTCACCGCCAACCCCTTCTTCAGCTCCTTCGTCATCCCCTTCGCGATCAAACACATCTCCAAGGGCGCCTATGGAACAGAGCTGAGTGCCTCCTTCCCCCACGCTCTAGGGGACTGGGGCTACGTCGATCGGATCAAGCTCACCCTGAAGCGCAAATACACCTACAAGGGCCAACAGCTGAGCTACTTCAACTCCGGCTGCCCAGCCCTGAAGGGAGCCAAGCGAGCGGTCTTCCCCCTCGCCCTTGCCTCCTTCCGCTTCGCCGAAGGGCTCTCCCTTAGCGCCAAGGTGGAAAAGGCCTGCGCGGTGTCTGAATGAAACGAGAGGAAGGAAGGCAGATGAGGCACTTCAAAGCAGCGGTGATCCTTGCGACCTTGTCTTTGCTGCTCATCCCTTCTCTTTGCCAAGCCGCCTATGACCCGATCGGAGGTGGCACCACCAAGCTCTCCTTCGACAAGGGCTTCCTCTCGACCATGAAGAGAGAAGGCATCAAGCTCTCCGCCCAGCCCCCGGCCAAGCTCAAGGGTCAGACCTTGACCCTGCCAGTCGAAGGAGGCAAGGAGGATCCCACCACCGGTAAGGGCGAAGTGACCCACGAAGGCTCCCTTGTCTTCTCAGTGGGCAAGCGCAAGGTCCCCCTGCGAGATATCGAGCTGAAGGCAAAGAAGACCCCGCTCTTCGCCAAGGTGGGAGGAAGCCAGCTAAAGCTGGCCACGACCAGGAAGCTGATCTCAGCAAGAGAAGGCTTCGGCCAGAGCTTCAAGGCAAAGACCCTCTTGCTTACCCAGAAGGTGGCTACGAGGCTGAACAAGAAGCTCCGCACCGGCAAGCTCTTCAAAGAAGGGATGTCCTTGGGAGCCCTATCTAGCTCCACCACTCCCCAGAGGGTGGCGATCCTGCCCCAAGGTCAGGCCACGATCATTCCCGACCCCGCCTTCCTGGCGAAGCTGAAAGCGCTCTTCGTCTCGCTCAACCCGATCAGCCCTGCCGAACTTCAACCAGGGCCTCTCCTCAAGTTCCCGATCGCCACTGGGGGACAGATCTCCCCTGATGCCTCAGAAGGGACCCTGCGCTTGGGAGGTGCGATCGAACTGCTGCAACTCGGCGCAGGTCAGGTCTTCCACAAGGAATACTGGCTCGACCTCGCTGCCAAGAGCACGAGTGCCGAAGTGGACGTTGAGCCGACTCCTGCCTTTCCGGGGAAGCTGGGTCGGGTTGGGGTCTTTGACATCGGCGTGGGCGCTGTTGCCTCTGATCCGAAGACGCGGAGCATCAGCGTCTCTGGGGCTGCCTTGACCCTTGAGGCCTCTACCGCGCAGACGTTCAATGAAGCCTTTGCGGGGGGGAAGGCCGTCTTTGGGGCGGGGGAAGTGTTCGGGACGGCTGGGTTTGGGGTTTTGGGGCAGTGAGGGGCTTCAGATCGCCTGCTGTGGCCGACTTAAGGGACATGCGGGCGAGTTCCTCTCTCATAAAAACCACGTGCGTATCTTGACAAACGCGAACTGACGTGTTTGTATTTCGACTCGTATTCGCTTGAGAACTGAGTCGGTATGGATATGGATGCAGAGCGAGAGATCAGCGGTTCAACCCGAAGCTCGCGGGGGTCGCGCCGACGCCCCGATCTCTCGCCGCCGAAGGTGGAGAAGATCCGCCCACGCTCCGGGCTCTCACGGGACGAGGTGGTCGCCAACCAGCGGGCGCGCATCTTCAACGGCTTCGCCACGGCGCTCGCTTACCACGGCTACGAGGACACCAAGGTCACCGACATCATCGAACTCTCCGGCGTCTCTCGGGCGACCTTCTACGAGCGCTTCGAGAGCAAGGAGCTCTGTTTTGCCGCTGCTTATGAGGACGGGGTCGAGCGACTCGCGGATGCGGTGGGGGAGGCGGTGCGGAGCGAGCGGGGCTGGGCCAATCAGCTCTCCACTGGGCTGAGTGCCGGCCTTGCTTTTATCGCCGCCGACCCTGCCTTGGCCCACCTGATCTTCGTCGAGTCCCTGGCTGCCGCCCGCCCCGCCCGTCTCGAGCACGAGCGCTCGCTGGAGCGCTTGGCGGAGGTCCTGCACCCGCCGGAGGGGGGAGAGGGAGCGATCTCCGAGGAGACGGCCCGCATGCTTGCCGGTGGCCTCGCCTCGCACCTCTCCGGTCGCATCCTTGCCGGTGAAGCCGAGCGGCTGCCCGAGCTGCACGACCCGCTGCTCCAGTACCTGCTTGCCCCGTCGCTGGCGGCCTTGCGCATCACGGATGAGCGACGAGCCGCCGCGCTTTGATCCGGCCGGCTTCGTCGAGCTGCCGGACAAGCTCGCGCTCGGCCAGCTACCGCCCGGTCGTCACGGCTTGCCGCGCTCCTTCGTGGCCCGCAACCAGCGCTTGCGCATAGTCGCCGGCCTGTTGCGGGTGCTGCCGCGCCACGGCTACGCGGAGACGACGATCGGCCAGATCATCACCGAGGCTGGCGTCTCTCGGTCCGCTTTCTACAGCCAGTTCGCCGGCAAGGAAGAGTGCTTCCTGGAGGCCTACGAGCTCGGTGCCGGGTGGCTTTGTGATGGGGTGGAGGCGGCGGTCGCGAGCGAGGCCTGGCCAGCCCGCGTTCGCATCGGCGTCGGCGAGGCCCTGCGGATGCTCGCCGCCAATCCGCCGCTTGCCCACCTGATAGCGATCGAGGCGCTGCAGGCCGGCTCCGCCGCTCGCCAGCTTCAACAGGCGAGCCTAGCCCGGCTTGCCGAGATCCTCAGACTCGGTCGCCCGCAGCGACCCGAGCTCCCCGCCGATCTGGAGTCGCTGCTTCTAGGTGGCGCTCTCTCGGTGGTCTCGCGCCACGTCGAAGGGGGTCGAATCGAGCAGCTCCCCGAGATCGAAGCGGCCCTGGTCGAGTGTCTCTTGATTCCCTATCTGGGACCGGCAAAAAGCAAGAAAATCGCGGCGTGAGTACCCCGCTATACTTTTTGAAGTAAAAGCCGATCAGGATTTAGGAGATTGTCAGTGGCGAACGGTGCGGATACGCAGGTGAAAGCCCCAGTCGAGGAGATCGAGCCCTTTGAGGCGCAGCAGGAGATCGAGGGCGGCGGCGTTGTCCTGATCGACACGCGCGAGCCCCATGAGTACCAGGAGGTCCACCTCGAGAACGGCAAGTTGGTTCCGCCGCTCCTACTGCGCGACGAGATCGCTGCCGCGGCGCCCGACAAGTCGGCCCGCACGATCATTTACTGCCGCAGCGGCAACCGCTCCTACAAGGCGGCCGAGCAGATGGAAGCGCTTGGCTACACCGACGTCGCCTCGATGGCCGGCGGCATCCTCGCCTGGCAGGAGCAGGGGTTGCCGGTCGTCTCCGCCTCCGGCATGACCGCCGAGCAGCGCGACCGCTACTCGCGTCATACGCTGCTGCCCGAGGTCGGGGTCGACGGCCAGCTGAAGATGCTGGGCGCCAAGGTGCTGCTGCTCGGCGCCGGCGGGCTCGGCGCGCCGACCGCGCTCTACCTCGCCGCGGCCGGGATCGGCACGATCGGGCTCGTCGATGACGACGTGGTCGACGCCTCCAACCTGCAGCGCCAGGTGATCCACAACACCGAACGGATCGGCATGGCGAAGACCGCGTCGGCCCGCATCTTCATCGAAGGGCTGAACCCTGACGTCAAGGTCGTCGAGCACAACGGCCGGCTCGACGCGAGCAACATCCTCGACGTGATCTCCGACTACGACATCATCGTCGACGGCGCCGACAACTTCCCCACCCGTTACCTGCTGAACGACGCCTCGGTGCGGCTGCGCAAGCCGGTCGTCTCCGCCTCGATCCTCGGCTTCGACGGCCAGATCTCGACCTTTGCCCCCTTTGAGGGCCCCTGCTACCGCTGCCTCTACCCGACCCCGCCGCCGGCCGAGCTGGCGCCGAGCTGCTCTGCCAACGGGGTGCTCGGGGTGATGGCGGGGACGATGGGCACCCTGCAGGCCAACGAGGTGATCAAGCTGATCCTCGGCAAAGGCGAACCGCTGATCGGGCGCCTGCTGCTCTACGACGCGTTGGGGACCCGCTTCACCGAGCTGAAGGTCCGCCGCGACCCCGACTGCCCGATCTGCGGCGAGGGGGCCGAGGAGATCCCGGAGTCGGAGATGGGGAAGTTCCCCGACTACGACGCCTTCTGCGCCGGCGCCGGCGGCGACCGCCAGACGCTGGCCTCCTAGGCTAGGATCACCGCCCTCATGGCGACCGTTCGCATACCTCCTGTGCTGCGCCCCCAGACCGGCGGGCAGCCCGAGGTCGAGGCCGCCGGCTCCGACGTCGGCGAGGTCCTGCGCGCGCTCACCGCCGAGCACCCCGGCACCGAGGAGCAGCTTTTTGGCGAGGACGGCGACCTCAACCGCTACGTCAACGTCTACCTCAACGACGAGGACGTCCGGGTCTTGGACGGCCTCGGCACCGCGGTCAAGGACGGCGACACCGTCGTCATCCTGCCGGCCATGGCCGGCGGTTGAAAAAACCTGCGTAAATCTCCCACGGGCTGAACGCCCGACGCTATACTTTCTGAAGTAAGGGAGACCCGGCCATGTCTGAACTTCTCAATCGACCCTGCGGAGGACGCTTCGGCAACATTGTCGAGTCGATCGGCAACACGCCCTTGGTCGAGCTTCCCCGCCTCAGTCCCAATCCCGACGTCCGCATCTACGCCAAGCTCGAGGGGCACAACCCGACCGGCTCGGTAAAGGACCGCGTCGCCAAGTCGATGATCGAGGCGGCCGAGGCCGAGGGCGCGATCGAACCCGGCCAGACGATCCTCGAGCCGACTTCGGGCAACACCGGCATCGCTCTGGCGATGATCTGCAGCCGCAAGGGCTACAAGCTGAAGGTGGTGATGCCCGACAACGTCACCGCCGAGCGCGCCCAGCTGCTGACCATGTACGGGGCGGAGATCGTCTACTCCGAGGGGCCCAAGGGCTCCAACGGCGCGGTCGAGGTGGCGCTGGAGATGGCTCAGGACTCGCAGTACTACATGCCTTACCAGTACGGCAACGAGGCCAATCCCAACGCCCACTACTACGGCACCGCGGTCGAGATCCTCGAAGAGCTCGACGAGGTGACAGCCTTCGTCGGCGGCCTCGGCACCGGCGGCACCCTGATGGGCAACGGCCGCCGGCTCAAGGAGGAGAACCCCGACACTTTGATCGTCGCTGCCGAGCCGATGCAGGGCGAGCTGGTCGACGGCCTGCGCTCGCTCGATGACGGCTTCATCCCGCCGATCATCGACATCACCCTGCTCGACCGCAAGATCATGGTCTCCAACCGCGACGCGATCGTCTGGACGCGCAAGCTGCTCCACGAGGAGGGCGTCTTCGCCGGTGTCTCCTCCGGCGCGATCGCCCGCATCGCCGCTCGCATCGCCGGCGAGCTCGACAGCGGCAACGTCGTCTTCCTGATCCCCGATGACGGCTGGAAGTACCTCTCCTCCGGCGTGTACACCAAGCCGATCGAGGAGATCGAAAACCTGGATTCCACCGTTTGGTGGTAGTCACACTTCGCGGCTAGACCGCAACTCGCCCGAGCCCTCGTGTTTCTGCGGCCAGTCAGGTCAATCGAACTCGAGCAAGGGGAGATGTTCTTTATGTCGTCACGGATCGTGCGGGTGTTTTTGCTGGGCTGCTGTCTCTTTGTGAGCGCGGTGAGTACCGCCGGCGCCGCGCCGGCGGACGTCGACCGCACCTTCGGTCAGGAAGGCGTCGCTCGCGTTCAGAGTGAACAGGGCGTCTACGTCTCACCCGAGGACATGACGGTTGCCCCGGGTGGCGAAATTTACGTCCTGCGCTCGGCGCTGCGCTGCTCGCTTTCACCCTGTGGCGGCGAACAGCTGGTCAGCCGGTACACCCCGGGTGGCCTGCTTGACAGCTCGTTTGGGGCGGCTGGCGTAAGCGCCGTGCTCAGCTCGAAAAGTGGCTTTCACCCCAGCTCGAACGGCTCGGTCGCGGTAGGCCCGGACGGCGGCGTGATCGTCGGCTCTACCGACGAAGGCGATCTCGTCCTCGCCAAGCTCACCTCCAGCGGATCCCCGGACCTCAGCTTCGGCAAAGCCGGCGTCGCCAAAATCCACCTCAGCGCCCCGGTCGACCGGGTCCGCCTGGCGATCCAGGCGGATGGCCGGATCATCGTCGGCGCCGAGCCGCAGTCGGGCTACGGCGGAGGCGCAGTGCTCGTCGCCCGCTACACGGCGCAGGGCGCTCCCGATCCGACCTTTCGCGACGGCAACCCGCTGATCACCAGCCTCGGCTCCGGCTTGGGAGGGATGGCGCTCAGCGGCACCAAGACGGTTATCGCCGGCCCCCGCTGCTGCGGTACGGACGGCCGCGCCGTCCACCTGGCCCGCATTGACGAAAGCGGCGTCTTCGACCCCGAATTCGGTCGCCAAGGTGAGAGTTTCATCGACGACGTCACCGACCGCGCCGGCGTCGGCGCCCTGATCGTCCTGCCCAAAGGCGGCATCTTCGTCGTCGGCTCGGGGCGGAGCAGCCACGGTGACGCCTTCGTGATGAAGCTGCGGCCCAACGGGACGCTCGAACCGAAATACGGTCATCGCGGAATTTCCTACCTGCGGCGCAGCTTTCTCGAAGTCGGCGGCGCCGAGGTCGATCGCGCCGGCAGGCTGCTGATTGCCGGCAGCGCTCCGCAGGGGACCAGTCGCGGGCCTGGCTTTGGTGCGAGGCGATTCGCCGTCCTCCGCCTGTTGCCCAACGGTCATCGGGACCCGACTTTCGCTGGCGGCTCACTGATTCACCTGGACTCGTTGGCGGCCAGCCGGACGGTTGCCGTCGGCCTGCAGGGCGGTCGCAGCCTCGTTGCCCTGACCGCGGCCGGACAGTGCATCCGCACCTGTGAATCGCCGACGGCGCTCCTGGTCCGCTTCCTCGGTGGCACCAGCGGCTCGCGCTGCAAGGGTCAGCGGGCGACGATCGTCGGCACTCGCCACGGCGAGAAACTGGTCGGCACGTCGCACCGCGATGTGATCGTCGGCTTGGCCGGCAATGATCGGATCCTGGGCAAGGGCGGCAATGACCTGATCTGCGGCGGCCGCGGCAATGACCGCCTGATCGGCGGCAAGGGCCGCGACGTGCTCGTCGGCGGGGCGGGACACAACCAGCTGCACCAGTAGGAGGCGCAGGTGCGCCGGATTGCTCTGGCAGCCCTCCTCGCCGGCAGCCTTCTGTTGCTGCCGGCGAGCGCACCGCCGGCCGTGGCCCGGCCGGCGGTGCCGCGGGGCTTCTTCGGCGTCGTTCCGCAGGGGCCGCTGGCTAGCAGCGATTTCGAACGGATGCACGGTGTCGTCGGCACGCTGCGGATCCCGATCAACTGGGCGCGGGTCGAGCCGCGGGCGGGCGAGTTCGATTTCGCCGCGCTTGACGCGACCGTCTCCGCCGCGGCGAATTCCGGCGTGCGTGTGCTTCCCTTCGTCTACGGAACGCCGGACTGGCTCTCGGCCAACCCAGCCCGGCCACCACTGAGCGCCGCCGGACTGTCGGCGTGGAGTGGCTTTCTGCGCGCCCTGGTCCTCCGCTACGGGTCCCGAGGTTCGCTTTGGACCAGCGGCTCGCCGCGGCTGCCGATCCGCCAGTGGCAGATCTGGAACGAGCCCAACTTCCTCCTCTTCTGGCGCCCGCGGCCCTCGGCGAGCGGCTACGCGCACCTGCTCCGAGCCTCGGCGCGGACGATCCGCGCGGCGGACTCCGGCGCCCAGGTGGTGGCGGCCGGACTGGCGCCGGTCGAGGGCGGCATGCTCCCCTGGACCTTCCTGCGCAAGCTCTACGAAGTGCCGGGGGTTCGCCGCAGCTTCGACATTGCCGCGGTGCATCCGTACTCCTCCACCGTCGGTGGCATGGCCTACCAGGTCCGCAAGGCCCGGCAGGTGATGGCGGCGGCCGGCGATGGCAGCAAGCCGCTGCTGGTCAGCGAGCTCGGCGTCGCCTCGGACAGCCCGCTGCCGACCGCCTTCAACTGGGGCATCAAGGGGCAGGGGTCGTTCTTGCGACGGGCCTACGGGTTGCTGCTTCGCGACCGCGCTCGCTGGCACATCGCCGGTGTCGATTGGTACGCCTGGCGTGACATGTCGGCGGCCGATCCCCACTGTGTCTTCTGCGAGTACGCCGGCCTCTTCGATACCAGCGGTAGGCCGAAGCCTGCCTGGCGGGCGTTGAAGAGTGTCGCGGCTGATCTCCGCTAGCCTCGCCGGGTGATGCGGATTGCCCAGTCCCTGATCGACGAGATGGTCGCCCACGCGCGCGAGGACCTGCCCAACGAGTGCTGCGGAATGGTCGGCGGTGCCGAGGGCGAGGCGAGCGTGGTGATCCCCGTCGTCAACTCGGCTGCCAGCCCGCTGCGTTTCGAGATGGACCCGCAGGGCCAGTACAACGCCCTGAAGGCGATCGAAGACGAGGGCAAGGAGATGCTGGCGATCTACCACTCGCACACCAAGAGCGCCGCCTATCCCTCGCAGACCGACGTCAACCAGGCGGTCAACTGGCCCGACGCGATCTACCTGATCGTCTCGCTGCAGGATGAAGACGCCCCTGAGGTCAAGGGCTACTGGCTCAAAGACCTAACGATCGCTGATGCCGAGCTCATCGTCGAATAGCGGCCGCCTGGTCAAGGTCGCCTACGCCCAGCAGCAGATGGAGGCCGAGATGATCCAGGGGCTGCTCGGCGAGCACGGCATTCCGAGCATGGTCCAGCGGACCATCGACAACCCGGAGTTCCTCGCCGCCGGGCCGCGCCAGATCCTCGTCCCCGAGGAGGCCGCCGAGCTAGCGCGCGAAGTGCTGAAGAACACTCCTGGCGAGAGCTCGCCGGGAGCGGACGCGAGCTAGCCCGTGTTGGGGCGGGCGATTTCCCGCAGGTAACCGCGCCAGGCGTCCTCGATCTCGCGGAAGCGGGCTTCGAAGGCAGCCTCGATCGTCGGCACCGCGCCGCCCGGGAGGAGTTTCAGAGCGAGTCGCTCGCAGGCCTCCGAGCCGCGTTCCATTTCGAGCAGGTCGAAGATCGTGCCGCCGAGGATCACCGCGTCGCGACGGGAGGGGGGAAAGAGGGCCGGGCGCTCTCGCGCAGGCGGCGGATTACCGCCGGGCGGTAGAAGCCGACCTGGCGCGAGAAGTACTGGGCGCCGCCTTCGACCAGCCAGGCCCAGCGCAGGTAACGGACAAAGCGGCGCGGCGTCCACGAGGGCGGAAGCTCCGGGTTGTTGGCGGCGATGACCAGCTGCGCGTAGAGCCGCTCGGCAGTGCCGCGCAGGGCCTCGCGCGAGTCTTCACCGCCGGCGCGGCGCTCCATGTGCGGGTCGTTGAGCACGTGCAGCTCGGTCGACATCGGCCAGCCGGCGAGGTAGCGACGGCCGGCGGGGGCGGCGGACCAGCGCGCGGCGGGCAGGAAGGGATGTGCCAGCGAGAGCCAGACCGGGTTGGTGTGAATGACCACCGTGATGTCTCCGGGAACCACCTCGAAGCGCTCCTCGAGCCGCAGCCGCAGTTCCTCCATCCGGTCCAGCGTGCGCTCGGCGAAGGCAGCGTCGCCGCTGTCGTGGCGCGCGGTGAAGCTCAGCGATTCGGTCTCTACCCAGGGCAACGGGGCGAGACTACTGCGGTCTTAGACCAGGGCTGGCTCGGCGGCGCCGCAAACACCGAGGATCTCGGCGCGAGCGCGGTCGAACTCTTCGTCGGCCATTACCGGAGTGCCCTCGAAGGGCAGTTCGCGGTCGACCTCGACCCAGGAGCGGCAGCCGTGGTACTCCTCGCGGACCCGCACCGTGACCGGGCGGGGAATGCGGTGGACCCGCAGCAGCAGCACGTGCAGGGGATGGCGACGCTTCCAGTTGAGCCGCTTCTCCGCGTAGTCGGGAGTCCAGACGTAGTAAGGAGAGAGACCGTCGACCATCCGCGGGTCGGTGACGGTGATGTGATCAGTGACCTCGGCCCAGGCGCGCAGTCGTACCCGCTCGGGCTGGGAGATGCCGCCGTCCTGCAGCAGCGCGCGGGCAGGCGGTTCCTCGTCGGGCCAGACACCCTCCTCGAGGGCGCGGCCGAGCTCCGGGTGATGCGACTCCCGCACCAGGTTGTTCTGCTGGTGATCGAAGGTGGGGTAGAGGAAGAAGCGTTCGTGCTCGAGCTCGAAGTGCTTGTTCTCCTCGCGGATCCCGCCCTTGCGCAGGGTCAGCAGCTGCTCGCCCTCGGCGAGTGCGCGGACCGTTACGGCCCATTCCTTGAAAGCGATTGGCATTTGAAGTCGTACCTAGAAGAAGGTGGTTAAAGCAGTGACTGGGAGGGGGGCGCCTGAGCCCAATCCATGGTGAGATGCCCGCCCGGATCGCGCATTCTAGACGAGCGCCGCTCGATTGCAAAATTTGTGATGAAGATCACGTCTATCCCATCTCTGTAGAAGCGATTTCCAGCCGTCTCGCGGCCTAGCTTTTCCGCCTCAGACCAAACAAATGACCCCCGCGCTGGTGGAACAGCCGGGGGCCGTGGCACCGAAAGGCGGAACCTTCCGATGCAGGCCAACCCTAGTCCGCGCCCAGAGCGCGATGACGAGAGCGTTCAGCGAGCCGTTCTCAGCCTCGTCCTTGAGGCGCACCCGAAGTCCCTGACGATCCCCAAGCTGGCGCTTGAGTTCGACCATGGCGACGCCGTAGAGCGCGCCGTCCGCGATTTGGTCGGCGCTGGCCTACTTGAGTGCAGCGGTATCTCAGTCAGCGCCACCGACGCCGCTCTGCGGCTCAACCGACTGGAACTGCCATGAGCGTCGCTCAGCAGTTCGGAGACAACCTGGCTCGCATCCGCAAGCGGGCGGCTATGTCTCAGGAGGAGACGGCCGTGCGCGCATCGGTCCACCGCACGGAGGTCAGCCAATTGGAGCGTGGCTTGAGGCTGGCGCGCGTGGATACGGTCGCGAAGCTCGCCGCCGCGCTCGAAGTTGATCCCGGCGATTTCTTCGAGGGCATCGAGTGGAAGCCAGGCGATATGAAGATCGGGCGATTCGTCGCGGAAGAGGTCCCGGGGCTGGGGACGGTCCATCACAAGGTCGAGGTCGAACACTGGCCCGGCAATGACACGCCCAAGAGCTAGCCTTGGCCAATGGCTGAGAAGCGCCGCAAGCAGAAGACCGAGAAGGGGCTCGAGATCCTCGTCCCGAGCAAAGGCGACTTCGATGCCAACCTGGCTAAGGTCGCTCCGCCAGCAAGTCGTAAACGCCCTGGCGGGAAAGACCGGCCTGAGAAGCAATCTGGGTGATCGAGACCCCCGCCTTCTGCGCTTGCTGGCAGAAGCCCCGGAGGTCTTCGGTCGCCTGGCGTTTGGCGGCGTCTGCACTTGCTCGACGCTGGGCCGCGCCTCGGATGCTCCGCAGGATCATGGCCTCGCTCATCGCGCCGCCTCGTCAAGCAGGGCATGGAACATCGAGCGAGGCTCGTACGTGCGGTGGTTGTAGCGCCAGGCGTACTCGTCTAGGTAGGACTGAAGCCATTTGCGAGAGACGGCCTTGTAAGCGCCGCGCATCCCTGTCTTCAAGTTGCCGAAGAACCCCTCAATCGTGTTCGTGTGGATGTCGCCGCGCACGTAGAGGCCGGCTGAGTGGTTGATGATGTTGTGGCCCGCGAATTCGCGGCCGACAGGCCGATAGGGGCGCCAGTCGTCGGTGAAGATGATCGAGTCCGGGTTGATGTTTGCCCGCACGGCTCCACTAAGGGGCTCGCCACGGCGCGACGTGATCACGCGCAGCTTGACGCGCCCGCCGCGCTCGACCATGCCCAGCACCGAGATTTGGCGCTGGCGCCACTGAGCCGCTTCTTTGAGATTCATCCTCGGGCCACGCGGACGGCCATGAACGCCCGTCTCGTCAACCTCGACGTTGCCCTTCAGCGGCTTCTCGTCGTCCTTCATCAGCTCGTTGCGAATCTTGTTGAACATGCGCCAGGCGGTCTTGTAATGGACTCCAAGCTCCCGCTCTAGCTGCTTGGCAGATATGCCGCACCGAGTGCTCGTCATCAAGTACATGGCGTGGAACCAAAGCTTCAGCGAGGTCGAGGACTTGGCGAAGATCGTTCCCGCCGTGGGATGGACGTGGAGGCCGCAGGCGGTGCAGGTCCAAGACTGCCGCCCCTGCTTGGTCTCGTAGCGCTTGAAGACCTTCTCAGCGTCGCAGCGCGGGCAATGGGCGTGTTCTCCGTCCCGCGAGTAGCGGGTGCGCCAGAGGTGCTCTAGGCAGGCGGCGTCATCGGGGAACTCCGCAAGGAACTCGGTGACCGAGTAATCCGAGTGCGAGGACTTCGCTCGCTTCGGTGCGTGGCGGTTGGCCGGTGGCATGGTGTAAAGTTACTTGACAAATGACGATATGTCAAGTGACTTGACAGAGGATGTGAACGACTTCCTCGTCGAAGAAGAAACGGACAAGCCGGTTTCTTTCGATGGGGTCACATCGAGCTATCTAGCCGGTCCCGAAGACCACCCCCTATGGCCGATCAGGGCAAAGATCGCGCGAGCGGACTACCACCTCTACGTCCTGGGGAAGGAAATCGAAGCCTTCCTCAACCGAAAACCCTATGACGTCGCCAGCGAGGCCGACGACCAAGCGGGGGAGTATTTCTGGCGCGTCAGCATCCGCGAGGCGCCAGATCCCCGATGGGGGCTGCTGGCCAGCGAGGTCGCCCATCATCTCAACAGTGCTTTGGACCACATCGTCTGGCTGATCGCCTCCCAGCGGCCGGGAGGTCCCCCCAAGGGCACCGGGTTCCCCGTGTTCCCTTCCGCCAAAGGCTTCCGTCAACTCTGGAGCCGCAACGGGGGCTATTTTTCGATCCGCGGCTTGCCCGCTCAGGCGCAGGCCATCATCGAGGACGAACAGCCGTATCACCGAGGGAACGCCTACAAAGGCCATCCGCTGTGGGTCCTGCGCGGTCTCGCCAACGCCGATAAGCACGAGACCCTCGTGGTCGTCGGCGGCGCCGCTGGCAAGGGCACCGTCAAGGTCTCCCAGAAAGGCGGGGAGATTCCCGTCAAGCCGGTCAAATTCATCAACGGCCCGTTCAAAGACGGCGACGTAATAGGACGATGGCCACTCCCCGCCGCAGGGCCTCAGGGCATGGAAATACAGCTCGATGTTGGCTTCGCCTTCCACGTAGCGTTCACCGAGTCGAGTCCAGCGCGTAGCCGAGAGGTCTTGCGAGCGCTCGTGGAGATGCGGAACACGCTGAACATCATCGTGAACCGCCTCGCTCCCTTTGTGGCTTAGGCGCGTCATGGCCCCTCGCGGGAGGGGCTGCGCCGAGCTTCTACAGAGATGGGATAGGCGTGATGAAGATCACGTCCATCCCTTCTCTATAGAAGGACATTCACCGACTGCCGAGGCCGCCGCCGCCCGGCGTTTCGATCCTCAGACGGTCACCGGGCGACAAATCGCCTTCGCACTTACCGGGCAGGGGCTCGCCGTTGTGGAGGTTGCGACCGGGAGCGCCGTCCTCGCCGCCGTCGCGGCCGCGCGGGGGGTGGCGGCGACGCTCGCTGATCAGCGAGAAGCGCATTGGCGCCAGTGCCTCCAGCTCGCGCACGATGCCCTCGCCGCCGCGGTGTTCGCCGTCGCCGCCGCTGTCGCGACGCAGCGAGAGCTCGCGGACGCGCAGGGGGAACTCGCTCTCCAGCGCCTCGACCGGGGTGTTGAGCGTGTTCGACATCGCCACGTGGATCGCGCTCGGGCCATCGGCGTCGGGGCAGGCGCCCTGGCCGCCGCCGAGCGTCTCGTAATAGGTGAATTCGTCGTTGGCGAGGGTCAGGTTGTTCATCGTCCCCTGGCCCTGCGCGGGCACCGGCCGGGCGCCGCCGAGCGCGGCGATGACGAGGTCGGCGACGCGGCTGGAGGTCTCGACGTTGCCGGCGACGACGGCCGCCGGGAAGCGGGCGTTGAGCAGGCAGCCCGGCGGCGCCTTGACCGTGATCGGGCGGTAGGCGCCGGCGCAGGGCGGCGCCTCGGGGTCGGTCAGCGCCCGCACCGCGAAGAAGGCGGCGGACTTGGTCACCGAGAGCGGGCAGTTGAGGTTGCCGGCGACCTCCGGGGCGCTGCCGCTGAAGTCGAGCTCGAGCTCCTCGCCGCTGATCGTCGCCTCGACTCGCAGGCGCACGTCGCACTCGCTTCCGCCCGAGTCGTCCTCGAGCACGTCCTCGGCCGAGTAGGTGCCGTCGGGCAGGGCGGCGAGGGCGTGCCGGGTGCGGCGCTCGGCGTAGGCGAGGATCTCCGCCATTGCCGTGCTGAGCTGGTCGCGACCGTGCCGCTGGGCGAGCTCGCTGAGGCGGTGCGCGCCGATCCGGTTGGCGGCTTCCTGCGCGCGCAGGTCGGCAAGCCGCTGCTGGGGGAAGCGCATCTGGGCGGCGAGACCGCGCAGGACTTCCGGGCTGGCCCTGGTCGGGGGGATCACCACTCCCTCGTCCTCCAGGCGGGTTGAGTTGGCCGGCATGCTGCCCGGGGTCGGACCGCCGACATCGGCGTGGTGGGCTCGGCAGGCGGCAAATCCGATCAGCACGTCCTCGATGAACACCGGCGAGATCAGGGTGATGTCGGGCAGGTGGGTGCCGCCGCGGTAGGGGTCATTGAGGATCCACGCGACCCCGGGCGACTGCTCGAGGTCGATCACCGCTGCGACCGCGTCCGGCATCGAGCCGAGGTGGACCGGGATGTGCTCTGCCTGCATCACCAGCTCGCCGCTCGGGTCGAAGATCGCCGTCGAGCAGTCGTGGCGCTCCTTGATGTTGGCCGAGTAGGCGGAGCGGATCAGGGCCGCGCCCATCTCATCGCAGGCGGCGCGCAGGCCACCGATTGTCACCTGCAGCGTTACCGGGTCCATCGCGGGCCCAGGTGCAACGTTTTGTTGGCGTACATGACGCTCAACGCGTTGCACCTCCCCCTTCCGCACGGATCGTCCCGTGCTCATCGACCGTTGCCGTCCAAGTCGGTGGGATGACCAGTGTGCTCTCTGGCAGCTCGAAGATGGCCGGGCCCTCCATCTCTGTGCCCGCGCCTGGCTCGCCGCGCAGGACCGGCGTCTCCAGCCACTCTCCGTCGAAGCGGACCTGGCGCGAGCCACGCTCGACCTCTCCGCTGGCCGCGATCGGTCGGGGTCGCGCCCCAGGGGTGATCATCGCCAGGCGGATGTGGACGAGCACGACCTCGGCCTCGGGGTCGCGATGACCGTAGAGCTGCTCGTGCGCGATCGCGAAGCGCTCCTTGAGATCCGCTGGGTCGGGACGGGTCGAGCCGCTGACCGGCAGCTCGAAGGCCTGGCCGGCGTAGCGCATCTCGTAGGTCACCTCGGGCCTGGCCTCATCGTCGCCGGCGAGGCCGACGGCCAGATCCTCGACCGCGGCAGCGACCCGTTCGGCGCTGAAGTCCTCACCGGCGAGCATCACCGTGCGAGCCGTATCGCGGCGCCGGTCCGAGGCGCAGAGGCCTAGCGCCGAGAGCACGCCGCCGGCGCGCGGGCAGAGGATGCGGTCGATCTCGAGCTCGGCGGCGATCGCGGCGGCGTGCATCGGCCCGGCGCCGCCGAAAGGGAGCAGGGCGAAGTGGCGGGGGTCGATGCCGCGCTCGACCGTGACCACCCGCAGCGCTCGGACCATCTCCTGGTTGGCGATCCGCACGATGCCCTCGGCGGTCTCGATCTCGTTCAGCCCGAGCGAACTGGCTAGTGCTCCGACCGCGTTGGTGGCAGCGTCGACGTCGAGGCGCACGTCGCCGGCCAGCCTCGAGCCGGCGTCGAGCCGGCCGAGCAGGAGGTTGGCGTCGGTGACCGTGGGCTCGCTGCCGCCGCGCCCGTAACAGGCCGGTCCCGGCTCGGCCCCGGCCGAGCGTGGGCCGACGCGCAGGGCGCCACCGCTGTCCTGCCAGCCGATCGAGCCGCCGCCGGCGCCGACGGTGTGGACGTCGACCATCGGCAGCTGGATCACGCGGCCGGCGATCGTGCGCGAGTCGGTCCGCTTCACCTCGCCTCCCTCGACCACGCAGACGTCGCAGGAGGTGCCGCCCATGTCGAAGCCGAGCGCGTTGCCGTCGCCGCAGAGCTCGGCGAGCAGGCCGGCCCCGACCGCGCCGCCGGCCGGGCCGGAGAGCACGCTCCAGGCGCCGGCCCGTGCCGCTTCTCCGGCACTGGCGACGCCGCCGGAGGACTGCATCACCAGCGGCGCGGGGATGCCAGCGCGGCCCGCGGCCCTGCTCAGTCGATCCAGGTAGCGACCGAGCAGGGGCGAGAGATAGGCGTCGATCGCGGTGGTCGAGCAGCGCTCGTACTCGCGGAAGCGGGGCAGCACCTCGTGCGAGGCGGAGACGTGGACGCCGGGCAGCTCGCTGCGCAGCTGCTCGGCGATGCGTTCCTCGTGGCTCGGGTCGAGGTAGGAGAAGAGCAGGCAGATCGCCACCGCCTCGGCCTCGCTGCTGCGTACGAATTCAACCAGGCGCCCCGGCTCGTCGTCGCCGAGCGGCTCGATCACTCCCTGCGGGCCGACGCGCTCCTCCGCCTCGAAGCGCAGCTCCGGTGCGATCAGCGGCGCCGGCTTCGGCGCGCAGAGCCGGTAGAGCTGGGGCCGGTCCTGGCGGCCGATCTCGAGCACGTCGGCGAAGCCGCGAGTGGCGATCAGGGCGGTGTGGGCGCCGCGTTCCTCCAGCAGGGCATTGGTGCCGACCGTCATCCCGTGGGCGAAGGTCTCGATCTCGCTGGCCCCGGCCCCGGCCAGCTCAATCACCGCTTCGACCGCGGCGATTACCGCTTGCGATTGATCCGCGGGCGTGGTCGGCAGCTTCGCCGTGTGCAGTCGCTCGCCGTCGAAGAGGACGGCGTCGGTGAAGGTCCCGCCTACGTCAACACCGAGCAGCACGTGCCGAAGCTAGCTCAGAGCCAGCTTTCGCGGCGCAGCTCCCCGTCGGCGCCGAGCACGAAGTGGATGCCGTCGAGCTCCGGGTCGACAGTGGCGAAGTCGCTGCGCAGGTGGCCGCCGCGCGACTCGCAGCGGGCCAGGGCGCAGGTCGCGATCGAACGGGCGAGGGGGAACGGGTCGGCTTGCAGCTGGCGTAGCCGCTCGGGGTCGCGGCGCGGCCCGGCGAGGGCCCAGACCGCATCGCGGGTCGCCTCGCTCGGTGGCTCGAAGCGCCAATCGCCGGGCTCTGGTGGTGCCGGGACGGCGGTCTCCTCCAGGGCGACGCGGGCGGCGCGCGCACCGAAGACGAAGCACTCGCTTAGCGAGTTGGAAGCGAGCCGGTTGGCGCCGTGCAGGCCGGTGCAGGAGCACTCGCCGACCGCGTAGAGGGCCGTGAGCGAAGAGCGGCCCTCGAGGTCGACGACGATGCCGCCCATTGTGTAATGGGATGCGGGCGCGACCGGGATCAGCTCGGCGGTTGGGTCGAGCCCGGCCTCGCGCAGCGAGGCGAAGACGTTGGGGAAGCGAGCCTGGTCCAGTTGGCGCAGGTCAAGGCCGACCGCCTCGGCGTCGTCGGCCTCCATGCGGTCGAGCAGCGCCGCGGTGACGGCGTCGCGCGGCGAGAGCTCGTCGGTGAAGCGCTCGCCGGCGCCATCGAGCAGCGTCGCTCCCTCCCCCCGCACCGCCTCGGTGATCAGTAGGCCGTCGAAGCGGGTGCCAGGGAGGTAGAGCGCGGTCGGGTGGAACTGGCAGAACTCGAGGTCGGCGAGGTCGGCCCCGGCGGCCGAGGCCATCGTCGGACCGGCGCCGATCGCGCCCCAGGGGTTCGAGGTGCGACGCCATAGCGCCGCCGCGCCGCCGGTCGCCAGGACCGTGGCCGCGGCGGTGATCCGCCCGGTCTCGGTGATCACGCCGTGGCAGCGCTCGCCGTCGCTCCACAGCGCCGTCATCGAGGCTCGCTCGCGGACCTCGACCCGCTGCTCGCGGGCGACCATCGCGGCCAGCTTCGAGGTGATCTCGTGGCCGGTGGCGCTGCCGCCGGAGTGGACGATGCGGCGATGGGTGTGGCCGCCCTCGAGGCCCAGCGCGAGCTCGCCGTTGGCGTCTAAGTCGAAGACGACGTCGCGTGAGCGCAGCTCTTGCACCGCAGCGGGCGCCTCCTCAACCAGGGTCTGCACGGCGGAGGGACGGCAGAGCCCGCGGCCGGCGGCGAGCGTGTCGGCGGCGTGCTGCTCAGGAGAGTCGGCCGGCTCGAGCGCCGCCGCCAGCCCGCCCTGGGCCCAGTAGCTGGCGCTTTGCGACAGTGGCGTGCGCGAGACGAGGCAGACGCGCGCGCCCTGCTCGGCCGCTTTCAACGCCGTCCACAGACCCGCCGCGCCGCCGCCGACGACGGCGACGTCGAACTCGGCTTTGTGAGCTATCGCTGCCCGGCCTCTCGCCGGATCGCCTCGACCTGACCGCGCAGCCAGGCGGCGGCGGCCTCGCGCGAGCGCGCTTGCTCGTCGGCGATCGCGCCCTCCGCCTCGGCGGCGCGCTTATCGGCCGCGGCGATGCGCTGCTCGGTGGTCTCGGTCTGCGCCTCGATCTCGGCCAGGCGGCTCTCCGCCTCGGCGACGATCCGGTCCTTCGCCTCGCGCTCGCGGCGTAGCTCCTCGGCGTGTGCGGCTTTGAGTCGCTCGAGCGCCTCCGAGGCTTTGGCGCGCTCGCTCTCGAGGTCCGTCTCGAGCGTCTCGATCTCGGCGGCAACCCGCTTCTCGGCGGCGCTGGCCGCGGCAGCCGCCTCCTCGAGGCGGCGCTTCGCCATCTCGACCTGGGCGCTGAGGTCCTCGCCGCTCACGCGCTCAATCTATTACGCGCTGGCGAGGACGGCGCGGTAGGCCTCCAGCGTGCGCTCCGCCATCCGCGTCGCGGAGAGCGTCGCGGCGCGGGCGGAACCTTCGACGCGGGGGTCGGGGGAGTCGAGTAGTGGTGCCGCGGCGGCGCGCCAATGCTCGAGCTGAAAGGGGGTGCAGAGGGCGCCGCGCACGCCTCCGAGCGCGAAAGGGGCGACTCCCACCGGCGTCGAGAGGACCGGCACGTCGCAGGCGAGCGCCTCGATCGCGGCGAGGCCGAAACCCTCGTAGTCGGAGGTGACGAGAACCGCGTTGGCGGCATTGACCCAGAGCGGCATCTGGTCGGGGTCGATCGAGCCGCCGGTGAGCAGTTCGGCGCCGCAGGCATCGGCGAGCTCGACGGCGCGGTCGTGGCGCTTCTCGGGGCGAGCGGGGTTGGCGGGAAAGAGGAGGTAGCGGCCGTTGGGGTCGAGCCCGAGCTCCCGCCTGCTCTCGGCGCGCGGGCGGGGACGGAAGCGGCGCAGGTCCGGGCCGCAGGGAAGCACGGCGGAGCCGGGCACGGCGGGGAGGCCGGGGCGGTCGTCTTCGGACTCGAAGAGGGCGCGCGAGACGGCGGCGACGAGGTCAACCCGCCAAGCGAGGCGGCGCGAGAGCGGTCCGACCAGCCAGTGCCGCACATCGGTTCCGTGGAAGCTGACGAGCAGCGGCCGGGCCCCGGCGAGGCGGGCGCACCAGCCGACCAGGCCGTAGTGGGCGTGGACGAGGTCGAAGCGCTCGCGCCGCAGCAAGCGACGCAGGCGGCGTGTCGCCGGCAGGTACTCGTTGCGGCCGGGGGGGAATTCGAAGCGCACCGCTTCGACTCCGCGGCGCTCGAGCTCGTCGATCTGATCGCGCACCCAACGGCCCCGCTGCGGCGCGCCCGCATCGGGGACGAAGTTGGTCACGATCAGCACCCGCATGCGGCTGAGGGTATCCGCGGCGACGGGCGGCGAGCGACGAGTGAGCTGCGCCGCCGATTCGTTACGGATTCGTCTCACCGCGGTCTAGATCGGTGCGCCGGACCCACCGAGCATTGGCTTCCAATCACCGAAAGGAGGCGTCGATGTTCTACGCGGCAATGGGCTTCGTCCACGCATATCTCGACCGGCGGGTACGGGAGATCCGCTCGCTGGTGGGCGAGGAGCGCGGGCAGGGCACGGTCGAGTACGTCGGTTTGATCCTGCTTGTCTCGCTGCTGATGGTGGGAATGGTCGCGGCGATGAAGGGCTTCAACGGCAAGCAGGGCACCGAGTTGGCCGACGTCATCGTCAACAAGATCAAGGAGGCCGTCGACAAGGTGGCCTTCAAATGAGTGCGGTGGAGGGGCGGTCCGTGCGGGCCGCCCCCGCCCTGCCGCCGCTGGGGAGGCTGGTGGATTTGGTGCAGGTGCCGCGTGGCCGGAAGCCGTCCGCAGCCGACCCTATGCTGTATTCCAGCATGAAGCATCGGACACAGCTCTACTTGGACGAGGCCCAGTACCGCTGGCTGCGGCAGCGCGCCGGTGAGTCGGGGAGCATCGCCGCGGTCGTTCGCGACCTGATCGATGCCGAGCGAACCCGCCGCATGGACCCCGCCGCCGATCCGCTGCTCAGCTATCTCGTCGAGGAGGCACCGGCGCGCGGCCCGGAGGGCACCAGCGTCAGCACCCTCGATCGGGATCTCTACGGGCGATGAGGTCCGTCTTCGTCGACACCAGCGCCTTCGTCGCGCTGCGCAATCGATCCGAGGCCGAGCACGAGGCCGCGCGTACGACCCTGGCGCAGCTGATCGCCGAGGGTGCGGCGCTGTTCACCTCCAACTACGTCTTTGCCGAGACCTACACGGCGCTGATGGTGAGGGTCGGCCGGGCGGAGGCAATCGAGTGGGGGCGGCGCTTTCGCGCCGGTGGCGCGATCGACCTCGTGCACCTCGATCGCGCCACCGAGGAGCTCGCCTGGGAGATCCTCGAGCGCTATGACGACAAGCACTGGAGCTACGTCGACGCGACCTCCTTCGCCCTGCTCGAGCGCGGCGGCGAGCGCGACGCATTTGCTTTCGACGCCCACTTTTCGCAGCGCGGGCTACAGGTAGTACCGAAATAGTTTCTATTGACTGCTCAGGCAGTACCGACCTATGCTCTCGCCAGGCTCGCGAGGCGCCGGGGGTAAGTCGAGACCCCACGGAGATGCCAGAGGGCTACCCCAGTGGGAAGGAAGGGTCGCGCTCAGGCGCGGCCCTTCCGCCAACCTCACCCGCATCGGGGCTGCTGACTTAGACTCGCGCCCATGCCAGCCTCCCGAAGCTACGACCGCGCCCCAGCCGATATTCGTCCCGTCTCGATCGACCCGGAATTCGTCGATACCGCCGACGGCTCTGCCCTGATTACGCTGGGCCGGACCCGGGTGATCTGCACTGCCTCGGTTAACGCCTCGGTGCCGCGCTGGATGCAGGGTCGCGGCAAGGGCTGGGTCACCGCCGAGTACGCGATGCTGCCGGCCTCGACCGGCGATCGCAAGACGCGCGACATCGCCAAGGGCAAGCAAGACGGCCGGGGCGTCGAGATCCAGCGCCTGATCGGCCGCTCGCTGCGCGTCGTGCTCGACCCCCGGGCGCTCGGCGAGCGCAGCATCTATGTCGACTGCGACGTCCTGCAGGCCGACGGGGGCACTCGCTGCGCGGCGATAACCGGCGGTTACGTGGCCCTGAGGCTGGCCCTGCAGAAGCTGGTCGAGGCGGGCGAGCTGGAGACGATGCCGTTGACCGGGTCGGTCGGCGCGATCAGCGTTGGCATCGTCGACGGCCGCGCGCTCTGCGATCTCGACTATTCGGAGGACTCAACCGCCGAGGTCGACGCCAACGTCGTCATGACCGGTGAGGGCGGCTTGGTCGAGGTGCAGGCAACGGCCGAGCGCACGCCGCTTTCCCGCGCCTCGCTCGACGAGCTGCTCGGCCTGGCCGAGATGGGCATCTCGCGCTTGCGCCAAGTGCAGGAGCGGGTAGTTGGCGGTGGGTAGCAATCGTTGATCTTCGCCACCGCCAACAAGCACAAGCTGCGCGAGATGCGGGAGCTGCTTCCCGAGCTCAATCTGATGCCGCTTCCGGACGGGGTCGAGCTACCGCCTGAGGAGGGCGACTCGTTCGCGTCGATCGCGCTGGAGAAGGCCCGCACCGCGCACGCCGCCAGCGGTGAGGCAGCGATCGGCGATGACTCTGGGATCGAGGCAACCGGCCTCGGCGGTCGTCCCGGGATCCATTCCGCCCGCTACGGCGGGCCGGGCGCGAGCGACGAGGAGAACCTCGCGAAGCTGCTGCGCGAGGTCGCCGCGGCGGGGGACGAGCGGCGCGCCGCCTACCACTGCGCCCTGGCCCTGGTTGAGGCCGACGGCTCCGAGCGGGTCTTCGAGGCCCGCTGTGAGGGGCGCCTGATCGAGCGACCCCGCGGCGAGGGTGGCTTCGGCTATGACCCCGCCTTTGTCCCCAACGACACCGGGCCGGATGACGAGCGCACGATGTCGGAGCTGAGTCAGGCTGAGAAGAACGAGATCAGCCACCGCGGCCGGGCAGCGCGCCTGCTGGCCGCGCACTTGGGCAGCGGCCAGGTCAGCCAAGAGGCGCGATGATCCGCACGAAGAGCGGCGCCGCGGCGCTCTCGATCGCCTCCAACGCGCTGTTGATCGCGATCAAGCTGGCGGCTGGGGCGATCACCGGCTCGATCGCGATTCTCACCGAGGCGGTTCACTCGCTGATCGACCTCGTCGCCTCGATCGTCGCCTTCGTCTCTGTGCGCAAGGCCGACGAGCCGGCCGACGCCGACCACCCCTACGGTCACGAGAAGGTCGAGAGCCTGGCGGCGACGATCGAGGGGCTGCTGATCCTGCTCGGCGCCGCGATCATCATTTACGAGGCAACGCATCGCCTCGTTGTCGGCTCCAGCGTCGAAACGCTCGGCGTCGGTATCGCCGTGATGGGCTTCTCGGTCGTCGCCAACCTGGTCGTCTCCACGGTGCTGGCGCGACAAGCAAAGGTCCACGACTCGCCGGCTTTGGAAGGCGACGCCTCGCACCTGCGCACCGACGCCCTGACCTCGGCCGGCGTGCTGGTTGGGCTGGCTCTGGTCCAGATCACCGGCAACGCCGCCTTTGACTCAATTACCGCGCTGGCGGTCGCAGCGGCGATCGTCGTCGCCGGTGTGCGCATCGTCAGGCGCTCCTCCGGTGTGCTCGTCGACGAAGCCCTGCCCGACGAGGAGATGGACCGGATCGAGGCAGCCATCGCCTCCGCCCGTACCCCCGAGGTCGCTGGCTACCACAAGCTGCGCGCCCGCCGAGCGGGCAGCCGCCGCTACATCGACCTCCACGTCCAATATCGCTCCGGCACCAGCCTCGAGCGCGCCCACGAGCTGGCCCACACGATGCGCGACTCGATCGAGGCCGACATAACCCGGGCCGAGGTCTTGATTCACGTCGAGCCCGAGACCTCCCTGCGCGACCCCGAGCGAGCCCGCTCGGGACCGTTCCGCGCAGGCTAGGGACTAGGCAAAAGGTTCACCGCCGCAGCCAGCCCAACCGCGCCGACGGTGATCGAGTAACCGGTGTATCCGCTGATCGCGAAGAGGACCACGGCGATCGCGCAGATTGAGACGACGGTGATCCAGGAAGCTCGGGCCAGGGACACGGGTCGCTATTTTGGCCGAGATGCCCGACGGTGAGACGAGCGAGGCGGTATCGGCCGATGCGGCGGCTAGTGCGCTGGCCTATCTGACCGAGATGTCGCCCGACCTGCGCGGGGGCGCGATCCTCGAGGACGGCGGTGCGGTGCTGGCCGCCAGCGATCAGCCCAAGCGCTGGCGCGAGGACGTAGCCACGCTGCTCGAGGTGGCCGACGGCGCTGGCGGAGAGCCGGTCGAGCAGGCTCATATCGCCACCGAGCAGGGTGAGGTCTTCGCCGTCCGCCACGCCGGGTTGACCGCGATTGCGGTGACCGATCGCTTTGCGCTTGCCTCACTGCTCTTCTTCGACATGCGCGCTGTCCTCCGCGACCTCAGCCAAGGCGGCGATGGAAAGGGCCTCGATGCCGCCTAAGCCGCACCGCATCCTGCTTGACCGCGTCTCCGGCTACGCCGACGAGGCGGCGGCCTACATGCGTCGCCGCCGCGTCTCGCGCCAGCCGTTCGCGCGCCTCTACTACTCCGAGGGGCGGGCCAGCGACCACGCTGGCGACTCGCTCGCCGGAGCCGAGCTCTTCGTTGCCGCGGGCCGCCTGATCGAGGTTGCCGGAAAGCGACCGAAGCCGTGAGCGAGTTGATCAACGCCGAGGTGGCCGAGCGCGTCCTCGCCGCGGCGCTGGCCAACGGCGGCGACTTCGCCGAGGTCTTCGCCGAACGCAACGCCGGGATGACGATGGCGATCGACGAGTCGCGGATCGAATCCGTGCAGGCGGGGGCCGGTGCCGGTGCCGGGGTGCGGGTTATCAGCGGCGCCACCACCTACTTCTCCCACGTCGACGGGCTCGATCCGGCCGACATCGAGCGCGCCGCCGGCGAAGCCGCAGCGGCCTTGCGCAGCGAGCGCACCGAGCCGCGGCCGCTGAGCGCGACGCAGGTCACCCCGATGCCGATCGAGGTTGCCCCCGCCGGAGTGCCGGCCGAGCGCAAGGCGGAGCTGCTGCGCGAGCTCGACGAGCGTGGCCGCGGCGCCGGAGCGGAGATCGCCCAGTTCACGGCCTCCTACGCGGAGGTTCACCGCGAGGTCAGCGTTGCCAACTCCGAGGGTCTTTTCAACGGTGACGATCGCACCCGCGTGCGCATCGGCGCCCAAGCGGTGGCGCGGCGCAACGGCACGGTCGAGACCGGCGCCGAGACGCTCGGCGCCCACCGCGGCTTCGAGCTCTTCGACAACGACCCCGGCTCGATTGCCGACGACGCTTCGCGCAAGGCACTGACCCTGCTCGACGCCGGCCCGGCCCCGGCCGGCTCGATGCCGGTGGTGGTTGGCGGTGGCTTCGGCGGCGTCCTCTTCCACGAGATGACCGGTCACGGACTCGAGGCCGACCACATCCAGAAGGGCGCCAGCGTCTACGTCGGCAAGCTCGGCGAGCAGGTGGCGCAGCCGTTGCTGACGGCCTATGACGATGGCCGCCTGCCCAACGAGTGGGGCAGCGACGCGATCGATGACGAGGGCGTGCCGACCCAGCAGACGCGGGTGATCGAGGAGGGGCGCCTGACCGCCTACCTCTACGACGGCGTCACCGCTCGCCGCGAAGGCGCTGCCTCGACCGGCAATGGTCGCCGCGAGAGCTTCCGCCACCTGCCGGTGCCGCGCATGACCAACACCTACATCGCCCCCGGCGATGCCGAGCCGGAGGCGATCATCGCCGAGGTCGAGCGTGGCTTCTACGCCGTCTCCTTCGCCGGCGGGCAGGTCGATCCGGCAACCGGCGACTTCGTCTTCGGCGTCTCCGAGGGCTATCTGATCGAGGGCGGGAAAGTCACCCGGCCCTGCCGCGGCGCGACCCTGATCGGCAACTGCCTCGAGGCGCTGGCGGCGATCGACGCGGTTGGCAACGACTTTGAGATGAAGACCGGTATCTGCGGCAAGGCCGGCCAGCGGGTTCCGGTCGGGACCGGCCAAGGCCACGTCCGGATCCAGGCGATGACGGTGGGGGGGACCGAGGTTTGATCGCGCTGGCGCGCCAGGCGGTTGAAGCCGCGACCGCGGCCGGGGCGAGCGATGCCGAGGCCTACGCGGCCGAGGACAGCGGTCGCGAGGTGCGGGTCCACGGCGGCGAGGTCGAGAGCCTCAGCGCCGCGACCCAGCGCGGCATCGGCATTCGCGCCTGGGTCGGCAAGCGCGTCGGCTACGCCTACGGCACCGATCTCTCCGCGGCAGGAGTGACGGCGCTCGCCGAGCGGGCGGCAGAAGCGGCGCGGGTCGCTGACGAGGACGAGTTCGCCGGTCCGCCACAGGGCGGCAGCACTGCCACCGAGGACCTGCAGCTGAGCGATCCCGAACTCGCCGAGTGGGCTCCCGACCGCCTCGCCGACCTCGCCCTGGCGATCGAGGCAGCGGCGATCGGCGCCGACTCCCGGATCGCCGGGGTCGAGCAGGCGGTCTACGCCGACTCGGCCGAGAGCGTTGCGCTTGCCTCCTCGCTGGGGATCGAGGGCGAGTACTCGAGCTCCAGTTGTTACGGCTACGTGCAGGCGCTGGCCGAGGGAGACGGCGGCCGTGAGACCGGACTCGGTTTCGACCTCGGTCGCGGGCCGGCGGCCCTCGACCCCGCCGCGATCGGCCGCGAGGGCGCCGAGCGCGCGGCGGCGATGATCGGCGCCGGCAAGCCGAAGTCCCGCTCCTGCCCGGTGGTCCTCGACCCGACCGTCGCGGCCAGCTTCATTGCCCTGATCGGCCACGGGTTGGCGGCGAGCGCGGTGCAGCGTGGTCGCTCTCCCTTTGCCGAGCGGCTCGGCGAGGAGGTCGCCAACCCGGCGCTGGCGCTGCACGACGATGGCCTCGATCCCGAGGGCTTTGCCTCGGCGCCGTTCGACGCCGAGGGCGTGCCGCGCCGCCGCACCGCGCTGATCGAGGCCAGTGCCCTGCGCACCTTCCTCTTCGACACTTACACGGCGAACCGCGGCGGCGCCGCCTCAACCGGCAACGCCAGTCGCAGCGGCTACCGCTCTCAGCCCTCGGTCTCGGCCTCCAACCTGATCGTCGCCCCGGGCGAGCTCGACTTCGCCGGGTTGCTGCGTGAGGCCGACGACGGCGTCCTGGTCACCGACGTTGCCGGGCTGCACTCCGGTGTTAACCCGGTTTCCGGCGTCTTCTCGGTCGGCGCCTCGGGCCGCGTGATCCGCGACGGCGAGCTGGCGGAGCCGCTGCGCGAGTTCACGATCGCCAGCGATCTGGTCTCGATGCTGCGCGCCGTGCGAGCGGTCGGAGCCGACTCGCGCTGGGTGCCTTTCGGCGGCTCGGTGAGGACCCCGTCGCTGCTCGTCGGCGAGATGACGGTCGCGGGATCCTGAGTCCCAAGCGCTTTTACGCCGTGAGCGCTGTTAGATTGCCGCCGGTTTCAAACTACCCATCGACGGAGGAGCTTCGACGTGACTAAGGCTGAGTTTCTGGACCAACTTGCAGGCGACGAGCGGCTGGGCAGCAAGAAAGCGGCCAGCGACGCGGTTGACGCCGTGCTCGACGCGATCACCGACACCCTGAGCAGCGGCGGCGAAGTCAGCTTCACCGGCTTCGGCAAATTCCACGTCGCCGAGCGCGGTCCGCGCCAGGGCGTCAACCCGCGCACCGGGGAGCGGATCACGATTCCGGGCGGCAAAGTCCCCCGCTTCTCCGCCGGCTCGGCGCTGAAGTCCAAGGTCAAAGGCTGAGCCAGGAGCCCTTTGCGGATCGGCTTGCGGCGCTCGTCGAAGAGCGCCGCAGCCAGGTCTGCCTCGGCCTCGACCCGGATCCGTCGAAGCTCTCCGGGTCCGCGCCGGACGTTCCCACCGCCACGGCCGCCGAACGCGCGGCCACGGCGGTGGTCGCGCACTGCAGTCTCTTGATCGAGCAGGCCGGACCGGCCTGCGTGGCGATCAAGCCCCAACTCGCCTGCTTCGAGCGCCTCGGCGCACCCGGCTGGGCGGCGCTCGCCGAGGTCTGCGCCGCGGCGAGCGATGCGGGCCTGCTCGTCGTCGCCGACGGCAAGCGCGGCGACGTGCCGGTGACGGCCGCGGCTTACGCCCAGGCCCTCGTCGGCGAGACGCCGACGCCCTGGGGGCCGGTCGCCGGCCTCGGCGCCGACGCCTTCACCACCAACCCGCTGCTCGGCGGCGATGCCCTCGAGCCGTTGGTCGAGGCCGCCGCGGCCGCCGGGGCCGGCGTCTTTGCCCTGGTGCGCACGAGCAACCCCGGCGCCGCCGACGTTCAGGACCGGCCAGCCCCCGAGCAGCCATTGCACGAGCGCCTCGCCGAACTGGTCGATGGGCTCGCCCCGCGGCTGCTCGGCGACAGCGGGCTGAGCGGAATGGGCGCCGTGGTTGGCGCCACCGCGCCCGAGCACATCGGCCGCCTGCGCTCGCTGATGCCGCGCGCGATCTTCCTCATCCCCGGAGTTGGCGCCCAGGGCGGGCGACCGGAGGCGTTGGGTCCGGCCTTCAGCGCCGGCCCCGCTTCGGCCCTCGTCGCTGCCTCTCGCGGTATTGCCGCCGCAGAGGACCCTGGGGTGGCGGCGGAGAACCTACGCAGTGCGGTCTGGGATGTTTCGACCGCCTAAAACTGCTTTGACCGTATATACGATCTTCGCCGCCCATCCGATCGCCCGTCACGTCCAATGAAAAAGCGCTCCTCAGCCTCCGCCCGGGTTCTCGCGGTGACCGCCCTGGTCATCGCCTTCATCGTCGCGATCATCGCGATCAGCGGCGCCCTGGGCGGCAGCGACTCGAGCAGCTCTGGCAACGGCAAGCACGGCAGCAAGCACGCGCACAAGACCCATCACAAGCACGTCCCCGCCAGTTACGAAATCGAGAGCGGCGACACGCTGATCTCGATTGCCCACCGCACGGGCGTGCCGGTGAGGACGATCGAAGAACTGAACCCCGAAGTCGATCCGCAGATCCTCGTCGCCGGCGAACAGCTGAAGCTACGGTGAGCCGGCGCCTCGCCGGCGCCCTGCTGGCCGCGGCCCTGCTGGCGCTGGTCCTGCCGGCGGCCGGTTTTGCCAAGGGCCCCCAGATCGAGGCTCGTTCCTGGGCTCTGATCGATGCTCGCAGTGGCGACGTACTCGTCTCCCACGCCGCTCGGCGCCACCTGCCGATTGCCAGCACGACCAAGCTGATGACCGCCTACGTGGTCCTGCATGAGCTACCGCTCGACCATATGGTCCGCGCCGCGCCCTACGACGCCGAATACGGCGAGTCGCTGCTGGGGCTGCGCCCCGGCCAGCGGATCAGCGTGCGCGACCTGCTCTACGGGCTGATCCTGCGCAGTGGCAACGACGCCGCCTACGACCTTGCCCTCGCCGCCGCCGGCTCCGAGCAGCGCTTCGTCGCTGAGATGAACCACTACGCGGCGGCGCTCGGCCTCGCCGACACCCACTACGCCAACCCGATCGGCCTCGACGAGCCAGGCAACTACTCCAGCGCCGCCGACCTGGCGACGCTGACCAGGCACCTGCTGGCGATCCCGGCCTTCGCCAAGATCGCCGACGCGCGCAGCGCCGTGCTGCGCAGCGTCCACCCGCGACGGCGGATCACGACGATCAACGAGCTGCTGCGCATGGCGCCCTGGGTGACCGGGGTGAAGACCGGCCACACTTTCGGCGCCCTCTACGTGCTGGTCGGCTCGGGGCAGCGCAAGGGCATCGACCTGATCTCGGTCGCGGTCGGGGCGCCCACCGACGAAGACCGCTTCAGCGACAACATCGACCTGCTCGATTACGGCTTCTCGCTCTACAAGCGCCGGGTCCCGATCAAGGCGGGGACGGTGCTGGCCAGGCCGGCGATTCGCTACAGCGGCGGCAAGCTGCCGCTGCACGCCGCCCGCACGATCGCGGTCGGGCTGCGCCTTGGCCAGCGCATGAGCGTGGTCGTGCGGGCACCGGACGAAGTCGAGGGCCCGATCGACCGTGGCGCGACGCTGGGCCGGGCGAGCGTCTACGTCGACGGCCGGCGGATGGCCTCGGTGTCGCTGCTCGCTCCGCACGCGGTGGCGGAGGCGACCCTGCTCGAACGCGCCGGCAGCTTCCTCGATGACGAGAAGATTCCCGTTGGCATCGCGCTTTGCGTGATACTGATTGGAGCAGTGCTCCTGAGGCGCTTCTCACGATGATCCTCACCGTCACGCTCAACGCCGCGATCGACCGCACCGTCGCGGTACCCAACTTCCGTCTCGGCCACCGTCACCGGGCGGTCGAGAGCCGCACGGTCGCGGGCGGCAAGGGGATCAACGTCGCTCGCGCCCTGAAGATGCTTGGCCGGCCGGTGATCGCCACCGGCTTTGCCGGCGGGCCGACCGGTAACCGGCTGCTCGAACAGCTGCGCAAAGAAGCGGTGCTGACCGACTTCACCCGGATCGCCGCCGAGACCCGGATCAACCTCGCCGTGGTCGACCCGACCTCGGGCGAGCAGACCGAGATCAACGAGCGCGGCCCGGCCGTTAGCCCGGAGGAGGTCGAGGCCTTCGTCCAGCGCGTCGGCTACCTGGCCGACGGCGCCAAGCTCTGCGTGCTCGCCGGCACCCTGCCGCCCGGCGCCGGCGACGACCTCTACGCCCGCCTGGTCAAGGACCTCGGCGAGCGCGGCCTGCCGGTCGTGCTCGACGCCGAGGGCAGCGCGATGCTCGCCGGCCTGCGCGCCGGCGCCTCGATCGTCACCCCCAACGAGCGCGAGGCCGAGGAGCTGGTCGGCCAGGAGTTCGCCGATCGCGACGACCTGATCCAGGGTCTCTCGGAGCTGGTCCGGCTGGGCGCCGACGAGGCCGCGATCACGCGGCCGGACGGCTGCGTCGCGGTGATCGGAAGTGGGTCTGAGCAGCGCTTTCTCGAGGTTCGCACCGAGCCGCTTGACCCGGTCTCCACGGTCGGCTCCGGCGATGCCTTCCTGGCCGGCTACGTCGCTGCCCGCTACGACGGCAAGTCGGCCGACGAGTGCCTTGCCTACGGGGTTGCCTGCGGCGCCGAGTCGACCCAGCATTTCGGCGCCGGCACGGTCGACCTCAACCAGGTCGAGCGCCTCGTTGGTGAGGTCCACGTCCAGGATTTGGAGGTCCCCGCCGAAGTGTAGGCTGGGGTCTCAACGCCACCCTGGAGGACCTAATTGGAGATCGACATCGGTCGAGGCAAGAAGGGGCGGCGCGCCTACGGATTCGATGACATCGCGATCGTTCCGTCGCGCCGCACCCGCGACCCTGACGACATTGACATCAGCTGGACCCTTGGCCCCTATCGCTTCGAGCTGCCCCTGGTCGCCTCGGCGATGGACGGGGTGGTCAGCCCCGACACCGCCGTGCTCGTCAACGAGCTGGGCGGGCTGGGCGTGCTCAACCTCGAGGGGATCTGGACCCGCTTCGAGAACGCCGAGGAGAAGCTGGAGATGGTCGCCGCGGCGCCCAAGCACGAGGCGACGCGGATCATGCAGGAGATCTACACCGAGCCGGTCAAGCCCGAGCTGATCGGCAAGCGGATCGCTGAAATCAAGGAGCGCGGGGCGGTTGCCTGCGGCTCGTTGACGCCGCAGAAAGTGCGCGAGCACTACGAGATCGCGGTCGAGGCCGGGATCGACATCCTCGTCATCCAGGGCACCGTGATCTCCGCCGAACACGTCTCGACCACGGTCGAGCCGCTCAACCTGAAGGAGTTCATCGCCGAGGTGCCGGTGCCGACTGTGGTCGGTGGTTGCGCTTCCTACTCGACCGGCCTGCACCTGATGCGGACCGGCGCGGTTGGCGTTCTGGTCGGGGTTGGTCCCGGCGCCGCCTGTACCACCCGCGGCGTGCTCGGGATCGGCGTGCCGCAGGCGACGGCGATTGCCGACGTCGCGGCCGCCCGCTCGCAGCACATGCTGGAGACCGGCGAGTACGTCAACGTGATCGCCGACGGCGGCATGCGCACCGGCGGCGACGTCTCCAAGGCGATCGCCTGCGGGGCGGACTCGGTGATGGTCGGCTCACCGCTGGCCCGCGCCAAGGAGGCCCCCGGTCGCGGTTTCCACTGGGGGATGGCGACCTTCCATCCCTCCCTGCCACGCGGTACCCGCGTCACCACTAAGCAGGACGGGACGCTGGAGGAGATCCTCCTCGGCCCGGCCCAGGAGAACGACGGCACCTTCAACCTGATGGGCGCGCTGAAGACCTCGATGGCCACCTGTGGCTACGAGGACATCCGCTCCTTCCAGCGGGCCGAGGTGATGGTCGCTCCCGCCTTGATGAGCGAGGGCAAGAAGCTGCAGAACGAGCAGCAGGTGGGGATGGGGTCGAACGGGCGCGCGGCGGTCTCTGCCGGTGTTGGAGTCGCCGACGACTGAGGCCGGCGCCTCAACAGCGCCGGTCCAGGCCTCCGAGGAGGTTCTCGTCCTCGATTTCGGGGGGCAGTACTCGCAGCTCATAGCGCGGCGGATACGCGAGTGCGGCGTGTTCGCCGAGCTGCTGCCCTCGACGACGTCGGTCGAGAAGATTCGCGAGCGCCAGCCAAAGGGGCTGGTGCTCTCCGGTGGCCCGGCCTCGGTCTACGAGGCCGGAGCGCCGAAGTTTCCGACCGAGCTGCTTGATCTGGAGATTCCCCTGCTGGGGATCTGTTACGGGATGCAGGCGATGGTCCAGGCGCTTGGCGGCCGGGTCGAGGCTGCTGAGTCCGGCGAGTTCGGGCGAACCGATTTGACGCTCACGGGCAGCGGCGGGAAGCTGCTTGCCGGCCTGCCCGAGGAGCAGCACTGCTGGATGAGCCACCGCGACTCGGTCTTCGAGCCGCCCGAGGGCTTCACCGCGCTGGCCTCGAGCCCGGGCTCGCCGGTTGCGGCCTGCGAGTACCCCGACCGCGGCCTCTACGGCATCCAGTTCCACCCCGAGGTCGTGCACACGCCCTACGGCACCGAGATCCTCACCCGCTTCCTGCGCGACGTCGCGGGCTGTGTCGAGCAGTGGTCGCCGCAGTCGGTGATCGCCGAACAGGTGGCGAAGATCCAGGCGCAGGTGGGGGAGGGCCGGGTGATCTGCGGCCTCTCCGGTGGCGTCGACTCCTCGGTCGCGGCGTTGCTGGTCCACAAGGCGATCGGCGAGCAGCTGACCTGCGTCTTCGTCGACCACGGCCTGATGCGGCTGAACGAGGCCGAGCAGGTCGTCGCTGCCTTCGAGCAGTTCGGCATCCCCCTGGTCCACGTTGAGGCCGAGCAGCGCTTCCTCGACAAGCTGGCCGGGCAGGACGAGCCCGAGCGCAAGCGCAAGATCATCGGCGAGGAGTTCATCCGCGTCTTCGAGGAGGAGGCGGCCAAGCTCGAGGACGCCGCCTACCTGGTCCAGGGCACGCTCTACTCGGACGTGATCGAGTCCGGCGGCAGCGACAACGCAGCGACGATCAAGTCCCATCACAACGTCGGCGGCCTGCCCGACGACCTCGAATTCGACCTGGTCGAGCCGCTGCGGATGCTGTTCAAGGACGAGGTCCGCGCCGTCGGCGCCGAGCTCGGCCTGCCCGAGCGGATGGTCTGGCGCCAGCCCTTTCCAGGCCCGGGCTTGGCGATCCGCATCGTCGGCGGCGAGGTCAACAAAGAGCGGCTCGACATCCTGCGCGCCGCCGATGCGATCCTGCAGGAGGAGATTCGCGCTGCCGACCTCTACCGCCAGCTCTGGCAATCCTTCTGCGTGCTGCCGGTCGTGCGCTCGGTCGGCGTTCAGGGGGACGGCCGCACCTACGCCTACCCGATCGTGATTCGCGCGGTCACCTCCGACGACGCGATGACCGCCGACTGGGCCCGCCTGCCCTACGACCTGCTCGAGCGCGTCTCCAACCGGATCATCAACGAGATCACCGACGTCAACCGCGTGGCCCTGGATATCTCTTCCAAGCCGCCGGCGACGATTGAGTGGGAGTGACGCTTCCGGTGCGCCTTTTGCACCCGTAGCGCGCATAAGGCGCACCGGAACCGCCGGGTATGCCTTCGTTCGCCGTGTCGATCTCGATTCTCGGCTTGGTGCAGGCGGTGCTGGTAGCGCTGCCGGCCCCGCGGCCGCGACCAACCTGGATTGAGCGGCCGAGCAGCCCCTGGTGGGCGCTGGTCCCGGCGCTCTCGATCGCCGTGGTGATCGGGGCGATCGAAGTCACCCCCGGCTCGGCGGACGCTCTCACCTACCTCGCTCTCATCGCCGTGCCACCCCTGGCCGCCTTCGCCCTAGTGGCCCTGGTTCGCCGAAACCGCATGGAACCGCGAAATACGCGGTTCCATGCGGTTTCGCGAGATGGTCACCCTGGTTGGCTAGCGCCGGTGTCGGTCGCGGTGGTGCTCTTCGCGCTCGCCTGGGTCTGGCCGCACTCGCTTGCCGGCGAGGCGGCGGCGACGGCACTCTCGGGGCTCGCTTGCGTGACCCTGGGCTGGCTGCTCGTCTGCGGCGTGCCGGCGCGGTGGCTGCGTCTCGGGGTCTACGCAATGGCCGTCATCGACACCATCTACGTCTCATCGGACCTTTTGCAAGGGCCGAACGCGGTGCTCAACGCGGCCGCTCCCGCGGCTGGCCTACCCCGGCTGCAGGCCGTTCACTTCGGCTCCGCCCTGATGGGCTTCGGCGATCTCTTTGTCGCCGCTCTGGTCGGTTGCCTGCTCGCCGCGGAGGGTCAGTGGTCAAGCGGCGAGGGCCACGGGCCGGCGGGCGACTCGGGCCCGGAGAGGTCGCTCGACCTCCAGCTCTTAGCCGCGGCCCTGGTGGCGGTGCTTGCCCTCGCTTTTGACCTGCTCTTCTTCGCCGTCGACGAGCTGCCCTCGACCGTGCCGGTTGCCGTCGCGCTTGCCCTGATTCAGTGGCGGCGGCGGAGCGCCGGCTGAGGTCCGCGGCGCTTACGCGGTGACGGGCCCCGGCACGAGGACGTCTGGGTCGTGGCCGGGCTGGATCGTCAGCCCGGCGTCGCGCATCTCGCGCAGGCGCTCGGCAGAGCGCACCTGGTCCTCCTGGCTATAGCCGAAGGCCGGAAACCTCAAGTCGTCGAGCCCGCTGGCGAAGAGCGCCACGTCGGCACCGAGCACGAGCTCGCCGATTCGCACCGACTGGTGGCCCGTTGTGTGGCCCGGCGTGTTGAGCAGCTCGATCGAGCCGTCGCCGAGCAGGTCGTGGTCGCCGTCGAGCAGGGTGAGGTTGGGTGGGGCGTCGGCGTAGTCGGGCGGCTGGAAGAAGTTGCGCTCGACTCCCGCCGAGTCGTGAGCGGCTTCCCACTCGGCCCGTTGGACAACCACCGGCACCGACTGCGGGATCAGCGAGAGGCCACCGGCGTGGTCGAAGTGCAGATGCGTCAGCACCAGCCGCGTCACGGTGCTGAGATCGACCTGCTCGGCCAATCCCTCCTCCTGCTCCAGACCGAAGTGGCCGAGCGCGGTGCCCTCGCCGTAACGGGCATCGGGGTCGGTGACGGCGTCCGGGTGCAGCCCAGTGTCAACGAGGATCCGCTCGACTCTCGGTCTCGATCAGGTAGGCGGGCACCGGTAGCCGCAGCGGTCGCTCGGGCTCCTCGTCGCCCTGGCGCCAGAGGCCCGCGGGGGCGGTCATCCAGCCGAGGTTGAGCATCTCGATCTTCATCGGTTGTGGGGGGCAGCAGCCTGCGCCGCTTCCTCAGTGCTGATCAGCTGTAGGCGTCCCACTTTTCGAGATAAGGCAAAGGGTCGAGCGGGCTGCCGCCCTCATACCAACCCGGCGCTGTCCAGATCTCGAAGTGGAGGTGGCAGGCGGTGGCGTCGCCGGTGTCGCCGACGATGCCGATCGGCTGCCCGGTGCGGACCGCTTCGCCGGTTTTCAGTGGCGAGGGTTCGGCCAGGTGCGCGTACATGAAGTCGAAGCCGGTGCCCTTGCCGTCGATGACGATGTAGTTGCCGGCGGCGTACTGGTAGCCGGCGTACTGAACGGTGCCGCCGCGGGCGGCGATCAGCGGTGTGCCGCAGGCGGCCATTGTGTCCTGGCCCTCGTGGGTGTGGCCGGAGCGGGGAGCGCCGAAGCGGCCCGCGCCCATTGCGAATTCGTGGGCGCCGAGGATCGGGAAGGCGTAGCCGTAGAGGGCGAAGCCGAGGCTGAGCGACTGGCTCGAGGCGGCCCGGGCGGCGATTTCGGTGCCGCCCTGGGGCTCGATGCGGAAGCTGTAGCGACCGTTACGGGCGGGCCGTCCTTCGCTCGTCGTGCCGTCCCAGCGGATCCGCACTTCGACGTTCGGTTCGACGTCGTTGCGGTAGAAACTGCGCACGACTTCGCCGGCGGAGTTGACGACGTCGATCTGCAGGTCGTTCTGCTGCTGGGTGCTGCCGATCGAGAAGCGCACGTTCGGATAGCGGAAGCCGTAGAAGAAGGATTTGCGCGGCGTTGTCTGGGCGGAGACGAGGCTGAGCGTGCCGGCGCTGGGTGCTTCGCTCGCCGGTGTGCCGGTCGGGCTGCCACTTGGCGCCGCGGCGCCGGCAGCGGTGGGCGCCCCGCCCGTCGTCGCCGCCGCAGTGGCGGCAAGGCAGAGCAGCAGCGCGATCGCCGCGAATGAAAATGAAACTCCCGCCAACCAAAGCCGGGGCCAGTTGCTTGCCACGTCCCTCTCTTTCGTTCGCCTACGGAGTTAGCTGTCGGGCTCGCGCTGAAAGAGATGCGCTACGACCTTTTCGGCCGATTCGCCCCTGGAACCTGCAACGGTTCCTGCGGTTCCTCCGCTCCCACCCACCATGTGCGGCTGGGATTAGGCACTTATTGGCGCGGCAGTATAGACACCCTCACGGCCGCCTACGCCAATCTGGCTTGACGGCTATCATGCCGGAGCCGCTGGGCGCTGCCCGCGGTTTTTCTCTGATGAAAACCTTTGTCGCCACACCCGCCAACCGCCAGCGAGACTGGTATGTCGTCGACGCCGAGGGCCAGACCCTGGGCCGGCTGGCGACCCGCATCGCCGACGCCCTGCGCGGTAAGCGCAAGCCCGAGTACACGCCGCACTGTGACACCGGCGACTTCATCGTCGTGATCAACGCGGAGAAAATCCGCGTCACCGGCGACAAGCTGAATCAGAAGCGCTACTGGCGCCACAGCGGCTACCCGGGCGGGATCAAGTCGCGGACCCTGGCCGAGATGCTCGACCGCCGCCCCGAGGAGGTCATCCGCAAGGCGGTGAAGGGAATGCTGCCGCGCAACCGCCTCGCCCGTCAGCAACTGACCAAGTTGAAGGTGTATGCCGGGCCGGATCACCCGCACGAGGCGCAACAGCCCAAACCGATGGAGATACAGACTTGATCGACGAGCCGCAGGACCAATCCCCAGAGCAGGACTCGACTGACGAGGGCTCAGAGGCCCCGCCCGCGGGTCCTGTCGCAGGGGAGGACTCCTCGTCCTCGCAAGCTGCGGGCGAGGAGCCCACCCCTTCGCCACCCGCGGATGAGGCCGCTGAGTCGGCGGAAGAGGCACCTGCCGCTGAGGCTGAGCCCGTTGCGGAGCAGCCTGTTGACGAGGCGCCTGCGGTTGACGCTGAGGCCGCTGAGGAGCCTGCTGCGGAGGAGGCCGAGCCTGCTGGCGAGGAGACTGCTCCCGAGGCCGAGGCTGCTCCCGAGGCCGAGGCTGAGAAGCCGGCGGCTGAGGAGAAGAAAAAAGACGTCATTCCCGGTGCTGATCTGGAGCCGATTGCGGTTGAGGCGCCGGAGCGGCCGCTTAGCGCTGAGGAGCAGGCTCGCAAGGAAGCTGAAGAGGAGGAGCGGGCTAAACGCGAGGCCGCTCTGACCGGTGATGCAGAGGAGGAGCCGAGTGCCGCTTCTCGCGCGCCGGCCAAGATGGCGGGCGACGCTCGCTACCTCGCCACCGGCAAGCGCAAGACTTCGATTGCCCGCGTAACCCTGCTGCCCGGCAGCGGCAAGATCGTGATCAACAAACGCGAGCTGGCGGAGTTCTTCCCGCGCCCGCTGCACCAGACGATGGCGATGCAGCCGCTGACGATTACCGGCTATGACGGCAGCGTCGACGTCCGCGTCCGCGTCCATGGCGGCGGCATCAGCGGCCAGGCCGGTGCTGTTCGCCACGGCATCGCCCGGGCGCTGACCGAGGTCGACCCGGAGCTGCGCGGCGAGCTCAAGCGCCGTGGCTTCCTGACCCGCGACGCGCGGGCCAAGGAGCGCAAGAAGGCCGGCCTCAAGAAGGCGCGCAAGCGGCCGCAGTTCTCCAAGCGCTAGGCCGCCGATTTGGCGATCGGGCGCAAGCTCTTCGGAACCGATGGGGTCCGGGGGGAGGCTGGGACCTTCCTCACGGCCGAGCTCGCCACTTCGCTGGGCAAGGCCGCCGCCGCATCGCTGGGGGCGGAGCGGCCACAAGTACTGATCGTTCGCGACACGCGCGAGTCCGGGCCGATGCTCGAGTCGGCGCTGGCCGCCGGGATCGCCGCCGCCGGTGGCGACGCATTGCTCGGCGGCGTGCTGCCGACGCCGGCCGCCGCCGTGCTGGTCAAGCGCCTCGGCCTCGACTTGGCGGCTGTCGTCTCCGCCTCGCACAATCCCTACCGCGACAACGGGATCAAGTTCTTCTCCGCCCTCGGCACCAAGCTCGACGACGAGGCCGAGGTCCGGATTGAGGCCTTGCTGGATGCTGAGGCCGACGTCGCCGAGCCCGGCCACGTGCGCGAGCTCAACGGCGGCCTCGAGGATTACCTGCGGGCCCTGCAGTCAGCGTTCCCGCT
>CAWCJW010000045.1:0-111790 GCA_963795765.1 uncultured Solirubrobacterales bacterium
GACAGGTTTTTCGCCCGCTGACAGGCATATCTCGCGACACCGGGCGAATATCGCGTCAGCGGACCGCACCTCGCCGCGAACGGGCGATTGCGCGCTGGATGCGGGCGAGCAGTTCCAGCGGCCGGCTCAAGTCGGCCCAAGTCACCCGGATGACTTCGTACCCGAGATCGCGGAGCCGATCCTCCCGCTCCTCTTCTCGGCGATCAGCGCGCCGGCACCGCTACCCGCATACTTGAGCGCACCGTCGAACTCGATCACCACACCCCATTGTTCGAGCAGGAAGTCCACGCGGGCCACCAGAATCCCTACAGCGTCACGGATCTCCACCTGAAGAGCAGGTTGCGGCAATCCCAGGTCCGCGAGCAGCACCCTCAGCCGGGATTCGCCAACCGACTCGGACCGCCCGTCCCCGAAGGTCACTGCCTTCACAGCCGTCGTGATCCCGCTGCGTCGCTCGAACAGCTTCACCGCGGCTGCGAGCTGACCGGTCGTAGCAACTCCCCGACGCAGCGCCTCGTCGACAACCGAAACCGCGACCGGGTACGGCGTCGCCCGGATGGCCTCGACCACCGCCCGCGGCCCCGAGGTCACCTGGATCCCATTGACTTCGGCCGCGTCGAGAACGGGAGGGCGCGCAGCGTGGAGGCAAATCTCGCGGCCGGACCGGCCGGGGCCGGAGACCCGGGGTCAGGTGGACCCGACTCAGATCGAGATCCGAGACCTGGAGGCCATGCTGCACCACGGCCGACTGATGACTCACGATCGCTCTGCCACCGGTCCGGTGATAGATCGCCAAGGTGGTGAGAAGGTGCCGCCGGATCGCCTGATCCCAGACGCTGCACGACTCGTCGTCCGCACTCAGAGCTGCATAAGCTCCATGGCACAGTCGCATCCACCTGCCCTGCCTGACCCGCCGACCGATCTCGTCGTCCGTATACCCGGCGGAGATCGCATCCGTCCGGCTGAACCATCCACCTCGCTTGGCCACCCTTACAGCCAGATTCACATTCATACCCGAGAACATGCCGCGCCCAGCCCGCCGCGGTACGGCCGATTTGTTCCTGTGGATGACCCGCCGATACCGTCCTCGTCCGCTGCCGCGCTTTTAGCGGGGCAGCGGACGAAAATCGCGGCAGTCGGCAGTCGGCAGTCGGCAGTCGGCAGTCGGAAGCCGGCAGCGGGCTGAGGACTGGGCGGCAGTCCGCGGCGGGCTGTTGGCCGGTCGGCAGTCGGGCTGGGCTGGGAGCCGCGGTCAGGTGGCGTGTTCGAGGACTCGGATTCGGGGGACGTCGAGGGCCTTCTTGGCCTGGGTGGGCCAGTCGGAGCAGAGGAAACGGGCGACCGTTTCCGGCCAGGCGACCACGACGACTTCTTGGCTCTTGGTCTTGGAGACCAGGGTCTTCAGGGCGAGCAGCACCTCGCCGTGCGTGATCGAGACGTTCACTGGGCAGTCGTTCAGCCCGCGAAGTCTTCGGCCAACTGTGTTCGATCACCGAGGCCAGATCGAACTGCGGATCGGCCAGCGCTGTCGTCGTACGGGCCGAGACCGTGTCGCCCGACAGCCCCGCCACGGCGGCGAAACTGGAGCCCAGAGGCCATCGGCCCGCCGAGTCCCTCGGTCGGATGGCTCGAGATCAGCAGGTGGTAATCCACTACTTCGTCGCGCCTTGCATGCAGGGCGGCCACGCGGCGTGCGTCGCCCTCACTCATCTCCCGCTCGATGAGCACCACCACGTCATACGTCATCGTGGCTCCCTTCGCGTCATCTCCTTTGTAACCCCGGACCCCAACTCCGGCAGGCATGATCGCGGCAACGGGACAGAAAAGTCATCGAACTCTCACACTCCTCACTGGATCAGCTCAGGAATCTCCTCCGCCCGCAGCCGCCGCCGACTTCAGCCGTACTACGCCTTGCGGGTCGCCCGGGCGGCGGTGAATCTGATCGGCAGCGCCAAGGTCGTGTCGATGCTGCTCGATCGAGTCCGACGTACCTGAGGACAAGCACCTTTTGGACGGGGAAGGACGAAATGACCGAGGTACAGGAACGGGTCCAGCGTCGGATCGATGAGCTGGTCGCTACCGGCGCGGAGAGCGGATTGCAGGTCGCTGTCTTTCGGGAGGGCGAGCCTGATCGTCGACGGGTGGCCGGCCGGCCAACTCGTCCACGGGCGGCAGGTCACCTCCGCACGCCGATCTTCAGTTTCTCCACCGGCAAGAACATCTCGGCCACGATCGCGCATCTGCTGGTCGCGCGTGGTTTTCTCGACTACGACAGCCCGGTCACGGACCTATGGCCCGAGTTCGGTGTGCAGGCAAGTCAGCGGCGACACTGCGGCACGTGCTGACCCACACGGTCGGACTTCCGGCCATGCCTCGCGAGATCACCCCGGCCGAACTTCCCGACTGGCGCAGGGTCTGTCGAGTCGCTGGCCGCCGCCGAGCCGCGCTGGCGGACCGGTACAGCCACGGGCTATCACAGCCTACACCTTCGGCTATCTCGTCGGCGAACTGGCCCGCCGCGCGACCGGGCGGCCCATGCGCGAGCTGCTGCGTGAGTGGATCACCGCGCCGCTCGGGATCGAGGGGCAGCTCTACTTCGCCGCTCCCAAGGAGTCGCTGCCGGGGTTGGCGGAGCCTGGAGCAGGAGGCGCGGCAATGGCCTACCGACTCGGACGGACGGTATCGATCCTCGCGCCGTGGGAAAGCCGGCCGAGTGCGGACTTCGGCAACTGCGAGGAGATCCTGCGCGCCGACATACCGTCGGTGGGCATCGCCACCGCGCACGGCCTCGCGGCGATGTACGACGCCGTTCTGCAAGGCAAACTCGTGGACGCCGGTTGGCGGAACTGTCAGCGCTCGCGTTCGAGGGGACGGATCAGGTTTTCGGCAATCCGGTGCGGATGGCGCTGGGCTTCCCGCTCGGCAGGATCGGCGCTCCCGCCGAGGAGAAATCCGTGGCCTTCGGTTGGCCCGGCGGGGGCGGAAGCTACGCCTATGCGGACCCGGCGCAGGGGATCGCCTTCGCTCTGACGAAAACCCGGTTCGCCTGGCTTCGACACAGTGCTGTCGGTCATGGCGGTCCTGGCCGATCACCTCGCCGGAACCCGTTCGAAGCTTGACCCCGGTTCGACAAGGCGGAACCTTTCGACGAAGAAGGAGAAATCATGACCACTCATACCGCCGACGACTCGACCGAGCCGCAGACCCGCCTCGGTCCGTTCTCCTCACCGGGCGCCAGCCCGACACCGTGGGAGGCGACGGAGTGGGCGCTGCGCCGGATCCAGAAATTTCAGCTCTGCACGGTACGCCGGGACGGCCGGCCTCAGGTCGCACCGTTGCTGGCGATCTGGGCACTCGACGCGATGTGGTTCGTCACTGGCGATCAGGAGCAGAAGGCGGTGAACCTCGGCGCCAACCAGCACTGCGCGCTGACCACCAGCACCGGCACTCTGACCGGCACCGACTATGTGATCGAAGGCCTGCTCCGCCTGGTCACGGAGTCTTCCACCCGACAAGCCGTCGCCACCGCTTTCGAAGAGGCCTACGGCTGGCAGCTCACCCGAGAGGACGGGACCTGGAATCAACTGGGTGAGGCTGTTCGCAGCGGGAAGGCTCAGCTCTACCGGGTGCAGCCGGACCAGGCGTTCGCCTTCGCCACCGGTAAGGAGTCGTCCCAGACTCGCTACCGATGGAGCTGACCTGGCCGATTGATACAAGGAGATATGACTACTCCTCGCCGCGATGGCGACACCTGGGACCTGGCATCCAGCGTGGGTGCGACCGCGACCATGGCCGCGGCAGCTCGGGCGATCGCGACTCGCGAGGACCGTTCGCTCATCGACGACCCGTACGCCGAACCGCTCGTCCGGGCGGTCGGCATCGACTTGCTCACCCGGCTGGCGACCGGCGAGGAGATCTCCGCCGAACTGGTTCCGCAGGTAGCGATCGATACGGCCAAGGTCCGCGGGAAGTTCTACGACGACTTCTTCCTCGATGCGACGAGCGCGGGTATCAGGCAGGTCGTGATTCTGGCTTCGGGACTGGACTCCCGTGCGTACCGGCTGCCCTGGCCGGCCGGGACGGTGGTGTACGAACTGGATCAGCCTGCGGTGATCGAATTCAAGACCCGCACCCTGGCCGAGTTGGGTGCGGCAACCACTGCCGACCGGAAAGTGGTCGGCGTCGATCTGCGCGACGACTGGCCCGCCGTACTGCGTATCGCCGGCTTCGACCAGACCCGGCCGACCGCGTGGAGTGCCGAAGGCTTGCTCGGGTATCTGCCGCCTGAGGCGCAGGACCTCCTGCTCGACACCATCACCGGGCTCAGCGCTCCCGGCAGCCGGGTCGCCACGGAGAGCAGGCCCAACCCGCAACCAGGCGAGGACGACAAGACGAAGGAAGGCTTGCACCGCATCTCCGACCGCTGGCGCGAGCGGGGCTTCGACACCGACATGACCAGCCTGCGCTACTTCGGCGAACGCAACGAAGCGGCTCCTTCCTGGCCAACCTCGGCTGGACCCTGACCGGAACCACCGTCCAGGACCTCTTCACCGCTAGCAACCTAGCCCCGCGGGACGACTCTCTCCGCCTGGCCACCACCCGCTACGTCACCGGCACCCTCGAGTAACACCACCTCTCCCACACATCAAGAGCCCCGGGAGAGAGCCAATGGTCGTTCTGGTGCAGCGAGAGATGCCCGTGGGGGCGTCGACACAGGAAGAACGTGGGTGCGCTACTGGGTTGCGAGGCGGGCTCGGGCGTCGGGGGTGAGCGTGGTCAGGAGGTGGGGTGCGTCTATGAGGTGGACACTGCCGGGGTCGAGGAGGTGGGGGTGGAGGGCGTAGACGTCGGCGCCGGACTTGGGGTCGATGTCGCCGTTGATGACGGCAACGAAGTCTGCGCGGGTCGCGGCGTCGAGGTCCCAGTAGCGGTCTGGTTCGAGGCGGGCGGTGAGGCGGCGGGCGAAGGTTGCGGCATCCTCGGATTCGCCGCGGAGATAGCCGACGACCGAGCCATCGGCGCAGCGGACGACCACCTCCGTCGTACGAGCGGCCGCGTGCCAGCAGCAGACCTCCCAGAGGCTGACGCGATCGCCGGCGCCGTGGACTTCCTCGAGGGTCGCGGCCATCAGCGCGACCTGTCCTGCGTTGCGGACCAGGCTGTTGCCGTAGCCGGCGGCGCTGAGGTTCACGTCGTACCAGCGAAGCTGCATGGTGCGCAGGTCGATCCCGAACGGCAGCAACATCTTCGCCGAACCACGTCAGGTCGAACCGGTCCTCGACCGCGGCCGGATCGAACAGTTCCACCGGTTCGCGCAGCAAGCCGATGAATCCCCGTTCGAGCGCGTCGAACTGGATGCCGTTGAAGCTGAACACGACCGGCAGCACATACCTCCCACCGAGGCGCCGCAGAGCCTGAAGATCGAGATCCACGTACTCCGTGGCGCCGCGCGGGCGGCGCCGCGGTCAAGTTGCCGGAGTGCACCATCGCGTCCTGGTCGAATCGCAGCTGGTCGGATCGCACAACCCGACGAACGCCCACTCGTCGTCGAACACCGCAACAGCCAGGTCGAGATCGACTCGCTGCGTGGTCGGCTCGACCCAATGCAGGAACAATCGCAGCAGATCGTCGTCCGGGGATCGGCTGGACGCTCCCCCGCGTCATCCGCCGCAACGTCGACGACGAACTCCGCTCCGAACCGGGAGCGACCAGTTGCACCAACTCCTCATCGAGGAAGGCGCACCGGATGGTCGGGAGAGCTCTTGCCCTGCGCAACATTTCGCCGACCAGTACGGCGGACAGGGCGGCGGCTAGTTCGGCGGGAAGTGGTTCGCGTTCGTCGACGGCGGTCCATAGGCGGGTGGTTCCGCCTCGAGGGAAGAACAGTCGGAGATCACCTGGCGGCGTACGGACTTGGCCGAGTGCTGCGGTCAGGACGACGGGTGAGACGTCCGAGACCGCAGTCGTCAAAGCCTCGACGAGCGTGCCGTGCGCATCGGCCGGCAAAGCGCGTGCGAGCTGGACGAGTCGGCGTACCAGCTCGCCTGGTCGGTCGCGCAGGAGATCCAGAGCGTGGCTCGGTCGGCCGTCCGCGAAGGCGCCTCGAGTGGGCTGGCGAAGGTCTTGAGGACGAAACGGCTGTCCTCGATCTGCACCTGTGGATGCTGAACCGCTTCCGCGAACACAGCACGCCCTGCTGGGCTGTCGGAATCCAGCCACCCGGCGCCTGATCGGGTGAGGACGGCCAGGTCCGAGGGTGGTGCCAGGTGGGTTCTTCGGAGGATGGCGAACGCTAGAGCCGCAACGGGGTAGGTAGTGGCGTATTCGAAAGGGTGGAGGTTCTCGGCGATTCGCTTCCACGCACGGGGGTGGCGGTGCAGATCTTCGACGAGGCGCTCGAAGGGGATGCGGTTGAGTCGGGCCAGGATCGTGCGGCGGGTGACGCGCGGGGCCGACAGGCGGCGTACGGGTGGAGTGCGGAGGCTGGGGTCGCCGGCCATCAGGACGTAGAGCAGGCGCAGTACGTCGGTCGCGGTTTCGGCGAGGATGTCGAGCAGTTCAGGGTGATCCTTGACGAGCGCGGCCAACGCGACCGCACGGGTTTCGCGGACCGGGATCTCGTCTGGCAGCCAGTCGGGATCGATCAGCAGTATTGCGAGGTCAGCGCGATCCACAACAGACAACGGAGCCGGGCGAGACAACAACTCCACCGCCGTACTACGAACCGCATCATCCCCCGCCAACCCCAACAACCGAAGCCGCACCGGAGAACCCGCACCCCCAATCACCCCGCCTCACCCCATCCCCTGAACCACCACGCCTCGTCCCATCCCCCGAACCACCACGCGCCGATCCCCCACCCGAATCCCCACGCGGAGATCCCCGACCCCAAGCACCACGAGGTAGTCCATCGCCCGAGGAGCCAGGGCGCGACCCATCACCCCAGACACCGTGCGATGGCTCCCGCCGCTCGAAGCGTCACGAGGAGATCCGTCGCCCGAGGAATCCCGCAGCGCTCCCCCGCCGGAACCACCGCCCGGCGATCCATCGCTCGGAGAACAGCGGGCGATCCATCACCCCAGGCGCCATGCGAGCCCCGCCGCTCGAAACGTCACGAGGAGATCCGTCGCCCGAGGAATCCCGCAACGCTCCCCCGCCCGAACCACCACGCGGCGATCCCCGACCCCAAGCACCACGGGGTGGTCCATCGCCCGGCGATCCATCGCTCGGAGAACCAGCGGGCGATCCATCACCCCAGGCACCGTGCGATGCTCCGCCGCTCGAAGCGTCACGAGGAGATCCGTCGCCCAAGGAATCCCACAACGCTCCCCCGCCCGAACCACCACGCGGCGATCCGCTGCCCGGCGAGGCATGGGGTGAGCCGTCACTCGAGGAATCGTGCGACCCCTCGCCCGAGGAAGCCGGGGTGAGGGTGTGGAGTGGTTGTCGGAAGGTTTGAGGAAAGGGTCGTGGGGGTTGAGAGGGCGTAGGCAGATTGGGCAGGCGGTGAAGTCGGAGCCGTCCCAGCAGGAGTGGCAGACGAGGTGGGCGCAGGGTGATACCAGGTGGACCGTTCGGGCTTCGCCGCAGAGGACGCAAGGTTGGTGTGGCTCTTGGAGCAGGCGGGCGAACACCCTGTCGATGTAGAAGGTCTCGGTGTTGCCCGGCACACTCTCGGGGAAGCCGCGGAAGAGCGGCACGAGGTCGGCGTTCTTCCCCGACTCCGCGTCGAGCAACTCGAGAACCGTCTGGCCGAAGCCAGTCAGCGCCAGTGGGCTGAGCCCAGCGCAGTACCGGTAGAGCGTGGCCGACAGCAAGAACCCCCGCTGGATCAACTCGGCCTGCAAGGCGACCAGCCCGGCTTGGGTCGTCAACGGATGCTTGAGCCATTGCCAGGCGGACCGGCGTACGGGTGGAGTGAGACGGGTGGCGTCGACCAGCCTCCGGCGGCGTAGCAGCACCGCGGCGAGCGCGTCAGGCATCGGTTCCTCCCCGGTTGGACAGAGTTGCCAGGGGCGGAGAGCGGACGCGCTACATGCCTGGTGAAGGAGAAAGGAAGCACGTCCAGGAGCCGCCCCTGGCACAAAGAACGCTATCGGCAGCCACCGACAGTTTTCGTACGCCGCCGGGGCAGGGCCGCGGAGTCGGGCCCGAGAAGGAAGATGTCCGGTACCGGGGTCGGGGCCGCCCCGCCCAGACCCCGATACCAGACAAGACCAGAGTAGAGGTGGTGGACAAGTCCTCAAGCACCGGGACCCCCGGATGGCACTGATCCGCCGAGAGCAAACCCTTGAATGGATCAGACCAGTCCGGCAACTGGATCGGACCACTCGATGCAGCGTGTGAGCAGGCCACTCCACAGCGAGATCTTCGCGATTGTCGGACACTCCGAAAATAGCCGAAGGAATGGGCCGCCGGGCCCGATCGGAAACAACTAGCCGGATCTGTTAAATGTGCGTAAAGAATTATCCGGATTCACCGGCCGACCCTCTCCACCGCCCGCCGCCGCCACGGCAGGAACAGGACACCAGGGCTTATCGACCGGCCTTTCCCTGAGGGATAGAGGCCCAACTTTCGAGATGACCTCGTGTGAACGTCCAGTTACTCTTCAAGAACAACCGCTCAGGTCTATCTGTGTGAGGCCACATGATTCTGATCGGTCGGAGCAGGTGGGTGCCACCCCACCACTGGAAGCTCTGGTCGCTGCCGACTCCGGCATTGGGCTACGTGCTCGGTGTCGAGGCTGTCGCGTTCGCGATCACGGGCCTGGCGACAGCCTCGACGTTCGGGCACGGCGGTGTCAGCCGGTCGGAATGGGCCGCATTCGCACTGCTCGCGATCGCGTCGATCCTCCATCTGGAGGCCGCCCGTGGCATCGAGCGCCGCCGCGAGATGACGGCCGGTACTTCGCCGTACTCGAACCTCAAGAGTCTCTGGGTCTTCGCCGGCCTCCTGCTGCTTCCGCTGCCACTGGTGATCACTCTGGTCGCACTGTCGTTCATCTACTCCTGGATCCGCGTCCACGGGCGCACGATCGTGCATCGGATGATCTTCTCGGCCGCCACTTTCATCCTCGCGAGCGCCGCAGCAGCCGCCGTACTACGGGCAGGTGGTCTGCTCTCCGAACCACGCGTCCCGAACGGGTTCTGGACCCTCATCGTCGTGGTCGCCGCGATGATCACCTGGTGGCTGGTGAACTTCGCCCTGGTGATCGGGGCGATCCTGCTCGCGGCGCCGGACGCATCGGCACGAGAAGCCCTGGGAAACCTGTCCGACCAGCTCGTCGTCGTGGCCGGGCTCGGACTCGGCGTCGCGGTCGCCGGGCTGCAAGCGTCGTACCCATGGGTGGTTCCGATCCTGATGGTGACGGTGCTCGCTCTGCATCGGGACCTGCTGCTGCCGCAGTTCGAGCGCGCCGCGGGTACTGATGTGAAGACGGGCCTTGCGACACCGTCGTACTGGGCCAACGCCGTGCCGGTCGAGATCGCGCGGGCCGAGTCGCTGCGGAGTTCGGTCGGGCTGCTGATGCTCGACCTCGATCGGTTCAAGGAGATCAACGACACGTACGGGCACCCGGCCGGCGATCGGGCGCTGCGGGCGGTCGGCGAGAGTGTGCGTGCCGAAGTACGGCAAGGGGATCTGGTCGCGCGGGTCGGTGGCGACGAGCTCGCCGTACTGCTGCCGGGTGCGTCCGAGAGCGAAGTACTGGAAGTCGCTGAACGGATCCGGGAACGGCTGACCACGTTGACTGTTCCGGTCGATACCGCGTCGGATGCGACGGCGATCATCACTGGGGTTCCGGCGTCGTTCGGTGCCGCGGTCTATCCGGATGTCGCCGGGACGATGGACCAGTTGGTGCTCGCCGCGGACAACGCGCTGCTGACCGCGAAACGGGCCGGACGGAACAAGATCGTCTCCGCTCGTCCGGCGCCGCATGCGGTCACCGATGCCAAGGTCATCGATTCGAAGGTGACCGAAGCCTGAGTAACGCCTTTCCGAGCAGGGCGCGATTCTCGATCGCGCGGTGGGCGTCGGCGAGCTCGTCGAGGGCGAAGGTGCGGTCGATCACGGGGACCAGGTCGCCGGCGAGTGCACGCGCCATCACGTCCTTGGTGGAGACTGCGGGACTGTCGGCCCGGAGGTCCATGATTCCCCTCACGGTGATGTCGCGCAGCTCCGCCTCCGCCGGGTCGTACTCCGCGAAGCCACCGCTGGGCGCACCGTGCGCCGAGAACCAGCCGCCGTCCTTCACCGTACTGAACGCAGCCGCGCCAAGCTTGCCGCCGGCACCTTCGAACACGACATCGACGCCGATAGTTGCATCGAGCACCAATTTCTCCCAGCCGGGTGTCGCGTAGTCGATCACCACGTCGGCTCCCTGCGCCTTGGCCAGCTCGAGTTTCGCTTGCCCACGAGCTGCTGCGACGACGTGCGCTCCGGCCTTGTGGGCAAGCTGAATCAGCAGCACGCCCATACCGCCGGCCGCGGCTGTGATCAGAACCTCCTGGCCCTTCAGATCCGGCGCGAGCTTCTCGAGCAGGAGCGCGGTGAACCCATCGCCGGACACAGCGACAGCAGTCTCGACGTCAAGCTCCTCCGGTACTGCGACCAGCGATTCAGCCGGTACTACGGACCCGCTCGGCGTGCGCACCGAATCCGTTGACCCGGCCGAGGACCGTCTTCCCGATCCACTCCTCGTCGACGCCTTCGCCCACTTCACGGACCCGGCCGCCGAGCGAAGTGCCCGGGACGTACGGCGGGGTCACGTCGAAGAACTCACCGTGATGCCCTTGCCGGATCGCCGTCTCGACAAAGATCACGTCGGTCACCTCGACGTCGACCACCACCTCCCCCACTCCCGCCACCGGCTCCGGCCACTCCCGAACCTCGACCACCTCAGGTCCCCCGAACCGCGTCACCACAGCTGCCCGCATATCCACCCACTCCATCTCATCCGCTTCGGAGCCCCCACCCTGCAACCTCAACCACCGTTCAGGTCAACCACCCGAACCGCCAGCACTGTCCAAGCACCCCAAGCCGCGGCCCGCCGAGCGTGGCGGAGCCCCCAAGCCCCGGCCGGCCCAGGTTTGGACAGTGCCGGCGGTCTGGCCGGACCGCCAGGCCATCACAACCGTCACCACTGCAGGCCTCCCAGACGGGCGGCGGGCGGAGGTCGCGCGTACTGATGGCCTGGCGATCCGCCCCGGAGCTCCGCGTCGACCGGCGTTCGGGGCAGCGGGCCGCCAACACTCATCAGGCACCGGGAACGGACGCCCGCTGAGCGTGGCGGAGCTTCCGATGCGCCGCAGGGCGAGGTTGCTGAGTGCCGGCGGTCCGGGCGGACCGCCAGGCCATCACAACCGTCACCGCTGCGCGCCTCCCAGGCGGGCGGCGGGCGATGGGGGCGCGTACTGATGGGCTGGCGGTCCGCCCCTGGACGGCCAAGTCCTTCGGAGTGGTCTACGAAGCGGCCGATTGTTGTCGCCCCGACGGATCCGGCCCCCTGCCGCCACTTACCGGATCGACTGACCGGACCGTCCACTTACCGGATCGACTGGCCGCGCCCGCTCCACTACCCGGATCGACCGGCCGATTTCCGGCCGAAAAACCGGCCGGTCGACCCGGGCAGGTGACCGGTCCACGGCCGGTCGATCCGGTAAGCGGCAATGAGGACGGTCGGTCGATCCGGGGAGTGCAGGGGCGCGGTCGGTCGATCCGATAAGGGGGCCGGAAATCGGCCGGTCGATCCGGGTAGTGGAAGGGGCGCGGTCGGTCGATCCGGGCAGTGATCTGGGGGTAGGCGAATACGAAGCTGACGCTCGTACACCACGCGGACGGACGCGACTCTCCGGACCTCCGGGTTGACCGGCGTTCAGGGCAGTCGGCGACCGCCAACACTCTTCGAGCACCGGGAACGGACGCGCGCTGAGCGTGGCGGAGCTTCCGATGCGCCGCAGGGCGAGGTGGCTGAGTGCCGGCGGTCCGAGCCGGACCGCCAGGCCATCACAACCGTCACCACTGCGGGCCTTCCAAGCGGGCGGCGGACGAAGGGGGCGCGTACTGATGGGCTGGAGGTCCGGGGAGAGGGCGAGCGGCAGGTTGGTGAGTGGGAGCCGGCGCGGAGATACCTGCGGTGGCGGGTGGTGGGGGCGGCTCGGTGGGCGGTGGTGGGTCGGCGGGCAGCGGCGGGGGCGGTTCAGTGGGCAGCGGCGGGGGCGGCTCGGTGGGCGGCGGTGGGTCCTCGGTGGGCGGTGGTGGATCGGCTCGGTGGACAGTGGTGGGGGCGGCTCGGTGGGCGGTAGTGGGTCGGCTCGACGGGCAGTGGGCGAGTCGGCTCGGCGGCAATGGCGCGGGGCCGGTTCAGTGGCGCGGGGCCGGTTCAGTGGCGCGGGGCCGGTTCAGTGGCGCGGGGCCGGTTCAGTGGCGCGGGGCCGGTTCAGTGGCGCGGGGCCGGTTCAGTGGCGCGGGGTGGCTCGGTGGGTGGGGGCGGGGAGGGGGTGGTTGTGGATGGAGGGGGGTGGGGTGTCGGTGGGGGTCGGTACTGTGCGGAGGGTGGTTGAGCTGGTGTTTTTGGTTGGGGAGCCGCCTCGGGTGGGGCGGTTGGCTGTGCATGGGGATTTGGGTGGGGTTGGGTTCGCGGCTGACGGACAGGTTGAGCTGGTTCAGCTGCGCGGGGAGAAGCTTCGGCGGGTGAAGGTCGCGGCGCGGCTGCTCTCGGCTGACGAGGCGTTGGAGTTCTTGATGCGGCCGGCGGAGGAGGGCGAGTCGGGTAGTCATCGGGCCTGGCGAGCCGCCGCGTTGGCGGGGGTTGGGTTGATTGCGCGCGGGAGGCTGGTGCCGGACAAGGGGTCGACCGGGATCGGCGCATGGCGGGTCGGGCCGTTGGATCCGGCTGATCGCGGCTGGTTGAAGAATCTCGCGGCTTCGATGCCGGCTGAGGCGTACGCAGTACCGGTGGAAGGGTCGCGACCGTTGCGGTTGGCGGATCCGGAGCAATTGGTCCGGGCGTTCTGGGATGCGCTCGCGGATGCCTTGGTCCGTACGCCGGCAGCGGGCGTCGCAGTACGGGAAGGTGCGCGGCCGTTCGCAGCTATCGAGCCGATGCAGATCGCCGGGCCGACCGAGTGGCTCGACGAGACGGCGTTGAGCGAGGAGGCGGGCGCTCGACTTGTACTGCGAATTGAACCGCCCGAGGACGATGCCGAGTTCAAGGCGGTTCTGCAGCTGCGCAGCGGCGTGGATCCGAGCCTGCTGGTGGATGTGGCGGATGTCTGGAACGCGCCCGCCGCAGTACTGGCTGCTCTCGGGGAGCGCGCGGAGACCGATCTGCTACTGGCGTTGCGGCGTGGGGCGCGGGTCTGGCCGCCACTCGGTGCGGCGTTGAAGGATGCGGCGCCGCAGGAGGTGCGGGTCGACGACGAGGCGCTGGATGAGTTGGCGAGCGACAGTGCGGCGTTGGGCGGCGCCGGGATCGAGGTGTTGTGGCCGGCTGAGCTGTTCGCGGGCGAACTCGCAGTACGAGGTGCTGTTGCCACCCCGACGCCAGGAGCGGTGACTGGTCCGGACTTCAGTCTCAATGACCTGCTCGCGTTCAAGTGGCGGCCGACCATCGACGGGCAGGAGTTGACCGAGGCCGAGGTCGCTGCGTTGGCCGAGGCGAAGCGGCCGATGATTCGGATGCGCGGGCGATGGGTGCGGATCGATCAGGATCTCGCGCGGAAGTTGCGGCGCGGCGGGTCGCGGAAGTTGACCGGTGCCGAGGCGCTCGGGGCGGCGTTGACGGGGACGATCGAGGTCGATGGCGAACTGGTCGCTTTTGATGCCAGTGGTTCGCTGCGGACGATGCTGGATCGCCTCAACGGCCCCAGCCGAAGAGGAGCGGATGAACAACGCGTTCCTGCCAGGCCGGAACGGTCGAGCGCCGCATGAGCGAAAACCAGACATCGGTTTCCTCAGGCCAGACCATCCCGGGGCTCAAAACCCCGACGATCGTTACCTGCCGGCCCTGAAACGTTGCCACCCGGCCGATGACGGAGGCATCGCGCTGAAATGCTCGAGACCAAAGGCGATCGCTGATGACTGCGAGCGGCGGCCCATTAGGGACGTCTTCGGATTGGTCGAAGGTGCGGCCAAGCTGAGTGCCTAACGAAAACACCTTGAAGAAGTTGGCGGTCACATAGGTGCCAGTGATTTGTTCCGCGGCTCGGCCAGGAATGTCGCTCAGATTAACGGCATCGGTCCGGCTGAGGGCGAGATGCTCGAAGACGGTGTTGTCATTTCGCCAGTCGAGATAGTCCGGCAGTGAAAGCGAAAATGGATTTATCGTCCGGAGTTGTCTTGTCCCCTTCGCTGACGGCCATGATGCGATCAGCCTGTGGAAACGGGAGCGGCTGCAAGAGCACCGCGTTAACGACACTAAAGATGGCGGTGTTCGCGCCGATCCCGAGCGCAAGCGTGACGATGGCCGACAGGGTGAATCCCGGCTGCTTGGACAGGACCCGCAGCGCGAAGCGAAGATCCTGCAGGAACGAGCTCATCGGGCATGAGTGCTACTCCGCGCGAAGGGCGATGATCGGATCGACGAGGGTCGCGCGTCGCGCGGGAACGATGCACGCGATCAGCGCGACGACGACGAGACAAAGACGGCGAGGGCGAAAGCCGCGAGATTCAACGCGCCGACTCCGTAAAGCACGGCGGTGAGCGCGCGGCTGGCGCCGGCGGCGCCGACAAGGCCGATGAGAATCCCGATTCCGATAAGAATCACTCCCTGGCCAAGGACGAGCTTGAAGACATGCGGCGCGCGCCGCGCCGAGCGCGAGCCGGATACCGAGTTCGCGCATCCGTTGAGCCACACTCAATGCCATGACGCCGTAAAGTCCGACGCTCGAAAGGAGCAGCGCCAGGCCGGCGAAAAATCCGAGCAGCGTCATGACCAGGCGACGAGTGGCCAGGCTGTCGTGAACATTTTTCTCCATGGTCGAGATGGCAGAAATCGGCTGATCCGGGATCGATCTCCTGGATTTCTCGCTGAACCGCTGCGACAATGGCGAGAGGATCGCCGGACGATACCCGAATCAGAAGGCTGTTCTGATCCTGCGGATATTGCGGCTCGATAATAATACATCTGCACCATGTTGAGCTTCTCGGTGTTGTTCTCGCCGGCGGCTTCATTACGCGTCCGCGGGACAACGCCAATGATGGTGCAAGGCGGCGCATTTTTTTTGTCGGTCTGGTTGTCGTCGATATGCTGCCCGATCGGGTTTTTGGCCGGGAAATACCGGCGCGCGAAAGATTCGTCGATGATCACGCGAGTGAGGGGCGTTCGGCGGTATCCTGCGGGACCAAAGGTGCGGCCCCGCAGGATTGGCATCTTCAGGACCTTAAAGTAGTCCTCGGAAACAAAATTGACTTCAGCGGATGGTTCCTTGCCGGGTGGCGTTGGCGGCGTGTCGGTGACGTGGAAGTAGCTGTCTGATTCGGTGTCGTCGAACGGAACGTTGTCGCCGATGGCTGCGGCAGCAACATTAGGAATGGTTTTGACCCGCTCGAGCAGCTGCCGATTGAACTCGGCCTCGCTTCTGGTCCGTGTCGTAACGCGCTTTGGGGAGTGAGATGAACATCGAGAGAACCCCGGAGGGATCGAATCCGAGCGGCGCTTGCTGAGCGTTGCGGAAACTTTGCAAGGTCAGACCGGCGGCGGCCAGAAGGATCAGGGCCAAAGCGACCTGCGCGACGACGAGGTCGCCGCGGACACGCTGACGATGCGCCCCTCCGCTGCTTCCGCGGCGCGCCGCCTTCATGGAGATCGAAAGAGAGAGAAGCCTGCCGCGAAATGCGAAGCGCCGGCCAGAGTCCGACGAGCAATCCGGCGACGACCGACATTCCGGTGGTAAATCCCAGAACAACCCAATCGATGCGCGTCTCACGAAAGCGCGGAACAGACGCGGGCGTCAGCGCGAGGATCGCGTCGAGACTCCAAAGTGAAAAAAGCAAGACCGGCGAGCGCGCCGGCGAAGACGAGAACGGCGCTTTCGACCATCAGTTGCCTAACGAGCTGCCCATCGGCTGGCGCCAAGAGCGGCGCGAACCGCCAGTTCGCGGCTGCGCGCAAGCGCGCGAGAAAGCTGAAGGTTGGCCACGTTGGCGCAGGCAATCACAGGACGCAGGCAGTGGCCGCGAAGAGCAGCCACATGCTTTGCCGATAATCGGCCACGGCCGCTTCGAGAAGGATCCGCGCGTTGATTCGGCGCGCCGGTGTCTTCCTCCGGATAACGCTGTTCCAGATCGCGCGCGATGTTATCAAGGTCGGCCTTCGCCTGATCGAGGGTCACGCCGGGTTTCAAACGGCCCAAGGACGGAAAAGCCGGGATGATTATCCCGCTTCAGGACGTTTTCTTCGCCGCGCAGTTCGTCGAGCGGAATATAAACCTCAGCCAATCTCGGAAGCCGAATGTTTGGCGAAAGAACGCCGATGATTTCGCGCGACTCGCCATCGAGCAGGACCCGCTGGCCGATAACTGAGGGCGAGCCGCCGAAGCGTCTTTGCCAAAGAGCATCAGTGATCAGGACAACTTTTTTGCTCTTCGGCTGGTCGTCCGATTCCATGAAATCGCGCCCAAGTTTTGGGCCGAGGCCGAGAATCTGGAAAAAGTTGTAGGTGACGCGGGCGGCGCCAACGCGTTCCGGAACAGCTTCGCCATTTGTTCCGGAAAGGTTGGCGCCGTCCCGCCGAAACAGCGCCAGATCGGTAAATCCCCGCTGGGCCGCGCGCCAGTCGAGGTAGTTAGGATAACTGACCGATCCCGACTCAAAGGTGTCCGAGCGTTCACGCAGAAGAACAAGATTTTCGGAATGCGGATAAGGCAACGGCCGCAGCAGGAGCGCGTTGACCACGCTGAAGATGGCGGTGTTCGCGCCGATGCCGAGCGCAAGAGTGAGCGCAGCGATGGCGGTGAAGCCCGGTTGCTTTCCGAGAAGCCGGATGGCAAACCGAAGTTCCGCGAAAAGGTTTTTCATGCAACGCCTATTCCGCGCGCAGGGCGACGATCGGATTTACGCTGGCGGCGCGCCGCGCGGGCAGCCAGGAAGCAATGAAAGCAACCGCCGCGATCAGGAGAACAATCGCGGCGAAGGTCAGAGGGATCGGAAGCGCCAACGCCAAAAAGGAGGCTGCTAAGAAGGCGGGTGGCGGCAAAGGCGCCGACCAGTCCGATGACCACGCTGATGGCCACCACACTCATGGCCTGGCCAACGACCAGCCGGAAAATGTTCGACTTGCGCCGCGCCCAGGGCCATGCGGATTCCGATCTCATTCGTGCGTTGCGAGACCGAATACGCAATCACGCCGTAAATTCCGACGGCGGTGAGAACGAGCGCGGTGCCGGCAAAGATCGAGAGCAGCAGGGCATTAAAACGCGGTCGGGCTAACGAGCGCGAAACATAATCGTCAAAGATGCGCACACTCGCCAGCGGCAGTGCCGGATCGATGCGCCGCGAGTTCCGCCCGCACGGCATTTGTGAGCTGCGCCGGATCGGAAACACGTGTTCGAATGACAAGCGACATGAAGTCGAATGGGATCTGCGTCCGCGGCAGATACATCTCGGGCGAATCTTCGTTCTTCAGCGAGAGATGTTTCACGTTTCCGACGACGCCGATGATTTCGCGCATCTTGTCTCCGCTGTCGTCTGCGCTGAAGCCCGGCGTGATCCGTTTTCCGATCACGTTCTGGCCCGGGAAAGTATTTGCTCGCAAAGCGTTCGTTCACGATCACGACCGGGCGGCGAATTGAGTTGATCCGTCTCGTCAAAGACTCGCCCCTGTCGCACCGGAATGCCCATGGTTTTGAAATAATCGGTGCCAATGATGCGGACCGGTGCGTCAGGACGTCTTCCTTCAGGGAGCAGAATGCTCCTCGATGTCGAAGTCGGTGGTCATGTTACTGCCGCTCAACGGCAGAGGAACGATGGCGCTGGCTGATTCCACTCCGGGAATCGTGCGCAATCTCTCGAGAAAACGATCGAAAAACTGCAATGACGTTTTCGTTTTTCGGATAGCCTGCCTCGGCAACAGGACACGCGCAGTCAACAGGCGATCTGTTCGAAGGCCCGAATTCACCTGGCCGAGCCGCGCAAAGCTTTGGATCAACAACCCGGCGGAAACGAAAAGAACGAGGGCGAGCGCGACTTCAGCCATGACCAGACGCATTCCGCAACCGCCCCTTGTGTTCCGCCCCGGTGCCGGTGCGGCCGCCGGATTTCAGCGCGGAATTGAGATCGACATGCGACGCCTGCCATGCCGGCACCAAACCGAAAATAATTCCGGTAGCGAAGGAGATCAGGAGAGTGAACGCAGCCAGAGCGCCTCCTCGTGGCGGTAGGTATGACCCGCTTTGTCGAGCTGCGCCAGGGCGGCGTCGACCTCGCCGCGGCTGTAGAGGTCGCGCTCGGAGAACCAGGTGTCGAAGCGCACGCCGAAGCGATCGAGCGTGCCTCGCACCTGCTCGAGGATCAACTCGACGCCCCGGCTGCCGATCGCCTCGAGGTCCTCGGCCCCGATCCCCTCACTGGCGATCTGCCGGCCGAGCTCGACCACGTAGTCACCGGCGTAGCCGTCCGTGGGCGGCTCCTCGCCCTTGATCCGCGCCGCGATCGAGGCGGCGAAGCGTTCGATCTGGCCGCCGGCGTCGTTGACATAGAACTCGCGCTGGACCTCGTGGCCGGCCGCCTCGAGGAGGCGGACGAGGGAGTCGCCGTAGGCCGCGTGGCGGCCGCCGCCGACGTGCAGCGGGCCGGTCGGGTTGGCCGAGACGAACTCGACCAGGATGCGCTCGGGCGAGTCGGTCGGCGAGGGGCCGAGCTGCTCACCGGCGCCGGCGAGGCTGAGCATGGCCCGCCGGTACCAATCGTCGGCGAGGAAGAAGTTGAGGAAGCCGGGGCCGGCCACCTCGATTCGCTCGATCGTCTCGTCGCCCAGCTCGGAGCTCAGCAGCTCGGCCAGACGGGCGGCGACGTCGCGCGGGTTTTCGCCCAGCGGAGCGGCCAGCAGCATCGCCGCGTTGGAGCTGTAGTCGCCCAGCTCGGCTTTCGGCGGCCGCTCCAGACTGGGCTCGGGCCCGCTCGGCTCACCCTCGCGCAGGGCGCGACAGGCGGCGTCGACTGCGCTGCGCAGGGTGGCGATCGGATCGGTTGCTGCCATCGTCGCGCTCATCGTATGGAGAGCGGCAGCGGCCGCGCTCTGTCATCGCCGCGCAGGCCACTGAGTACGCTGGCCGGCGTGCGGATCGCCGCAATTACCGACATCCACGCCAATCTGCCCGCGCTGGAAGCCGTGCTCGAGGCGGTCGAGGAGGCCGGCGCCGAGGAGATCTGGTGCCTCGGCGACGTGCTCGGCTACGGGGTCGAGCCCGATGCCTGCGCCGCCCTCGTGCGCGAGCGCTGCGCGATCTCGCTGGTCGGCAACCACGACCTCGCGGTGCTGGGGGCGCTCGATATCGACTCCTTCTCCGAGGCGGCCGCCCTGGCGGTCGAGTGGACGCGGGCAAACGTCAGCGAGGAGACGCTGGAGTTCCTGCGCGAGCTCGAGCCGGAGGGCGAGCGCGATGAGATCGGCCTCTTCCACGCCTCGCCGCGCGACCCGGTCTGGGAGTACGTGCTCTCCAGCGAGCAGGCCGACGCCGGCATCGACGCCAACCCGCGCCGCATCGGGCTGATCGGCCACTCGCACGTGGCGCTCTTCTTCGGCCGTCCCAACGGCGGCTCCCGGGACGACACCCGCGGTGCCCAGGCGAGCGACGACGCCCTGCTCGAGCTGGGTAGCGGCGCCTGGCTGCTCAACCCCGGCAGCGTCGGCCAGCCGCGTGACGGCGATCCGCGCGCAGCCTGGCTGAGCTCGACACCGAGGCGGCGACGGCTCGCTTCCACCGCGTGCCCTACGAGATCGAGCGCGCCGCCGCGCCAATCGCCGCCGCCGGCCTGCCGAGCCGCCTCGCCGACCGCCTCTACACCGGCCAGTGACGCTCAAATGCAGGGAAAATATGCCCCAGAGGTGGTTGTCTAGACTCGCAACGGTGCGTCAGCTGGCCATATCCACGCTCGCCCTCTCCCTCGGCATCGCGGCGGCACTCGCCCTCGTCTCCTGCGGGGGTGGCGAAGACGCCAAGCTGCTGCCCGGCAACACCGCCGCGGAAATCACCGAAAACCTGGATCTGGTCAAGCAGTACGCCGAAGAAGGCGAATGCGTGGGGGCCGAAAATGCCGTTAGCGACATCAATTCCCAGATCGAAGGGCTGACCGGCGTCGATCCCAAGCTGGTCGAAGCGCTCAAGCGCGGTGCCACGCGGCTGAGCGAAGTCGTCGCCGGCTGCGAAGAAGAAGAGACCGAAGCGGTCGCCCCCGAGAGCGAAGCGACGACCACCGAAGAAACCGAAAAGACGCCCCGGGCCTGGAAAAGAAGGAAGAAAAGGAACGGGAAAAGGAAGAAAAGGCGCTCGAAAAGGAAGAAGAGAAGGCGGAAAAAAAAGAACCCCGGCGGCTGAAAAAACAACGCCCGAAGAACAATCGACCACGCCCGTGCCGCCCGCGTCTGAAGGCGGCGGCACCGACGCTCCCGGCGGCGTCAGCCCGGGCACCCCGGTTGCGCCTGAACAGGGAGGCGAATAATGGCCTCGGGAATTCTCTCCGGCCGCTATGAGATCGGCGAGCGGCTCGGAGGGGGTATATGTCGAGCGTGCATCAGGCGACCGACCTGATCCTTGAGCGCACGGTCGCGGTCAAGATCCTCGCCGAGCACCTCTCCGACGACGAACGCTTCGTCGAACGCTTCCGCCGCGAGGCCTTGGCGGTGGCGAAGCTGATCCACCCCAACATCGTCCAGGTCTACGACACCGGCGTCGACGAGGGCTCGCCGCTACATCGTCATGGAGTACGTGCAGGGTCGCTCCGGAGCGCAGATCCTGCAGCGCCACGGTCCGCTCGACGCCGACACCACCGCTGAGATCGGCGCCCAGGCCTGCGCTGGCCTCGACTACGCCCACCGGCGCGGAATCATCCACCGCGACGTCAAGCCCGGCAACCTGATGATCGTCGGCGGACCGGTGGGCGGCGGCGAGATGACGGTGAAGCTGACCGACTTCGGCATCGCTCGTGCGATCGAACAGACGCGGATCACCCAGGTCGGCTCGGTCGTCGGCACCGCCGCCTACCTCTCGCCCGAGCAGGTGCGCGGCGAGGAGGCGACGCCGGCCACCGACGTCTACGCGCTCGGCGTCGTCCTCTACCAGTTCCTCACCGGCCGCCTGCCCTACGAGGGCTCGACCCTGGCCGAGCTGGCGGTGCGCCAGCAGAACGAGAAGCCGCTGCCGCCCAGCACCTACAACGACGAGGTGCCGGACACGCTCGGCGCCGCCGTGCTGCGAGCGCTGGAGGGTGACCCGAATCGCCGCTACGCCAGCGCCAGCGAGCTGGCCGGTGGGTTGGCGCTCGGCATGCAGGGCGAGGACGTGACCCTGCCGCTGGAGGAGGGCACGGCGGCGACCAACGTGCTTGGCGGTGGCGAGACCGCGACCCGCCGCCTCGACCAGACGGCGCAGACCGAGTACCGCCCGGCGCAGCCCTCGCAGACCCGGCGCCCGGTCGCCCGGGCGCCGCAGCAACAGCAGGCGCAGGGGGCGCCGGTTCGCCCCGCGGCGCAGGCGCCACGCAAGCGCAGCGCCTTCTCGCGCTTCGCCCGCTTCGTCATGGCCCTCGTCGCGCTCGTCCTGATTGCCGCGGCGGTGGCCGCGGCGGTGATCTACACGACCGACAAGGCGACCGGGATCAAGGCCACCGAAGTCGCCGGCAACACGGTCGACAAGGTCGTCGAAGAATTCAAGGAACTGGTCAAGAAGAACCAGGAATAGCCGCCCAGGGCGCGGGCGCCGACCATAAATTAATTACGGAAATATGGCGGCGCGTACTCGGCGAAGGCGCCGGCCTCGATCGCGGCGCGAGCGTTGCTCATCAGCTCCTGCAGGTAGGTGAGGTTGTGCAGGCAGAGCAGCCGGACCGCAGTCAGCTCCTCGGCGCGGGAGAGGTAGCTGAGGTAGTCGCGATCGTGGTTCTGACAGGCGGGACATGGACAGCCGGCGGCGATCGGGTTGCGGTCGCCGCTGTGCCCCGCCTTGCGCAGGTCGAGGCGGAAGCGGTTGCCGGGGTCGGGGACGAGGGCGACGCCGTGGCGGGCGAGCCGGGTTGGCACGGCGCAGTCGAAGACGTCAAGACCGAGGGCGATGCCGGACATCAGGTCGTCTACCTCGCCGATGCCGAGCAGGTGCTTGGGCGCCGCCTCGGGCAGCAGCGGCGCGGTCATCGCCAAGCACCTCGCGCATCTCGGCCTTGTCGCGGCCGAGGGTGCCGCCGATCGCCAGGCCGTCGACCCCCGCCGCCGCGACGGCCTCGGCCGACTCGCGCCGCAGGTCCTCGTAGACGCCGCCCTGGACGATGCCGAAGACCGCCTGGCGCGCTGGCCCCTCGGCCTCGTGCCAGGCGAGGCAGCGGTCGAGCCAGCGGTGGGTGCGCTCGGTCGAGCGAGCGGTGTAGTCGCGGTCGGCGTGGAAGGGCGTGCACTCGTCGAAGACCAGGGCGATGTCGGAGCCGAGCGCCGCCTGCACTTGCATCGAGACCTCGGGCGAGATGAACAGCTCGGTGCCATCGCGATAAGAGCGGAAGTGCACCCCCTCCTCCTCGATCGAGACCACCGAGCCCTGCTCACCGCCTTGGCGCCCCTTCCCCTTGACCTCATTGGCGACGCCGCCGTGGGCCAGCGAGAAGACTTGGAAGCCGCCCGAGTCGGTGATCAGCGCCCGCTCCCAGGCCATGAAGCCATGCTGGCCGCCGGCGGCGGCGATCCGCTCCGGGCCCGGCGAGACGAAGAGGTGGTAGGTGTTGCCGAGCACCATCTCGTAGCCGAGCTCGGCCACCTCGTGCGATTCCAGCCCGCGCACCGTGCCCTTCGTCGCCAGCGGGATGAAAGCCGGAGTGTGGACGGGACCATGGGCCGTGTGCAGCACACCGGTCCGCGCCGCTCCGTCGCGAGCAGCGATCTCAAACCTCAGTCTCTCCGGCTCAACCCGCATTGCTATTTCCTGATCGATTGATGACCCTATAGGGGGGTCAATCGATCACTTTGCGACCAGGGAGTGACCGGTCATGGCTCTGGGCTGCGGGATGCCGAGCAGCTCCAGCGCCGTTGGCGCCACGTCGGCGAGGATGCCGTGCTCGCGCAATGTCAGGCCCTCGGCGGTGACGATCAGCGGCACCGGGTTGAGCGAGTGGGCGGTGTTGGGCGAGCCGTCGGGCTCGAGCATGTGGTCGCAGTTGCCGTGGTCGGCGGTGACGATGCAAGCGCCGCCCTTGGCGCTCACCGCCTCGATCACCTCGCCGAGGCAGGCATCAACCGCCTCGACCGCGGTCACCGCGGCCGGGATCACGCCGGTGTGGCCGACCATGTCGGGGTTGGCGAAGTTGATGATCCCGAAGCGGTAGTCATCGGCGGCCCAGTGGCTGATGAAAGTGTCCGCGGCGGCGCGGGCGCTCATCTCCGGCTTGTGGTCGTAGGTCGGCACGTCGCGCGGCGAGTCGACCAGTTGGCGCTCCTCCCCCTCCCACTCCTGCTCGCGGCCACCGTTGAAGAAGTAAGTGACATGGGCGTACTTCTCGGTCTCGGCGACATGCAGCTGGCGTCCGCCGGCCTCCGAGATCGTCTCCGCCAAAGTCGTCTGCGGCCGCGCCTCGGGGAAGGCGACCGGGTAGGGCCAGCCCTTGCGGTACTCGGTCATCGAGGTCAGGTCGAGCAGCGGCCCGCCAGCCCGGGGGAACTCCTCGAAGTCGGGGTCCGCCAGGGCCCGCGTCATCTCGCGCGCCCGATCCGGCCGGAAGTTGATGAAGATGCCGACGTCGCCCGCGGCGACCCCGTCGTAATCGCCGATCACGGTCGGCTTGACGAACTCATCGGTCTCCTCGCGCTCGTAGGAAGCGGCGATCGCCTGCTCGGAGCTGGCGGCCCGTAGGCCCTCAGCGTGGACGATCGCGTCGTAGGCGAGCTTGACCCGCTCCCAGCGCGTGTCGCGATCCATCGCGTAGTAGCGGCCGCTGACCGTGGCAACGCGGCCGGCCTGGCGCAACCAGCGCTTGAGCTCACCCATATAGCCCTTACCGCCGTGGGGCAGGGTGTCGCGGCCGTCGGTGAAGGCGTGGAAGACGACGTCGGGGACGCCCTCCTGCGAGGCGAGCTCGATCGTCGCCTCGATGTGCTCCCAGCCGGAGTGGACGCCGCCATCGGAGACGAGGCCGAGCAGGTGCAGGCGCCCCCGCGGGCTGTTGCGCGCCCGCTCGCAGGCACCGAGCAGGGCCTCGTTGTCGAAGAAGCTGCCGTCGGCAATTGAGTCGTCGATCCGCGCCAGGTCCTGCTTGACGATCGCGCCGGCGCCGAGGTTGAGGTGACCGACCTCGGAGTTGCCCATCTGCCCCTCAGGCAGGCCGACGTCGCGGCCCTGAGCGGAGAGCTGCGTGTGGGGGAACTGATCCCAGAGGCGGTCGAAGACCGGCGTCTCGGCAAGCGAGATCGCGTTGCCGGGCCCGGGCTCGGCAAGTCCCCAGCCGTCGAGGATGACCAGGGTCAGCGAGGGAACCGGAGACTGCGTCAACCGGCCGCCTTGACGATCGCGGCGAAGTCGGCCGCATCGAGGGCGGCGCCGCCGACCAAGGCACCATCGATGTCGGGCTGGCCGAGCAGCTCGGCGGCGTTGGCGGGCTTGACCGAGCCGCCGTAGAGGATTCGCACCTCGTCGGCAGGGCCACCGCGCTCGCGCACCACGTCGCGGATGAAGGCGCAAACCTCCTGGGCCTGCTCGGGGGTCGCGGTGCGGCCGGTACCGATCGCCCAAATCGGCTCGTAGGCGATCACCACCTCACCCAGCTTGGTGCCCACTACCTCGGCCAGGTCGGCCTGCAGCTGGCGCTCCAGCACCGCCTCGGTCTGTTCGGCGTCGCGGGCCTCCTCGGTCTCGCCGACACAAAGGATCGGCTCGAGGCCGGCGGCCAGCGCGGCAGGCACCTTGCGGGCCAGGGCCTCGTCGGTCTCGGCGAAGAACTGGCGGCGCTCGGAGTGGCCGAGCACGACCGCCTCGACGTCGAGCTCGACCAGCATCGGCGCCGAGACCTCACCGGTGAAGGCGCCCGAGTCGTCCTCGTGCATGTTCTGGGCGGCGACCTTGACCGCGGTGCCGTAGCGGCGCTCGACCACGGCGGTCAGGGCGGTGAACGGCGGGCAGATCACTACGTCGCTCTGCGTCGCCGCGATCTGCGGCAGCAGCGCGTCAACGAACTCGCCCGCCTCGGCGACGGTCTTGTGCATCTTCCAGTTGGCGGCGATGTAGGGGGTCTAGGCATCGCGCAGGGCCTCCACGCCAGGCAGCTTCTTTCCCTCCAAGAGCTCCAAGGATGCTCCTCCTCCGGTCGAGAGCCAGTCAACTTTGTCGGCAAGACCAAACTGCTGCAGGGCGGCAACCGAGTCACCGCCGCCGATCACGGTAGTTCCGGGCGCGCTCGCGACAGCCTCCGCGACTACGCGGGTGCCGGCAGCAAACGGGGGCAGCTCGAAGGCGCCCATCGGGCCATTCCAAAGCACGGTGCCGGCAGCGGCGATCCGCTCGGCGTAGGCAGCGGCGCTGCGCGGGCCGATGTCGAGACCCATCCAGCCCTCGGGCACCTCGACGCCCTCGCTCGGGCGCACCTCGGTCGCGGCGTCGAACGCCTCGCCCAGGACCAGATCGATCGGCAGGCGCAGCGCGCAGTCAGCGCTCTCGGCCTTCTCGAGTGCCTCGGCAGCAAGCCCCACCCCCTCCTCCTCGACCAACGAGTTACCAGTGGCAATGCCCTGAGCGCGGAAGAAGCTGAAGCACATCGCGCCGCCGATCAGGATCTCGTCGGCGATCTCGAGGAAGCGGTCGATCACCCCGACCTTGTCGCTCACCTTGGCGCCGCCGAGGACGACGACCAGCGGCCGCGCCGGTGTCTCCACCACGCGGGTCAGTTCGGTCAGCTCCTGCTCGAGCAGGAGACCGGCAAAGCCCGGCAGCAGCTCGGCCACGCCGGCGGTGCTGGCGTGGGCGCGGTGGGCGGTACCAAAGGCGTCGTTGACGTAGAGGTCGGCGAGTTCGGAGAGCCGGGCGGCCAGCGTGGGATCGTTCTCGGTCTCCCCCGGCTCGTAGCGCACGTTCTCGAGCAGCAGCACGTCGCGCGAACCCAGTCCCTCGGCCAGCGCCTTGACCTCGTCGCCGACAACAGCGGGCGCCAGCTGCACGGGAGCACCGAGCAGCTCCGCCAGGTGCTCACCCACCGGCTTCATCGAGAGCTCCGGCACGACCTTGCCCTTCGGCCGCCCCAGGTGCGAAACCAGGACCAGCGAGGCGCCGCGCTCGCGCAGTGATTCGATCGTCGGCAGCGCCGCGCGGATGCGGGTGTCGTCGGCGACCTTGCCGCCGTCGAGCGGCACGTTGAAATCGACCCGAACCAGCACCCGCTTGCCCGCCACCTCGGCGTCGCGCACGCTGGCCTTGGCGAAGCTCATGATCGCGTCAGCGTTGGAACTCAGAGGACCTTGCCGGCCAGCTCGACGCAGCGGTTGGAGTAGCCCCACTCGTTGTCGTACCAGGAGACCGCCTTGATCATCTTGCCGTCGCCGATCGCCATCGTCTGGCCGGCGTCGAAGATCGAGGAGTGCGGGTCGCCGACGATGTCGGTGGAGACGATCTCGTCCTCGGTGTAGCTGAGGATCCCCTTCAGCGGGCCCTCGGCCGCCTCCTTGATCGCGGCGTTGACCGCAGCCGGGTCGGTCGGCTGCGAGGGCCTGAAGACGAGGTCGACGACCGAGCCGGTGATCACAGGGGCGCGCACGGCGAGGCCGTTGAGCTTGCCGTTGAGCTCAGGCAGGACGAGCCCCACCGCCTTCGCCGCACCGGTCGTCGTCGGAATCAGGTTGACGGCGGCGGCGCGCGCCCGGCGCAGGTCCTTGTGCGGCATGTCCTGCAGGCGCTGGTCCGAGGTGTAGGCGTGGATCGTCGTCATCAGGCCGTGCTCGATGCCGAAGGAGTCGTTCAGCACCTTGGCGAACGGGGCCAGGCAGTTGGTCGTGCAGGAGGCGTTGGAGATGACGTGGTGGTTGTCGCGGTCGTAGTCGCTGTCGAAGTTGACGCCGAGGGCGACGGTCACGTCCGGCTCCTTGGCGGGAGCGGAGATGATCACCTTCTTGGCACCGGCCGAGAGGTGCTTGGCGGCGTCGTCGCGGGCGGTGAAGAAGCCGGTTGACTCGATCACCACGTCGACGCCGAGGTCACCCCAGGGCAGCGCCCCCGGGTCGCGCTCGGAGAGCACCTTGAGCGGCGCGCCATCGACCGAGATCGTGTCCCCCTCAACGCTGACCTCGCCGGGGAAGTGGCCCACGCTCGAGTCGTACTTGAGCAGGTGGGCGAGGGTCTCCGGATCGGTGAGGTCGTTGACGGCGACGAACTCCAAGTCGGCCCCAGCGGCATGCGCCGCCCGGAACACGTTGCGCCCAATCCGCCCAAAGCCGTTGATGCCGACCTTCACAGCCATTCCTCAGTTCCTCCTGGACTCGTTGTGGGAGATGTCTCGATGTTATGGACCGGCGCAGGCCGGCCCGCTGACAAGCTTCAGTCCGACCCGATCGTGATCTCTATCTCGTACCCGTCCGGGTCCTTGAGAAATGCCGAGTAGGAGCCGGAGCCGTAGGAGCGACGCTCGCCGGGCTCGGAGACCACGGTCCCACCGCCGCTCATGCCGCCTTCCCAGGCCGCCTTGACGGCGACGATTCCGAGCGCGGAGAAGCTGAGCAGGCCGAAGCCCGCCTTCGGCTCATGATGGGAAGCGATGAAGAAGACGGGTTTGGCGATGCCCCAGCCGATCGTTTTGTCCTCCTCGAAGTGGCGCCGCCAGCCAAGTGGGGCGAGCAGGCCGTCGTAGAACGAGCCGCTCCGCTCGAGGTCGGAAACCTCCAGTAGGACGTGGTGAAGCATCGTGCCCGGAGGCTATACGGGCGGGCGGATCAGCCGCCGCGCGGTGTCCAGCGGAAAAAGCGGATTGCCAGCAGCAGACCGGCCACGCCCCAGATCGCAACGATCGCCAAGTTGCCCCACTGCAGGCCGCCACCACCACCGCCCGGGTCGTAGACGTCGAAGAAGGCCTCGAAGAAGTGGCGGATCGGAAAGAGGTCGGCGAAGTGGATGACGCCACTGGGCAGCTGGTCGTCGGGGATGAAGATGCCGGAGAGGAAGTAGAGCGGCAAGAGCAGGGCGTTGACGATCGGTGCGGCGGCGTCCTGGGAGGGGATCGCGGCGGTGAGGGCGATGCCGAGGCAGCAGAAGGAGGCGGCGCCGATCAGCAGCGTGACGACGATCTGCGGCAGCTGGCTCCAGGGGATCGCCACCCCATAGAGCAGGCGCCCGATTGCCGCCATCAGTGCCAGCATCAGCAGCGCCACCACGGCCGAGTTGCCGATCCGCCCGGCGATGAAGACCCAGGCCGGCATCGGCGTGCCGCGCCCGCGCTTGAGGCGACCGTCCTCGCGGGCGATCACCAGCGACATCGCCAGCGACTGCATCGTCGCCGAGATCACCGCCAGGGTGATGATCGCCGGCACGTAGTAGGCGGTGGTCTTGATCCCGCCACGCACGTCGACCGTTTGGCCACCGAAGACGGTGGCGAAGATCAGCAGCAGGATCACCGGGAACATCACGGTGAAGAAGACCGAGGCCGGGTTGCGCCAGAAGGCCTTCTGGTCGTAGCGGAACTGGTGGGCGAAGAGCGCGAGGCCGCTCACTCTGTGCCGTCCTCTGTCAGCGAGAGATAGACGTCCTCGAGGTTGGGCCGAGTCACTTCCAGGCCCTCCAGCTCGAGGCCCTGGGCGATCGCCCGCTCGGTCAGCTGGTGCAGGTCGGCGACCGGGGTCGTCGTCTCGACCGAGATCTCCTCGTCGCCCAGCCGGTAGCTGATCGTCGTCGGCAGGCTCTCGCGATCGCCGAGGTCGTCGGGCGTGCCGCTCGCCACCACCTGGCCGCGCGAGATGATCGTCACCCGGTCGGCGAGCCGCTGCGCCTCGTCCATGTAATGGGTGGTGAGGAAGACGGTCTTGCCGAGGTCGCGCAGGCCGGCGATCGTCTCCCAGGCCTGGCGTCGGGCCGAGGGGTCGAAGCCGGTGGTCGGCTCGTCGAGGAAGAGCAGCTCGGGGTCGCCGACCAGGGCCATGCCGACGTCGAGGCGGCGCTGCTGACCGCCGGAGAGCTTGCTCGCCCGCACGTCGGCCTTGCCGCCGAGGCCGACCAGCTCGATCACCTCGTCAACCGGCCGCGGCGCCCGGTAATAGCCGGCGTAGAGGCCGATCGACTCGCGCACTGTCAGGTATGGGTCAAGCCGACAGCTCTGCAGAACGATGCCAATCCGCTCGCGCCAAGCACGGTCGCCGTGCTCGGGATCCTCCCCCAGCACCTCGATCTCACCCCCGCTGCGCTTGCGATACCCCTCGAGGATCTCAACCGTCGTCGTCTTGCCAGCCCCGTTGGGCCCGAGGAAGGCGAAGACCTCACCTGCCTGCACCTCGAGATCGATCCCCCGCACAGCCTCGAAATCGCCATAGCTCTTGCGCAGGCCGCGGATGGAGATGACGGGATCAGGCAAAGCGGGGCGATTCTATGGAGGTAAGAAACTGGGAACCGGTTGGTGAGAAGTGAGCTCGGGTCATTCGGCATCGCACTGACCGGGCGGGCGTCGGCAGGGCCTCCGAACGTTTTGCGCCGCTGGCCCTAAAGCATTCTCGGACGACAGCAGGCGACCAGCCAGTCAGGCGAGTGAGGAGGCCCTGCCGACGCCCGCCCCTCAAGGCGAAGCCGCTACCCCACCTCAGTATCGCGATGCTTGAGGTGCACGATCACGTCCTCGCGCCCCTCCAGCTCACGCCGAATGCGGTCGGCGACGGTGATCGAGCGATGGCGGCCGCCGGTGCAGCCGATCGCGATCGTCAAGTGGCTCTTGCCCTCGGCGACGTAAGCAGGAACGAGGAAGTCGAGCAGCGGCAGCAGCCGCCCATAGAACTCGCCGGCCTGGGTCCCGGACTCGACGTACTCGCGCACCCGCTCGTCGAGCCCAGTCAGCGGGCGCAAGTCGTCGACGTAGTGCGGGTTTGGCAGGAAGCGCACGTCGAGGGTGAGGTCGCCGTCGTGCGGCGGCCCGTTCTTGAAGCCGAAGGTGAGCAGGGTCAGCGCCATCTTGCCCGTCTCGTGGTGGTCGAGCATGTCCTCGGCGATCCGCCGTCGCAGCATCGCCCCGGTCAGGTTGCCGGTGTCCATCACCACGTCGGCGCGCTCGCGCAGCGGCGCCAGCATCTCCCGCTCGGCCCGGATGCCGTCGACGATCCGCCCTTCCGGCGCCAGCGGGTGGCGGCGGCGGGTCTCCTTGTAGCGGTCGACCAGCGTCTCCTCATCGGCCTCGAGGAAGAGCACGGTCGGTTTCAGGCCCTCTGCCTCGAGGTCGTCGAGCACCTGCAGCAGGTCGTCGAAGTAGTCGCCGCCACGCACGTCGGAGACGACCGCGGCGCACTCGACGCCACTGCCCTCGTGGCGGAAGAGCTCGCCGAGGCTGCCGATCATCCGCGGCGGCAGGTTGTCGACGCAGAAGTAGCCGCCGTCCTCGAAAGCGGCGATCGCTTCCGACTTGCCGGCGCCGGAGTGGCCGGTGATCACGACCAGCTCGACCTCGCGACCGGGTCCCGCACCGTCGCGCTCGGCATCCACTTTCTGTGCCCTCTCCGTGCTCGCCATCAGCCCGTCCTGTTGAGTTGCTCGTGGATCTCGCGAGCTACCTTTCCAGGCAGGCCGGGCACCATTTCCAGTTCCTCGCGAGTGGCGGCGAGGAAGCGCTCTGGCGAGCCGAAATGCTGCAGCAGGGAGCGCTTGCGCACCGGCCCGATTCCCTTCAGCTCGTCGAGCACCGAGCCGGTCATCGCGCGGTCGCGGCGACCGCGGTGGTGGTCGATCGCGAAGCGGTGCGCCTCGTCGCGCACGCGCTGCAAGAGCTTCGAGGCCTCGGAGTCAGCGGCGAGGTCGATCGGCTCCGAGCGGCCCGGCACGTAGACCTCCTCCTCGCGCTTGGCGAGGCTGATCACGGTGACGCCGCGGTCAACGAAGGGCTTCAGCGCCCGCATCCCCGCCGCGAGCTGGCCCTTGCCGCCGTCGATCATGATCAGCGCGGGCAGCGCCGAGAAGCTGGCGTCGCGCTTGCTGTCGTGCGGCGAGAGGTCGACCTGCTCGAGGTAGCGGTTCATCCGCCGCCCCAGGATCTCTTCCATCGAGGCGAAGTCGTCGGGGCCACCTTCGCGCCCCTCGCCACTTTCACCGCGCACGCGGAAGCGCCGGTAGTCGGACTTCTTGGTCGCACCCCCCTCGAACACGACCATCGAGGCAACGGTGTGCTCACCGCCGATGTTGGAGATGTCGAAGCCCTCAATCCGCACCGGTAGGTCGGCCATGCCGAGCGCGTCGCGCAGGCTGGCGAGCGACTCGACCCGGCGTTGGCGGCGGTGCTCGCGACGCAGCCGGTCCTGGTCGAGGGCGAGCTTGGCGTTGCGCTCGGCCAGCTCGCGCAAACGGCGCTTGTCGCCGCGCTCGGCGACCCGCACCTCGACCGCGCTGCCGCGGCGCTCGCTCAGCGCCGCTTCGAGCAGGTCGGCTCGCTCGCTCAGGTAGGGGCCGACGATCACCGTGCGCGGCACCGCCGGTGAGGCCGAGTAGTACTGGCCGACGAACTCCTCGGCGACCTCGGCGAGGTCGCGTTCGGCCTGGTTGTCGAGATAGAAGCTCTGGCGCTCGGCGAGGATGCCGTCGCGCACTTGGAAGACCTGCGCGTTGGCGTCCTGCCCCTCAGCGGCGACGCCAATCAGGTCGGCAGTGCCAACCGTGCCGCCAGCGACCCGCTGGCGCTCGAACAGCGACTGGATCGCCTTGAGCCGATCGCGGTGCAGGGCGGCGCGCTCGAACTCGTGCTGCGCCGCCGCGGCCTCCATCTTCTCCTGCTCGTCAGCCTCGACCTGGCGGTAGCGGCCGGAGAGGAAGTCGACGATCGCGTCGATGTTGTGTCGGTACTCCTCCCGGCTGACGTAGCCCACACAGGGCGCCCCACAGCGCTTGATGTAGTAATCGAGACAGGGGCTGCCGGAGCGCCGGCCCGGCTCCTTGCCCTCGCAGGTGCGGAACTGGAAGAGCTTGCCGAGCAGGTCGAGCGTCTCGCGCACCCGCTTGGCGCTGGAGAAGGGCCCAAAGTAGGCGCGGCCCGAGCGGTGCTTCTCGCGGGTGAAGTAGACCCGCGGGTATTCCTCGTCGAGGCTGACGCAGACGTAGGGATAGGACTTGTCGTCGCGCAGGCGGATGTTGAAGCGCGGCCGGTGGCGCTTGATGAAGGTCTGCTCGGTCAGCAACGCCTCGGCCTCGGTCGAGGTGGCGAGGAACTCAATGCGGTCGACGCGCGAGGTCATCCGGCCCTCGCCCTTGGCCGAGAAGTGCGAGTTGACCCGCTTGCGGATCGAGCGCGCCTTGCCGACGTAAAGGGTCTCGCCGTCGCTGCCGTGGAAGAGGTAGACGCCAGGCGAATCGGGCAGCTCACGGCGCTGCTGGGCGATCCGTTCCGCCCGCGAGAGCTCCTCGTTGTCAGCGCCTCCGCCCACAGGTCAAAGAGTAGGCTCCTGGCCACCCGGCCAAAGTGATCCACCGGTGAAGACTTCCCCGACACGGAGAGCGAGATGACGACCCCCGCAGCCCTGACCAGCGCCCCGCCCGAGCTGAACACGCTGAAGATCGAGATCGACGACGGCGCCAACATAGGCACCCTCACCCTCGACCGCCCCGACGTCTTCAACGCGATGAGCCCGGAGATGATCCTCGATCTCGGCACCGCCTTTGCCTGGCTTGCCGACCAGGCGCCGCTGCGCGGCCTGATCGTCACCGGCGCCGGCAACGCCTTCTGCTCTGGCGGTGACATCAACGGCTTCAAAGCCGGCGTGGAAGACGACTCGATCGACCTGCCGGCGCAGGTCCGTCGTGGCGCCGAGGCGCTGCACACGGCGATCATCGACCTGCGTCGTATCCCGTATCCTGTCATAGCCGCGCTCAACGGGCCTGCGGCGGGGGCTGGATTCTCGCTGGCGCTCGCCTGCGACCTCCGCATCGCCTCCGAAACGACTTTCCTCGCCTGTGCATACGGACGGATCGGCGCCTCGCCCGACGGCGGCATGACCTACTTCCTGCCGCGCATCGTTGGGCCCAGCCGAGCACTGGAAATCCTGCTCGAGGACCCCAACATGGCCGCGGCCGAGGCGCTCAAGGAGGGCCTCGTCTCCGAGGTGGTCGCACCCGGAGCACTGATGGAGACCGCCCACGCCAAGGCCGAGAAGCTGGCGAAGATGGCGCCGCACTACGTAAAGATGGCGAAGCGACTCTGTGGGGTCAGCATCGAGAACGGGATCGCCGAGCATCTGCAGTTGGAGCGCCACGGGATCGCCGACAGCATGGCGACCGAGGATCTGCGCGAAGGCGCGATCGCCTTCTTCAGCGGCGAGAAGCCCGAGTTCAAGGGACGCTGAACCGGCGGGACCGCCGACGCGTATGCAGTTACAGTCTTCCCGAGCATTCGTCCCCCAGGAAAGGACTCCCCAGTCATGAAGAAGGTCGTCGCATTTCTAGTCCTGGCCATCGCGGCACTAGCGCTGGTCGCCTGCGGCAGCAGCAGCGACAGCAGCTCGAGCACGACGGAAACCAGCGGGGGCGAAAGCCAGGCAGAGCAGGGTGGCGCTGCTGCCAAGGAAGAAAGCAGCGGCGGCGGCTCTTCCTCGACCCTCGAGTTCGAAGCCGACCCCAACGGCGAACTCGCCTACACCTCGACCAGCGAGACCGCTAAAGCGGGCAACGTCACGGTCGAATTCAAAAACCCCCAGGCCCTCACCCACGACGTCGCGATCGAAGACTCCAGCGGCAAGGAAGTCGGCGCCACCGAACTGATCGCCGACGGCTCCGACACGACCTCGGTCGACCTCAAACCCGGCACCTACACCTACTTCTGCACCGTGCCCGGTCACCGCGAAGCCGGCATGGAAGGCACCCTCACCGTCAAGTAGGTGGGGTGGCGTGAGCCGCTGGGAGACAAGCAGCACCCTGGAGGCCGGGGTCAGCCCGGCCTCCGTTTGGCAGAAGGCCTACGCGGACGCCGACGCCTGGCCGAAATGGAACGCCGAGATCAAACGGGCCCAGCTTGATCGCCCCCTGGCGAAAGGCGCGAAGGCGAAGATCGTCTTCGGCACCGGCCTGCGCCTGCGTTTCCTTGTAGTCGAGTTCGAGGACGGCCGCCTCTTCACCGACGAGTCCCGCCTGCCCGGCGCCCGCATGGGCCACCGCCACCTGGTCGAGCCGACCGAGAGCGGCAGCCGCCTCACCAACACCATCTACATCGAGGGCCCGTTGGCGCCACTCTGGCGCCGGATCATAGGACCGGCGGCGGCACGAACCCTGCCCGACGCCCAACGCGCAGTAGTCGAGCTGGCGCAGTCGGCCTGAGCGTGCTCGGGAAGATCGCAAATGGCTGATGGCGGCATCCGGCCCCGCCTGGCGACCACGGCCGATGCCGGGGCGATCGCCGCAACACTGAGCGCCGCCTTCCACGCCGACCCCCTCTGGAGCTGGGCCTTTCCGGACGATGACAAGCGCCCAGCCCAATACGAGACGTTCTTTGGCTTCTTCATCGAGAGCGCACTTGCGAACGGCTGGGTCTGGACCACGGATCAAGCCACCGCCGTGGCCGTTTGGACGCCGCCGGGTAAGAGCGAGCTGAGCGAGGAAGCAGAGGCGAAGATCAAGCCGTTTCTCGACGCCGAGCTCGGCACTCACGCAGAGGCCGTGTCGCAGGTATTCGAGTCATTCGAGTCGGCCTGCCCCGATGACGCGGACTTCTACTACCTGAGCCTCCTCGGCACCCACCCAGACCACCGCGGCCACGGACTCGGAATGGAACTCCTGAGCGCGAACCTGGCCCAAATCGACGCCGAGTCCATGCCCGCCTACCTGGAGTCGAGCAATCCCGCCAACAACGCCCGCTACGAACGAGTCGGATTTGAGCCCCACACCAAGTTCTCGACCCCCGACGGCCGACACACCGTGACGACTATGTGGCGGGAGCCCTCGCGCGGGTGATCCTGTCACGGGACCATTGGATAGCATTCTAAATCTGGCAGTTGGAATTGGTTCTGCCGACTCACAGTCGGGAACTGCCCTCGAAAGGGTCGACCCGGGTTCGAGTCCCGGCCGGCAATGCCGGTAGCTCAACAGGAAGAGCCCCCTCTCGCCTTACTCTGGAAGCTGTGCCTCAATCTCCTCATCGGTGAGGTTCAGGGGCCCATACAGCGCGCTTGCAAACCCTCTGATCCGCCGTGCGCGAGCATGCCGCTCGCCAAAGCGCTGCGGAAACTGAGTGCGGTAGTCCTGAATCAGGGCCCTCACCCAATACTCACGGCTCAGTGCCCCCTCAAGAGCTTCGTTGACCGTATGCGCGAGTCCACGACTGAAAGCCAGTACAGCGATCAACTCCCCTTCGCCGAGACAGAGTCGACCCGCATCCACGGACAGCGGTCGACCGCTGAGCTTTTCCCAGCTCTCCTTGACCATCGAGGGCAACTGCCGGAATTCACTGAGCAAATGAGAGCCGGGGGTACCAGCGCCATGGATGATCCGGTTACGAATCTTCCGGCACAGATGAAAGAGTTCAAGGAGGTGTGCGGGCAGTGCCACGCCAGCTCGCTCCTCGAAGTACTCGTTGACCTGAGCTAGGTCGAGGGTGTACGGATCCGGGGCCCACGGAATTGTCCATTCATCCCCATCCGAATCCTTGCCATCCGCGCGCAGCATCTCGATCACGGAACCAATGAAGGCACCATGAGTGCTTAGGGCGTAGGGGATACCCATTGAGGCGAGGTGATGCTCAGAGGCGGAAAGCAGGTCAGCGGCATCTGCCGCGGTCCTGTTTAGCCGCTCAATTCCGTCGATGCCGCCGAAGAGCTGCGGAAGAAGCGCCTCGGGGCTGGCCGGCGACGTCGAGAGCGAATGCTGGCCGAGTCGCGCCCCGATCATTAGCGCCATCATGGCGTCGTTAGCCGCGACCAAGTTCTCCTTGTAGAGACGATAGGCAGGGAATCGAACATGCATGCGAGGAACCTTTCCCGACGCTACGGAAGATTCAGAAATTGATGTTTCAGCCAGCGGGAGCCATCACGCGGGTGACGCTGTCACCGACGAAGCATGGCTTCTCGTTGCCCTCAACCTGGAGGGTGAAGCGGGTGACGACCTCGTACCAGCCGGCGCCCTTCTCGTCGACCGAGATGACCTCGGCCTTGCCGCGGACCTTGGAGTCCACTGGGACGGGGGCGGGGAAGCGGATCTTGTTCCAGCCGTAGTTGACGCCTAGGGCGAAACCGGTGGACGAGATCAGCTCTTTGCGGAAGCCGTCGACGAGGGAGAGCGTCAGGTTGCCGTGGGCGATCGTGGTGCCGAAGGGGCTCTCGGCCTTGGCGCGGTCGACGTCGACGTGGATCCACTGATCGTCGCCGGAGAGGTCAGCGAAGGCGTTGATGTCCTGCTGGGTGACCGGGCGCCACTCGCTCGGGCCGATCTCCTGCCCGACCAGAGCCTGCATGCCCTCAACACCCTGTACCTCGACGCTCGCCATTGGCGCCAGTCTAATCGCAGCCCGTCAACCGGGCCAAGCTTGGCTCATTTCGAGCCGCGTTCGCGTGAAACGCTCCTAGTGCGACTGAAACCTGTTGAAAGGGGGGAATGAGATGAAGATGCAACCGCGCCGACTCCTAGCCCTTCTTGCCCTGCCCTGCATCTTCTTGATGCTCCCCGCCTGCAGCGTTGCAGCCCCGAGCTGCGCCGAAGGCCCGGAAACCGTCGGGACGACGATCGTCGGCACGCCCTGCGCAGATGTGATCCGCATGCCGCGCAACGTCACCACGGTCTTCGGCGAAGGCGGCGACGACGTGCTCTACGGCCAGCGCGGCAACGACAGCCTCTTCGGCGGCGAAGGCAACGACAGGCTCTACGGAGGAGTCGGTGACGACCGGCTCCGCGGCGGCCCCGGTGACGACCGGCTTTCCGGTGGATTCGGCGCCGATTCCCTCGATGGTGAAGCTGGCAACGACGTCGCCCGCGGCGACGCGACGATCGACTCGATCGGCGACTCGGGCGTCGGTGGCAATGACACGCTCAGCTTCGCCACGGGGGTGACGCCGGGCTTCCCCAACACGGGCTCCTTCTTCACCGACGCCGGCTTCCCGCCGGGAGCCGAGGGACGCGGCGTCTATGTCGACCTCGGCCAAGACTTCGCCAACGACGGGCAAGCGCCCTCCGGCGGCGGCTTCGACGAACCGCTGGAACCGGCAACGGACTTCAGCGCCTTCGAGACCGTGATCGGCACCCCCTTCTCCGACTACATCGTCGGCACCAGCCGCGCTGAGACCTTCTACGGGGGTGGTGGCGCGGATTTGATCGACGGGGGTGGTGGCGGCGACGTCGCCCACGGCGGCGAAGGTGGCGACGGCTGCGTCAACGTCGCGACCGATGACTGCGAGTTCTCCGGCGAAGAAATCGAGCTGCGTGACCCCGGCTCGATTGCCGTCGGCGTGATGTCCCCAGGCGGCCCCGGGGGGCCGGCTGTCTACCTGACCGGCAGCGACAAAAGCGACCGGGTGACGGCGAGCTACGCGTCGGGGGCGGTGACGTTCACCCTGGGCGCGGGCAGCGAAGGGCAGTTCGATGCCGCCGCCGCGACGGCAGGGGGCTGCTCCACGCCAAGCGGGGGATCGGTCTCCTGCCCGGTGCCGGAAACCCCCGACTCGATCCTGCTTGCCGGCCTGGCGGGCGACGACGTCCTCTCCGCCCCCGGCCTCCCCGAAGCCGTCTCGGTCATCGCCCTGGGGAACGAAGGCGACGACTCCCTCACCGGTGGCGAAACCGAAGACGCGCTCATCGACGGCGCAGGGGACGACGTGGTCAACGCCGCCGGGCGCGACGACGCGCTGCCGAACAACGGGGGCGCCGACCAGCTTCACGCCGGCGCCGGCGAGGACCTCTTCATCTCCAACGCGGTCTGCGACGGCGACCTCCTCGACGGCGGCGCCGATCGCGACAACGCCAATTGGGCCAACTTCGGCTCCGGCGTGACGATCGACATGGCCCAGCACGTCGCCGGTCTGATTGGCCCGCAGGGTGAAGCACGCTGCAGCAACGCCGATGAATTGACCAGCCTGCAGGCGATCGAGGACATCGAGGCCACCAACGGCGCCGACAACCTGATCGGCGACGACGGGCCCAACCAACTGCTGGGCCGGGACGGTCCGGACAACTTCTTCGCCGGCGCCGGCAACGATCTGCTGCTGGTCAACTCCGGCGACGCCGACGGGATCGTCGACTGCGGCGAAGGCTTCGACACGGCGCTGATCGACTTCGCCCCGATCGCCGACGGCTCGCCCGTCGACTGCGAGTCCGTGGAAGAACGCGCTCCGAACAGCTTCCGCCCGCCAGACACACCCCCGATCCCGAACCGGAACCTGAACCCGAACCGGAACCCGAAACTCCTCCGCCGCCCAAGCCGCCGGAACCGGAAACGAAATCCCCACCGGCGCCGGAGCCGCAGGAACCGAACCCCCCGCGATCCGATCACATGCCGCCCGTGACCCAACTACGCCGTCATCCAGCAGGGCTGCTGCTCGCGCCAGACAAGGGGCGTCGCGTCACCTTCAGCTTCGCCTCCGAGCCTGAAGCCAGCTTTCACTGCAAGCTCGACGGCCAGCCCTGGCGCCTCTGCCGCTCGCCCCGCGCCTACTTCCTCGCGCCCGGGCGACACGTGTTTCGCGTCTTCGCGATCGACGCTGCCGGCAACCGCGATCGCTCGCCAGCGACGTTTGGCTTCCGCGTCCGCCCCCGCTGAGCCACAATCAGCGGGTGAAGGCCCAAAGCAAACGCAAGCCGTTCCAGCGCCTGCCCTTCGACTCCCTCCCGGACTTGCCGCGGCTGCCCCATCCTTACGGCCAGGCTCGCAGCGAGGAGGTGACGGTCGAGTCGGCTGGCTTCGGAACGGTTCGCACCCGCGTCGTGACCTACGGATCGGACTCTGCGCCGCCGCTGCTCCTGGTCCATGGCCTGATGACCTCGAGCTACTCCTGGCGCTATCTGCTCGAGCCGCTCGGCTCGCGCTTCCGCATCTATGCACCCGACCTGCCCGGGTGCGGGCGCAGCGAGCCGACTCCGCGACGCAGCCACTCGGCGTCGGCGCTGGCCGGCTTCCTCGGCGATCTCCAGGAGCAACTCGGGATCGAGGGCTGCAGCGCGATCGGTAACTCGCTGGGCGGCTACCTCTGCATGCAGCGGGAGCTTCAGGCCCCACGTAGCTTCACCCGCCTCCTCGTCCTCCACGCTCCCGGTCTTCCACAGGCGCGGCTGCGCGCGCTCCACCTCGCCCTCAGGGTGCCTGGAACGGCGCCGGTGCTGAAGCGCGTGGTGCGTCGCGACCCCCTCCGCTGGGCCCACCGCAACGTCCACTATTACGACGAGACCTTGAAGTCGCTGGAGGAGGCACGCGAGTACGGTGAGCCGCTCGCGACAGAGGCCGGCGCCGAATCCTTCGTCCGCTACATGGCGGACGCGTTGGATCCCACCGAGATGACTCGGTTCGCCGCCGAGCTCAATCGACGCCGCGACCAGGGGCAGCAATTTCCAGTTCCGCTGATGCTCATCTACGCGCGAGAAGACCCAATGGTCCCGCCCGAGATTGGGCCGAAGCTGCACCAACTGGTGCCCGAGGCCGAGTTTCGCTGGATCGAGCAGAGCTCGCACTTTGCCCACGTCGATAGCCCCGATGAGATCGCGGCATCTGCCAGCGAGTTTCTGCAACCCCCGACTTAGAGGCGGCGATTTACCTCAGGCCGCCAGTCGAAGCGAGGAATGTCGCGCGATCGTGAGGAAGTCGGCGTCCTCGCAAAGCAGTTCTGCGTCGCTCCGAATTGCCACCGCGGCAATCAGGCAGTCGGTCAGCTTGCGCGGAGTTTCACCTGCGGCCCGACAAGCGCGGTACAGCTCGGCAGCTTGCTCGTAGTCCGCGGGACCTTCCACCGCAAGGAAGTCCGATCCGTAAAGCAAACGTCGCAGCCGGTCGCGATCGGCGTCGTCACGAGCACCGGCGAGGATCTCCATCACGATCACATCGGTGCTCGCCAGCGCGACTCCCTCCTGTAGCGCCAAACGTACGCGCCGGTGCGTGGGGCTGCCGGTAGCACGCAGAAACTCGATCCAGGCGGAGCTGTCGACGAGGATCACGGCTCGTGGATCTCATCTCGCGAGCGAATCTCGGCCAGATCCCCAGCCCAGCCGGACCCCTCTGCCGCCAGCGTCTCCTCGCGGCTCATCGGCTCGCCAACCAGCCGGCGAAGAGCTAGATCAACCGCTTCGCGCTTGCTGCGCAGCCGGTAGAGGCGCATCGCGCGATCAATGAGCACGTCGTCAATCTCGATGTTCGTTCGCGTCATTGCACCTTTATACACCTTGTGGTGTATGCGAAAGATAGGGGTCGGAGCATTCCGCTCTATCAAGCTGATTCTGGCGCTCATGACACCAGCCTCACCTCGAAGCTGGGCACGGCGAGAGCGCCAGCTCCACCGAGCAACGCCAGGATGCGGCTGACATAGGCGATCGTCTCCGGAATCGCCGGGACGCAGTTGCAGGCTTCGACCGAAGCGGGTCCGGCGTTGTAGGCGGCAAGGGCGAGCTGGGGCGAGCCGAACTGGTTGATCAGGTCCGCCATCAGGTGAGCCTCCGCGTCCATTGCTTCGTTGGGGTCAAAGGGATCGCGTAGGCCGTAGGAGGCGGCGGTGGATGGGATGAATTGAGCTATGCCCTGGGCGCCAGCCGGAGAGCTTGCGTAAGGGTTGAAGTTCGACTCGGCCATCAGCTGAGCAGCGAGCAGGGCGGCCGAGACGTTCCAGTGCGTGGCGGCGCGTAGGAGCGGTGCCCGGAAGCGAGAGGGAACAAAGGCGGGTAGGCCTTCGCCGCCGGCGAAGGAGCCGTCTCCCCCGCCAGCCGTCCCCGAACCTCCACCGGAGCCGACCGCATTCCCCGCCTGCGAGCAGGGCGGCGGCCCAATCTCGAAGCCAAAATGCCAAGGCTCCCAGCTGTAGCGCTGAACGAAGCCGAAGTGCCCGGCATTTGCGGCCAGCCAGCCGTAGGCGGTTTCCGGGCCGAGGTCGAGCTCGGTGGCGCAGCGATGCAGCGAGTGGCCGGGAGGCGCAACCCAAGTCGGATCGGGGTGAGCGGCGAAAAGAGCCGCCTGTTCGGCATCGGAGCGGAAAGCCGAGTTGACGATCAGGGCGAGGCCGGCTTGGCCGGCGGCTGCGGCCATGCGATCGAAGGCGGCGCCGACATCGGGGCGCATGCCGTGGCCCTGGCGGTAGACAAGCGGGCCGCTGTAGCCGCCTCCTGTTGCCATCGCCGTTGCCGATCCAGCAACAGGATTCGATGGTGCGCCAGCTTCAGCCACCGCCGAGGCTTCGACGGCCGAACCGCCACCGACCTCCAGCGTGGCAAGGACCGCCGCCTTCACTCGCACCGGCGCGAACGAGTCGCGATCGGGGAAGGAGACGCGTAGACGCGTCGGCGCCACCCCGTTCGCCCCCGCCGCCGCGATTGCAGCCACCTCCGCCCGGGCCAGAAAGGCAGCCTTCTCGATATGCCGCGGATTGACTGAGCCGTTGGGCAAGCGAGAGGGCGAAAGCAGGCGTGGCAGGTCGTCGCGCATCGATCGCGCCGCTGAGATCGCCGCAAGGTCGGCCGTCCGCTGGACCCGCCCCTTGCCGGTTATCGCCGCGGCGATCGCGACCAGGGCCAGCGTCGCGGCGATCAGAGCAAACGCGCCGCCGAGCGCAAGCGGCAGCACCTGGCCGTCTTGTCCCCTCTTGTCCATGCAGCCAACGCTGCCGAGCCCCGCCATACACGTGGTGCGCTCGGACAAACGAATCCGAGCCATCTCACCACCGAACCATCTGATGCCTTCGCCCGTAGTCCAGGAGTAGCCAGAAACGACCGAGGAGACCCAAATGCCGCACTCACCTTTGCTTCCCCGTCCCCAGCTCCGGCGCCGCACCGCCGGGATGCTGCTGGCGCTCGCGCTACTGCTCCTCGCCGTCGGCGTGTCCCAGGCCTTCGCCGCGAAGTCGAGCAAGCGGGTCGCCGCCTCGGCCGAAAACTCGACGCTCGGCAAGACGGTGCTGACCACAACCAAGGGCCGCACCCTCTACTCCCTCAGCGTCGAGAAGAACGGCAAGTTCATCTGCACCGGCTCCTGCCTCTCGGTCTGGCATCCGCTGATGGTTCCGGCGGGCGTGCGCCCGACCGGCCCGGTCAAGCTCGGCACCGTCGAGCGGCCCGAAGGCGGCACCCAGGTGACATACAAAGGACGCCCGCTCTACCGCTTTGGCGGCGACACCAAGGCCGGGCAGGCCAACGGCGAGGGGATCAAAGACGTCGGCACTTGGCACGCAGCCAGCCTGCCGCAGAAAGCCGCAGAACCGGCTCCGCAGCCACAACCACAGCCGGAAAATCCCTACCCGTACGGCAGCGGCTACTAGCGCTGGCGAACGGCCGCGATCGTCTGCTGCAACGTCTCGCGCGCGTCGTGGTGCGGCATCCAGTGCAGCTTGCGGCGGGCGCGGGTCGTGTCCATCAGCACGGGTCGGCGCACCGCCTCGATCCAGGCCGCCTCGTCGGGGAGGAACGGCATCAATGAGATCGCCTCGGCGGCGACACCGACCGCGAGGTGCGGCGCCGGCACCGAGTGCCAGCCCAGCGCGCGGGCGAGATCGCTGATCGTCAGCTGGCCGGGCCCGGCGAGGTTGTAGACGCCGGGAGGGCCGTGGCCCAACACCGCCGCGGTGAGCGCAGCAGCGACGTCGTTGTGATGGACGAGCTGGAAGGGCACGCCGGGATCCGGCAGCACCGGCCGCAGCTCGGGCACCTTGCCCAGCGCCCAGCGCAGCGGCCCCGGGATCCTCTGCCCCATCGCCAGCATCGGGATCAAGTCCAGCAGCAGCGTCGCTTCCGGCCCGGCGACGATGCAGGGGCGAAAGACAAAGGCCTCGGTGTGGGAGTCGAGCAGCGCCTCCTCGAGCTCGGCCTCGACCGCGGCCTTGTGGGCCGAGTAGGGGTGACGCGTGGTGCCGCGCACCGGCTCTTCCTCGTCGAGCAGGGCGGGCATGCCGCGATGAAAGCCGTAGGCGGCTACCGAGGAGGTGTAAACGAGCCGCTTGGCGCCAGCCGCCGCGGTCGCCTCGAAGACATTGCGCGAGCCGTTCAGGTTGACCTCGCGGCTCTCGCTGCCGCCGGCGACGATCGCGAAAGCGAGGTGGACGACGACGTCGGCATCCTCGACCAACGAGTCGACCGCATTGCGATCGAGCACATCACCGCGCCGGTATTCGGTCTTCTCCCAGCCGTGACCAGCGAGGTCAAACGGCCGGCGGGCCATGCCGATCACCCGGTCAACCTCCGGCATCCGCTCGAGCGAGGAGATGAAGGCCCTGCCGATCTCCCCGGTCGGGCCGGTGACTGCGACGGTCAGCATGGGGCGATTCTGGCGAAATGCCGCCGCGGGCGGCGGCAAGCGCGGGCCACTGCAGTCAGACGCTCACGTCAACGATCGCGATCAGCTCCCCTAGGCCGTAGAGATCCTTGGCGTTGCGGGTGTAGAGGGGAAGGCTATGGGCGAGGGCAGTCGCCGCGATCATCAGGTCAACGGCTCGACCACCGCGCGGTTTACGCCCGGCGTTGTCGACGGCTGCGTAGACGATTCCGTACGCACGAGCGCATGACGACTCAAAGGGCAACGCTTCGAGGTTCGCCTCGATGAACTGAAGATGGCTTTGGCGTCGTGCACGGGTGAGCTCATCGGGTGCGGCGCGTGGGCCGGCGGCAAGCTCGCCCAAGGTCAAGGTTGAAATCGCGACTTCGGGGGGAAACATGGCGGCGTCGAGATCGCGGATTTTCACCGCAACCGACGTATCGATCAGACCTCGATCCTCAGTCAACCCAGTAGCGAGGCGTAGGGTCCTGATCGACGTATCGGTCGATATCGGCTCGAAGCTCCTCGTAGTCGATAGTCGGCGCACCTTTGAAAGCGGCAATGAGCTGCTTCGTGGGGACGAACTGACGCCGCTTGCAGGGGCGCAGCTCACCGACGGGCTTGCCGTTGCTGGTCACGATGAAGTCCTCTCCTCGATCCAGCGCCCGCATCACCTCGCCGCTGTTGTTGCGCAGCTCCCTCTGGGTCAGTTTCCGGGTCATCGAGCTCAGCGTAGCACGTGTGCGCCGCTGAAATTTGGCTTTGCAAAAGGGTTTCACGAAGGCGTCTCGGCAAACAACCGTGCGCGTCTGGGGAGAGGACGCCGAACAGAGCGCGGCGGGCCGCCACCCAGGCAAGCGGCTGCTTCAGCACCCGGACGGGCAGGGCGCGCTCGCGCAGCTCTCTCACCGCGAGCGCCGTCAGCCCACGATCGTGAGCGAGATCGGCGCAGAGCAGGACGGCGCTGGACTCGGCTTCGACCAGGCGCAAGACATCCTGGAAGAGACCCGGCGGAACGTGCAGCACGGCGACCGCCTCGCGCACAAGAGGCAGCGCCGCCGCGATACGGCCGAGAGCCTCGGCCTCGGCTGGAACCGCGAGGTGACAGGTCCCACCACGCGAGGCCGCACGCAGCTCCGACAGGTGCACGGTGAGCCGCTCCTCCAGCTCGCGGGCGCCACTTGAAGCGACCAGCGTGGGGCGCGGAGGCCGGCCGCCGATGTCGACCAGCAGCCCGGGACGATCCGGCTCAGAAGCGGCGCAGACGAGGGCAGCGGCGGCAGCGCGCGAACCGCTTGCCGCACCGACGGCGGTTGCGACGATGACGCGCCCGTTCATCGCCCTGCCGGCCTCGCGTAGCTGCTGGCGGTCATCGCCAGCCGATCTCCCACCGCCGCCAGCAGCGAGGGAGGAGCCAGCCGCACCGTCACCTCGCCCCCGCTCACTGTGATCTCGGCCCTGTCTTCTGCCCACGAAGGCAAGGAGTCGGTAGCCGCGCTCTTGGTCGATCTCCCCGCCGCCAGGGCCAGCGCGCCGGCCTCGGCTGCCCCGTCGGCCAGGGTCAGCGCGTATCCCGCCAGCAGCAGTTGCAGCGCGATCGCCCCCGCAATCAACAGCAGCGGAATTGCAGCCAACAGCTCTACGGTCGCCTGCCCGCGCGCGCTAGCCATCGCCCAAGCCGCTCTCGGAGCCGACCATCAGCCGCGGCAAAGCCGGCAGCAGCCGGGGAATCGCCACCTGCACGATGGTCGTCGCGTCGTCCTCGCTTACCTGCGCGTCCGGGCGCAACGACTGCGGCAACGCCCGTCGCGCCGCGGCGTTTGCGTCGCCACCCACCAACGCCGCGCGAGCTCCCGCCCGCGCCGCTATCGCAGCCGACCAGAAGGCCTGGCCGGCAAGCGCCAACTGTGCCGCCACCAGAACCACCAGCAGCAGGAAGGGAACCGCCGCGACCAACTCGACCGAGGCGGTCCCTTCCTCCCTGTGGCCTGCGCTGCTGACGGTCGGTGACGGCACACCGCGACGGTCGCAGGCGCGAACGCGCGGGTGGCGCGCTCACTCACACAATTCAGCGACCTCGTTGGAGGCTGAGCTCAGTAGGTGTTGGCGTCGATCCAGATCCGCCAGATCGCCGCCACCGAGGCGCCAAGCAGGATGATCCAGAGCAGCGTGCCGCCGCCGCTGGAGAAAAGCTCGTCGCTGCCGGCGATCAGCAGGGTGAGCATTCCCAGTGCCGCGTAGAGGATCGCCCGGCGCCCGTCGGTGAGCGTCGCCAGGGTGAGCTGGTTCTGGCGACCGAGCACGAAGACCATCCAGGCCAGCGCGGCGAGGAAGCCCATCGTGATCGCGGTCAGGATCGCGTCAGCGACGTTGCCACCGTGAGGAGCAAAGGCGACAGCCAGCGCCAGGACCATGACGATCGCGACATTACGCAGGGTGCGCACGTAAGAAGTGTAGTCCGGCAAACCGGCCGCCCGCGGTGACTACTTGCTGGACATGATCACGATGCCAAAGGCGACCGCACCCAGGGTGGCCAGGCCGGCGAGAGCGGCCAGCGTCGCCGCCGCCCCCGCGGCGATGGGGCGCTCGTTGCGGCTGAGGTCGGCGAAGCGGGCGATGCCCCAGATCGCCACCGAGAAGATCACGGTGATACCGACGCCAGCGACCACCGAAGCGACCACCGTCTCCAGCAGTTCCTTGGTCTCGACCATGACCGCCATCGCTCAGCTCGCCGGAACCGGGGCGCCCTGGCGCGAGCGCCGGGCGAAAACCGCGGCGATCAGCGAGAGCGACATCAGGGTGACGAGGATCGGACCGAGCGCACCGCTGCCGAAGATCGCGGTCAGGCCGTAGGCGAGCGCACCGATCGCCGCCGCCGCCGGCAGGGTCAAGAGCCAGGCGGTAACGATGTTGCCGGCCACGCCCCAGCGCACCGCCGAGACCCGCTTGCCCGCGCCTGCCCCCATCACGCCGCCGTTGATCACGTGGGTGGTCGAGAGCGGAAAGCCGAAGTGGGTCGAGGCGAGGATCACGGCGGCACCGGCGCCCTGTGCCGAGAAGCCCTGAGCGGCATCCATCTTGATGATCCGCGTCCCAGTGGTGCGGATGATCCGCCAGCCACCGCTGTAGGTGCCGAGCGCGATCGCGGTCGCCGAGGTGACGATCACCCAGAGCGGCGGGTCGGCGTTGGCGCCGAGCGTGCCGTTGGCGACCAGCGCCAGCGTGATGATGCCCATCGTCTTCTGTGCGTCGTTGGTTCCGTGCGCCAGCGCCAGCATGCTGCTGGAGATGATCTGGCCGTAGCGGAAGCCGCGGGTGACGGTGCCGGGGCGCTGCTTGCCGACGATGCGGTAGACGAGCCCGATCGCGACGCCGGCGACGAGAAAGGCCAGAATCGGCGCGATTACGGCCGGGATCAGCACCTTGCCGACGAGGCCGTCGGCAAGCACGGCGTCGAAGCCCGCGGCGGCGACGGCGGAGCCCACCACCCCCCCAATCAGCGCGTGCGAGGAGCTCGAAGGCAGACCGAAGGACCAGGTGATCAGGTTCCAGGCGATCGCACCGATCAGACCGGCGAAGACCACGGTCGGCGTCACCACAGCCGAGTTGACGACGTCGTTGGCAACCGTCGCCGCGACCGAGATCGAGATGAAGGCGCCGACGAAGTTGAGCAGCGAGGCGACCCCGATCGCGACTTGCGGCCGGGCCGCCCCGGTCGAGATCGAGGTGGCAACGACGTTGGCGGTGTCGTGGAAGCCGTTAGTGAAGTCGAAGGCGAGCGCCGTGCCGACGACGATGACGAGAATGACGTCGGAGCTCACGAGTTCTTGATGACGATGCCCTCAAGGATTTGGGCCGCCGTCTCGGTCGCGTCGATCGCGTTCTCGAGCACGGCGAACATGTCCTTCCAGCGGATCACCACCATCGGGTCGATCCCGTTGGAGAAGAGCGAGGCGACCGCGTCGCGGGAGATCCGGTCGCCGTCGTTCTCCAGCCTGTGGATCTCGATCCAGTACTTGTCGAGGTCCTTGAAGTCGCGCAGGTGCTCGAGCCCGGCGGCGAGCTGCTCGCAGGCGGCGACCAGCACTTTGGTCAGCTCCTGGGCTTGCGACATCGGCGCCTCGATCTTGTAGAGGCCGAGGAAGTCGGCTGCCTCCTCGGTGTAGTCGACGATGTCGTCCATCTGGGTAGCGAGGCCGTAAATGTCCTCGCGGTCGATCGGCGTGACAAAGGTCGAGTTGAGCCGTTTGATGATCGCGTGAGTGATCCGGTCGCCCTCCTGCTCGGCGTCGACGACCTGTTTGGAGAGGTCGCCGGAGTCGGGCCAGGTGGCCATCATCTGGTCAAGCAGCCGCGAGGCCTTCAGCGTGTTCTGGCCGGCCTCGATGAAGAGATCGAAGAAGGTCCGATCGCGGGGCAGGAGGGAGAGACGCGCCACTGAGTCAATCCTATTGATCGAGGCGGGCAGGGATCGGAGCGGCGAAGGCGCTCAGCTGGAGACGGCGGCGAGATGCTCGGCGGCACGGGCCGCGTGGCGCTCGCGCATCTCCTCCTGGACACTGCGGCGCTGCCCGTTGGCCGGCGAGCGGCGAGTCCACTGACCCTCGGAGTCGAGCTCCCAAGTGTTGGCGTTGTCGGCGAAACAGCGCTCGAGCATGTCGAGCAGCTCCGCCCGCAGCGCCGGGTCTTCGACCGGCGTGACCAGCTCGACCCGGCTCTCGAGGTTGCGCGGCATCAGGTCAGCGGAACCCATCAGGACCCGGGTCTGCTCACCGCGCCGGAAGGCGTAGACGCGCGAGTGCTCGAGGAAGCGGCCGACGATCGAGATGACGCGAATGTTTTCGGAGACATCCGGCACCCCGGGCCGCAGGCAGCAGATCCCGCGCACGTTGAGATCGATCCGCACCCCCGCCTGCGATGCCTCATACAGCGCCCGGATACAGGCGGCGTCGACCAAGGAGTTCATCTTCAGCGTGATCCGCGCCTCTTCGCCCGCTTCGTGAGCGGCCACGGTGGCGGAGATCTCGCCGAGGATCTGGTCGCGCATCGTCGTCGGTGAGACCAAGACCTTGCGGTACTCGGCCGGACGGCCGTAGCCGGTGAGGAAGTTGAACATCTCGGCGACGTCGGCGCCGATCTCCGGGTCGGCGGTGAAGAGGCCGAAGTCGGTGTAGAGGCGGGCCGTCTTGGGGTGGTAGTTGCCGGTGCCGATGTGGACGTACTCGCGCACCCTGTCGCCCTCGCGGCGGGCGACCAGAATTGCCTTCACGTGCGTCTTCAGGCCGGGGATGCCGTAGACGACGTGGACGCCGGACTCCTCCAGTGACTTGGCCCAGTGGATGTTGGCCTCCTCGTCGAAGCGGGCCTTCAGCTCGACCATGCAGACCGCCTGCTTGCCGCGTTCAGAAGCGCGGATCAGCGAGGGCACCAGCGGCGAGTCGTCGCTGGTCCGGTACACCGTCTGCTTGATCGCCAGCACGTCAGGGTCGGCGACCGCCTGCTCGACAAAGCGCTCGACCGAGCTGGCGAAGGAGTCATAGGGATGGTGAACGAGCAGGTCCTCCTGGCGGATCGTCGCGAACATGTCGCAGGGCTCGTCGTCCTCGCCGAGCAGGCGCGGCTGCGTTACCGGCGTCCAGGGCGTGTAGCGCAGCTCGGCGTGGCCGGGCACGTCGGCGATCGCTGTCAGGTCGGCGAGGTCGAGCAGGCCGTTGACGTCGTAGACCTCGCGGTCCTCGAGCCGCAGGGCGTCGATCAGCTGCTGGCGCAGCTTCCGGTTCATCCCGACGGCGATCTCGAGTCGCACCACCTCGCCGAAGCGGCGGCGGCGAATCTCGTCCTGGACCGCCTGCAGCAGGTCATCGGCCTCATCGGAGACGGTGAAGTCGGCGTCGCGGGTGACGCGGAAGTAGCCGTGGTCAACCACCTCGGTGCCGGGGAAGAGCGCGTCGAGGTTGGCCGCGATCACCTCCTCCAGCGGCACGAAGGTCTGGCCGCCCTCGCCGACCGGGAGGAAGCGGCCGAGCAGCTCCTTCGGCACCTTGACCCGGGCGATGATCTCGCTGCCGCTCTCGGGGTCGCGCAGCAGCACGCCGAGGCTGAGCGAGAGGTTGGAGATGTAGGGGAAAGGCCGGCCGAGGCCGATTACCAGCGGGGTCAGTGCCGGAAAGACCTGCTCATGAAAGCGGGCATCGATCTCACTCCGCTCCTCCTCGCTGGCCGAGTCGAGCGAGACGATGCGGACGCCCTCCTCCTCGAGGGCAGGGCGCAGCTTGCCTTCGAAGCAGGCGTGCAGGCGCTTGTCCATTTCCAGCACCCGTGCCTGGATCGCGTCGATCTGCTCGCCGGGTCGCAGCCCATCGGGGCCGCGGGCGTCGATCCCGGCGTCGAGCTGCTCGAACAGCCCGGCCACCCTGACCATGTAGAACTCGTCGAGATTGGAGGCGTAGATCGCGCAGAAGCGGATCTGCTCCAGCAGCGGCACCGCCGGGTCCTCGGCGAGTTCCAGAACCCGCTGGTTGAAGTCGAGCCAGGAGAGCTCGCGGTTGAAGTAAAGAGCGGGATCGTCGATGCGTTCATCGTACTGCTGGCCTGCTGCCATCCCGCCTGCCTCAGGCGGCGTGCACGGACGCGCCAGCGCTTCCGACCTTCACCACACCAGAGGTGGGTGAAAGTCGGAAGCGCGAATCGACGCCCAGCGCGCGGCGGTAGCCGCCGGCGAGTTGCTCCATCGCGCGCTCCCAGGATCGCTCGCGGGCGGCACGGACGGCGGAGGCGCCAAGGTGGCGACGAAGCAGCGGCGAGGCGGCCAGCTGCAGAACTGTGCCGGCGATGTGGTCGGCGTCGGCCTGGCAGAGCATGCCGGTATGGCGGTTCTCGACCAGCGAGGCAGGGCCGCCTTCGGCGACCGCGACCACCGGCACCCCGCTGGCGCCCGCCTCGAGCACGACCTGGCCGTAGGTGTCGGTGGTCGAGCAGAAGAGAAAGATGTCGGCGCTGGCGTAGGCGCGGGCCAAGTCCTCTCCTTCGAGCCAGCCGAGGAAGCTCGCGTGCTCGCCGAGTCGAGCACGCAGCTCGTCCTCCTCCGGCCCGCCGCCGGCGAGCAGCAGGTGCAGGCGCGAGTCGGCCTGGCGGGCCCGCAGGAAGCTCTCGGCAAGCAGGTCAACCCCCTTCTCACGAGTGAGACGGCCGGCGTAGAGGATCTTGACCTCGCCGGGGAAGTCCTCGCGCGCGGCCTTGCCGGGATCGAAGCGGCCGATGTCGACGCCGCGCTCCCAGCGGCCGAGGCGGGTTTGATCGATGCCCAGCTCGAGCAGCGAGCGGTCCGCCGCCGGGCTCGGCGAGAGGACCACCGAGGGCGCGCCGTAAAAGGCGCCGAGCGCCGCTTTTGCCAGGGCCTCCACCCCGCCGTCGCCACTGCGCAGGCCGGCGTAGCTGGCCAGCTCGGTGTGGTAGCTGGCGATCAGCGGTGTGCCGGCGATCCGGTTGAGCAGCGTTGCCGCGATGCCGGCCGGACCGGGCGCGGTGATGTGAACGGCGTCGTAGCGACCATCGGCAAGGGTCTCGGCCAAACCGGGCAGGCCGGGCACGCCGAGGCTCATGCCCGCATAGAAAGGAACCTCGAGCTCGGTTGCCGCCGGCAGGCGCCGGTCGACGCCCGCGTCGGTGCCGACGACCTCGATCTCGAAGCCCGGCACGCCGAGCTCGCGGATCTTCTCGATCGTCGCGGTGACGCCGTGGGTGGCGCCGATCCCGTCGGCGATCAGAGCGACGCGGGGTCGCTCTCCGGAGCGACTCGCCAGCTTCGCCTTCTCGGCGCCGAGGAAAGTGATCGCGGGCGCGTAGGGCACCGCCGGGATCACCGCCTCGAAGAGGCCGCCAACCGCGGCCGCCATGTCGCCCTCGTGGGCAGCCTTGGCGCCGTCGGCGATCGCGCTTCGCAGCCGCCGCTCGTGGGTGCGGCGGGCGCGGCGGTAGAGATCGGCATGGGAGAAGTCCTCGGCTTGCAGGTAGGCGAGCAACTCCGGCCCGCGCTGCTCAAGCTCGACCGAGCGCAGCCAGGCCTCGAGCAGCGCCCGCGCGTCGTCGGGCCCGATGTCGGCGGCGACCTTGCCCTCGCGGGCGGCGCCCTCGCTGATCGTGCGCTGGGCGATCTTGAGCACGGCGGCGGGGTCGGGCGCCCTCTCTACGCCCGACCCGCCGAGAGCGCGCGTCGCCAACGCCATCGCCGCGTGAGCCCACTTGGCCGCGCTGCCCTGCTGGCCGCCTCCCTGGGCATCGCCAGCCCGCATCTTGTGGAGAAACTCTTCCGGCGTGGCGGCCGCGGGCACCTCGGTGAAGGTGCGGCCGATGTCCACGCCGGCATGGTCGTCGGAGCCGCCGATCCCGGTGCCGCCGTGGGTCTCGATGTAGATCGCCGCCGGCATATTGAGCTCGGCCGCGCGAGATCCGTTGCGCACCTCCCAAATCGGGAAGAGCTCGGCGAGCCGGCGCCGGTGCCGCGGCGTCAGCGGTCCGTCGACGTTGTAGAACGGATGCGCCAATGCAGAGGCGATCTCGTTCTCAGCAAGGTACGCGGCGCAGGCCTCAACGTCGCCGGCGTGTGCCTGCAGCCACTCATGGTCCCCGGGGGTGATCCCGTAACAGAGGACGTGAACCGCCTGCGGCTCGCCGGCAAAGCGTGCGGTCAGCTCCTCGGAGACGAAGCAATCAGGGCGATCAGCGAGCTCGAGACAGCCGTCGATCGTGTCGTGGTCGGTGATCGTGACGAAGTCCATCCCCCGTCGCTTGGCCAGCTCGTAGACCTCCTCGGGCGGCGTCGCGCACTCGGGCAACCCCAGTGAGCGCTGGACCCCGAGTCGCGAGAGCTGTGAGGCGGTGGAGTGGCAGTGCATATCTATACGGGAAGTCATCGGTGTCTCCCTACCTGGTCGTTTCTGTCACCTCCAGGGTTCGGCATCGGTGACCGAAAGATGTAAACGGGTGGGGAACCGCAGGTGAACAAGCAGTAACCCGACGCGCGCCCCCCTTTCACCACCTCAGAGGTGGTCAAGGGAGGGCGCGTGTCAGAGACTGGCGCCGAGCGCCGCCCAGGTGCCTTTACTCGTCTCCGCTTGCCAGAGCTCGGCGAAGTCTAGGAAGAGACGCTCGCGACGTCGGCGCAAGAGGGCGGCGACCGAACTGATGTGCTTCACCCTGCGCAGCATCAGGTCGCAGTCGTGAAGGTCGCCGAGGACGGCCTGCAGGCGCTTGGCGGCGGTGCGTACCGCCTCAGCCTCTTCACCTAGACAGGGAGCGAAGATCTCGAGCACGTAACGCAGCCGCTTGGCGGCGATCCGCATGTTGTGTTGGGCTTCCCTCGCGTCAGGCGCGAGGGCCTGATCGGCGAAACCGCTCAGCTCATTGAGTCGAACGGAGACGATCCGGGCGACGTTGGGCTCCAGCGGCCCGCTTGGGTTCGACCCCTCGATCTTGCGCGCCTTCACCTGTCGCCTGCCTTGTCCTCGCGTGTCATCACGAGCCCGCCTTCTTGACCAGCTTCTTCAGCCGCCGCCGCAGCTTCTTCAGCCGCTTCGTGGTGACATAGGGCGCCAGCGCCTCGTTGGCGCCGGCCTGACGCGCCCGCAGCTCCTCAATCAGATCTTGAAGAGCCCCGCGATCGACCTCCGCCGCCTCATCGACCAGCCCCTCGAGCAGAGCGATTTCGACGTCGGCGTCGCGCCGCTCCCCGAGCGCATCGGCCAGTGCCTTCACCTTCTTCAGCGCCTTGCGCTGGCGCTTGCGCGGGAAGCAGGGCTCGAAGATCTCCAGCGCCGCGCGCAGGCGGCGCGTCGCCACCCGCATGTCGTGCACACGCTCGACCTGGTCGAGATCGAGCACGCCCTCCGAGTGCGCGAAGACCTCCTTCGATCGCACCTTGACGACCTTTGCCGCCGCCTGTGAGAACGACTCCTCGCAGTCGAGCTTGACCTTGCGCGCACCGGCCACGCTACGAGGCTAAAGGACGCGCCTGCTCGCTAAGCGACGAGACGGAGCGAGGAGCCATTGGTGCTGCCGTTGAGCAGGTCGAGCACGACTCCCTCGCGCAGGCCGCCCTTGCCGATCTGCAGCGGCTGGCCGAGTAGCTCGGAGACCTTCTCCAGCAGCAGCACGCCGGTAGTGAGGATGCGGACCCGTTCGGGGTCGAGCTCGAAGCGGCGCGCCACGTCGGCGGCGGGATCGCCGCAGAGCACGCGGATCCCCCGCTCCAGGGTCTCGTACTCGAGCACCGCGCCAACCAGGCGGCGCAGCGAGGTGGCACTGCCGCCGACCGCGACGGCCTGGGCCGGGTGCTCGATCTCGACCCCCTCGAAAATGTCGTCGATGCGGTCGCGGACCTTGCGGATCTCGGCGGCAGACGGGGGATCAGAGGAGATCAGCTCGTTGGCGAGGACGCCCGAGCCGACCCGCCAAGAGCGCACCTCGGCGGCGCCTCCCGGCACGGTGCCGAGGATCACCTCAGTCGAGCCGCCGCCGACGTCGACGACGCCGATCCTGCCCTCGACCGGGTGGCCGAGCGTCTTGGTCGCACCGATGAAGGAGAGCCTCCCCTCCTCCTCATCGCTCAGCACCTCGACCCGGACGCCGGCGGCATCACCGATCGCGGCCGCGACCTCATCGCTGTTGGAAGCCTCGCGCACGGCCGCGGTGGCAACCGCGCGGATCTCTTCAGCCCCAAGCTCTTTCGCCAGCCGCACCTGAGTCGCGACGACCTCACAGACCTCGTCCACCTTCGAGGCGAGGATCGCCCCGTCGGAGTCGAGCGCCTTATTAATCCGCGTGTAGGCACGCTGCTCCATCACCTTCTTCAATTGCCCCTCAACGGGCTCGGCAACGAGCACACGGGTCGTATTCGACCCAATATCTATGGCGGCACAGAGCGTCACGGGCTTGTCTCGCATGTTCCCAGAATCATCGGATCTCAAGCGCCGGTCGGCGGGGTGGCCATGCGTCGTCGGACGCTCAACCCGGCCGCAGGCCGGGTGTCCGGCGATGCATGGCCACCCCGCCCTCAGACACTCGGATGCGACGCATCCTCGAACTCACGGAAAAGCCCAGTGACGACGAAGGCGACCTGCTCGCCGATGTCGACGGCGTTGTCGCCGATCCGCTCGATCGCCCGCGCCCCGAGCAGCATCGTCATCGCCCACTCGCGCCGGTCGGCGTCGTCGCCGATCTCCAGGGCGAGGCGGAAGCACTCGCGGTTGAGGTTGTCGACGACGTCGTCCTGACGGACCAGGTCCTGGGCGAGTTCGATGTCGCGGTCGGCGAAGGCCCGCTTGGCCTGGCTGAGCAGCGTCTTGGCCTGGCGCCCCATTTCGAGGATCAGCCCGACCATCTGCTGATCGGAGGGCGGCTCGTTGCCGGTCAGCGGGATCATCTTGCAGATGTTCACGCACTGATCGCCCATCCGCTCGACGTTCTTCAGCACGTGCAGGAGGGCCGAGATCAGCCGCAGGTCGGTCGCCACCGGCGACTGCGTGGCGAGCAGCGTGATCAGCGCCTGGTGCACCTCGAGGTAGCGGCCGTCAATGCGGTCATCATCGGCGACGACGATCTGGGCCAGCTCGACGTCTTGGTGCTCGACCGCCTCCAGGGTGCGGGTGAGCGCCGCGCTGGCCAGGTCGATGCCGCCCAACGCGCTCGCCTCGAGGCGGTCCAGTTCCTCCTGGTATTCGACCCTGATCCCGCCGGGCATGCTCAGCCGAACCGTCCGCTGACGTAGTCCTCGGTCGCCTGCTGGGAGGGACTGGTGAAAATCTTCTCGGTCGGTCCGATCTCAACCAGGCGGCCGGGCTTGCCGGTCTCCTCGAGGTTGAAGAACGCAGTGATGTCGCTGGCCCGCGAGGCCTGCTGCATGTTGTGGGTGACGATCGCGATCGTGAACTTGTTCTTCAGCTCACCGATCAGATCCTCGATCGCCAGCGTGGCGACCGGGTCGAGGGCCGAGCAAGGCTCGTCCATCAGCAGCACCTCGGGCTCGACCGCGATCGCACGGGCGATGCAAAGCCGCTGCTGCTGGCCACCGGAGAGGCCGGAGCCGGGCTTGTCGAGACGGTCCTTGACCTCGTTCCAGAGGTGGGCGCCGCGCAGCGAACGCTCGACGATCGCGTCCTTCTCGGTCTTCTTCACCCGGCCGGCGTTGAGGTTGAGCCCGGCGGCGACGTTGTCGTAAATCGACATCGTCGGAAACGGGTTGGGCGACTGGAAGACCATGCCGACGAGACGACGCACCTGGACTGGGTCGACCCCGCGCCCATAGATGTCCTGGCCATCGAGTGTGATCTCGCCCTCGACCCTGGCGCTAGCGGTCAGCTCGTGCATACGGTTGAGCGAGCGCAGGAAGGTCGTCTTGCCGCAACCCGAAGAGCCGATCAGCGCCGTCACCTTGTTTGGCTCGACCTTCATCGTCACGTCTTCGACCGCGTGGAAGTCGCCGTAGAAAAGGTTGACCTCGCGCGTCTCCAGCGTCTTCGCCGGCCTCCCGTCCGCCACTGCGGCGGCGTCCGGGGTGGGCTGCGCGCCTGTAGTCGTCACCTTCATCTCAGTCTTGCCGACCTCGGCCTCGGCCTCAGCCCTGGTTGCACCTGCGGCTCGCATCGGTCGTGCTCTCCTTCCATCCACTTAACGGATCTCAGTTCGATACCGGCGGTAGATCAGGCGAGCCACGAGGTTGAGCACCATGACAATAACGATCAGGGTCAGGGCCGCTGCCCAGGCCCGGTCGTAGGAAGCCTGCTTGAACACACCGGGTGTTCGGTACTCGCTGTAGGCGTAGACCGCGAGGTTCTGCATGCGGCCGGAAAGAGGGTTGGTGTTGATCGAGTCGACCACGCCGGTGGTGACCAGCAGCGGCGCCGTCTCGCCGATGATGCGGGCGACGGCGATCATCATGCCGGTGATCAGGCCGGCGAAGGCGGTCGGCAGGACGACCTTGGTGATCGTCCGCCACTTCGGCGTTCCCAGCGCATAGGAGGCTTCGCGCAGGTGGTTGGGCACGATCTTCAGCACCTCCTCGGAGGTGCGGATCACGATCGGGATCATCAGCACCGAGAGCGCCACCGAGCCCATCACGCCGAGGCGGATGCCGGGGCCGAGGAAGAGGGCGAAGAGCGCGTAGGCAAAGAGGCCGGCGACGATCGAGGGGATGCCGGTCATCACGTTGACGAAGAAGGTCAGCGCCCGGCCGAGGCGGCCGCCGCCGTACTCGGTCAGGTAGATCGCCGCCATCAACCCGACCGGGATCGAGATCAGGGCGGCGACGCCGGTGATCACCAGGGTGCCGACCAGCGCGTGGGCGGCGCCGCCACCGCCGATCTGGCCGCGCGCGTCCTCGGTGAGGAATTCGAGGCTGAGGCCGGGGATGCCGCGTTTGGCGACCTCGAAGATCAGCGAGAGCAGCGGGATCAGGGCCAATCCGAAGGCGGCGACGATGGCCAGCGTGATCAACCGGTCCTTGGCGCGCCGTGGCCCCTCGACCCGCCGCGACCAGGTGTAGGTGACGACCATCGCCACCAACACAGTGAAGACAAGCAGCAGGGCAACGCTGAAGGCGCCCGCGGCCAGCAGCAGGGCCGCCGCCAGCAGGGCCGAACCGGCAACCACGCCGTAGGGCGACCAGTCAGGCAGCACGCCGCTTTCGAGCGTCGGGTTCACTGGATGTTCTGGCGGGCGATGATCGCCCGCGCGGCGAGGTTGGTGACCAGGGTGATCGCGAAGAGGACGAGGCCCGAGGCGATCAGGGTGTTGATCGCGAGGCCGGTCGATTCCGGAAAGTCGAGGGCGATGTTGGCGGCGATCGTCGAGGGGTTCGCCTGGCTGATCAGGTTGAAGGTGACGATGCCGGAGACCGAGAGGATGATCGTCACCGCCATCGTCTCCCCGAGGGCGCGCCCCAGGCCGAGCATGGCGCCGCTGATGATCGAGGACTTGCCGAAGGGCAGGACGGTCATGCGCAGCATCTCCCAGCGGGTCGCGCCCAGCGCCAGGGCGCCTTCCTGCAGCTTGCGCGGCGTCTGCGAGAAGACCTCACGGGCGACGGCGGAGACGATCGGCAGGATCATCACGGTCAGCACTAGGCCGGCGACCAGCATCGTGCGGCCAGTAACCGAGGCCGGGCCCTGGAAGAAGGGGATGAAGCCGAGCTTCTGTTCGAGCCACTTCATCGGCCCGACCGCGGCGGGGCCGAGCACGAAGATGCCCCAGAGGCCGTAGACGATGCTGGGTATGGCGGCGAGCAGATCGACCATGTAGCCGAGCGGCAGCAGCAGTCGCTTCGGCGCGATGTGGCTGATGAAGAGCGCCACCGCGACCGCGAGCGGGACGGCGAGAATCACCGCGATCGTCGCCGCCAGCACGGTGCCGAAGGCGAGCGGCGCGATGTAGTCGATCAGGCTCTTGCCCCCCGGCAGTTCCGAGGAGCTGGCGGTGATCGCCGGCGCTGCTTGGATCAGGAGGAAGGTCGCGACCCCCGCCAACAGGGCAAGGATCGTTACCGCGGCGGCAACGGAGAAGTTGGAGAAGATCCGGTCGCCCCACTGCCGCCTCCCTCCGGAGGCGGCAGCGAGGAGCTGACCGGCGTTGGTCGTCGTGTCGGCGCGAGCCTCCACTCAGAGCCTAGGAACTACCTTCAATTGCTTCGACGGCCGGCTGGATCTTCTTTGTCAGCGCCGCCGAGAGCGGTGCCGAACCGGCGTTTTCAGCGGCGATTTTCTGACCTTCGCTGCTGATCGCGTATTCGAAGTAACCCTTGACGATCGCGGCTTCGCTGGCCGAGTCGTATTTCGTGCAGCCGATCAAGTAAGAGACCAGGACGATCGGGTAGGTGCCCTGCGATTCGGTCTTGCGATCGAGTTCGAAGGGGAACATGTAGGGGCTCTTGGCCTCGTCCTTGGCTTCCGGGGACTCCTCGAGGATCTTCGCCGCGGCCTCGGGGGTCGGTTCGGCATATTCGCTGCCGACTTTGATCGTGGCGACGCCGAGTTCGCCGGCCTGGCTGGCGTCGGCGTAACCGATCGCGCCGTCGCCGGCGGTCACAGCTTCGACCACGCCGGAGGTGCCTTGCGCAGCCTCACCACCCTTGACCGGCCAGTCACCGCTGACTTCGTATTTCCAGATGCTGGGAACAACCTCGGAGAGGTATTCGGTGAAGTTCTGGGTCGTGCCCGACTCATCAGAGCGGTTGACCGGCACGATCCGGGTGTCGGGTAGTTCGACGCCAGGGTTGTCTTTGGCGATCGCGGGATCGTTCCAGGTGCTGATTTCCTGGTTGAAGATCTTCGCCAGCGTTTCCGGGTCGAGCTGCAGCCCTTCGACGCCTTCGAGGTTGTAGATGATCGCGATCGGCGAGACGTAGGCCGGGACCTCGACAAGTTTGCCGGGGTTGCAGCGTGCCGCCGCCTTCTTCAGTTCGCCTTCTTCTTCAGAAAGAGCGGCGTCACTGCCGGCGAAGCCAACGCCACCAGCGATGAACTGTTCGCGCCCGCCACCCGAGCCGACGGCGTCGTAGGTGATCGTGGCACCGGAGTTTGCGTTCTCGAATTCGGCGGTCCAGGCTTCCTGCGCAGCCTCCTGGGCGGTCGAGCCGGCGCCGGCTACCTCACCGGAGAGGCTGCCACCGGATGAGCTGCTGCTGTCGCTGCTACTGCTGCCACAGGCGGAAACGCCAATCGCGAGGACGGCCAGTGAGGCGAAAATGGCCAACCATCTAGAGGGACTCAACACAAAACTCCTTTTCGTCGTGGGGCACAAGAGCGGGCCAGATCGGCCGCACTCGCGGCCACCCTCTCAGCGCGTCTCCGACAGCTTGTTACCTGGCTGTATCGGGATTGTGAAAAAGATGTAAAAGACCCCGGAAGTGCCCCATTTGGCGCTCATCCTTCAGGCGCGAAGCGGTAGCCGATGCCACTGTGGGTGTGGATCAGATGCTGGCCCGGCAGTGCATCGCTCAGCTTCGAGCGCAGGCGGCTGACGTAAACATCAACCGAGCGGTCGTCGTGACGCGGTTCGCGCCCCCAGACCTCGGCATAGAGTTCCTCGCGGGTGAGGATCCGCTGCGGGTGAGCCGCCAGCGTGGTCAGCAGCTGCAGCTCGCGCACGGTCAGGCTGAGCGGCCGACCGTCGACGAGCGCGGCGTGCTCCTCGGGCTTGATCTCCAACATGGATCGCGAGGATGGCCCGCGGCGGGCGGCGGGCGGTTACGCGACCGTAAAGCTGCTGTGAACTACTTGTGAATTTCCCGCCTGCGGGTCGAGGCTGGCATCGACCTGCTCGGCCAGCTCGGGGGCGACCCCGCCGACCGACTCGGGATCGAAGCGGTAGCCAACGCCGAAGTGAGTGTGGATGTAGCGCCAGCCCGGTGAGCGCTTCTCCAGCTTCTGGCGCAGCTTGCGGATGAAGACGTCAACCGAGCGATCGCCGTGGGCCATCGCGTAACCCCAGACCCGCTGGTAGATCGCCTCGCGCTCGAGTACCTGACCCTTGGTGTCGGCGAGCAGCTGCAGCAGCTCGAACTCGCGGCGGGTGAGGTCGAGGCTGCCGTCACCGACAAAGGCTTGGAACTGGTCGGCGCGGATCTCCAGCTCGCCGACGGTGACCGGGCCGATCTCTACGGCCGCACGGGGGCGACGGCGACGGCGGGAGACGGCTTCGATCCGCGCCATCACCTCCTCCGGGTGGCAGGGCTTGCCGATCCAATCGTCGACGCCGAGCCGCAGTGCCCGTACCCGCTGGGCGACGGTCGAGCGGCCGGTGCAGACGACGATCGCGAGGTCGGGCAGCATCTCGCAGACCCGCCCCAGGTATTCCCAAGCTTCGTCGCCGAGAACCGCCATGTCGAGCAGCAGTGCGTTCAGCTTCATCGCCACCAGCTCCTCCGGCGGGATCGCGCTGCTCAGCACGCGCTGCTGCCAGCCGGCGGCCTCGGTGCGCTTGGAGAGCACGGTGACGAAACCACTGTCGTCATCGATTACCGCAAGCCTGATGGTCTGCTGTGGATTCAAGAGTGGACGGCGCTGGTCTCTGGCGAAGGAGTGACCTGCTTGGGAGACGCGGGCATTGTATGCAGCAAGAACGACGGGAGACGAGATAAAAACCCTGCGTTCACTGGATTTTCACAGGTGGATTGCCCTAATTTGCGGAAAAGCCGGCCCATTTGGCCTGCATTGGAAGTTGTTACTCGACCTTCTCCAGGGCTTCTCCGGATGTTCACGGGTGACAGGCAGCACGGCGCCAGACTTCCAACTCACGAGACTCCTCTCTCGTCACCGCGAACGGCCCACTGCCCCGGGCCGTTCGCCATTTATGGGGTCGGTTCAGCTGATCGCGCCGGTCGCGGTGAGGACCAGGACCAGGATGCCCAGGGCGATTCGGTAGACGACGAAGATCTCGAGGCTGTGCGAGCTGAGGTAGCGCAGCAGCCAGGCGATTGCCGCGTAGCCGGTGACGAAGGCCACCAGCGTGGCGATCACCGTCGCCGCCACCGAGGGACTGCCGGCTTCGCCGACCTTGCGCAGCTCGAAGAGGCCGCTGAGGACCACGGCCGGGACCGAAAGCAAGAACGAGTAGCGGGCCGCGGCTACGCGATCGAAACCGCGAAACAGTCCGGCCGAGATCGTTGCCCCCGAGCGCGAGACGCCAGGAACCAGGGCGAGCGACTGGGCAACGCCGATGAAGAGCCCGTCGCGGCCATCCATCCCGTCCAGAGAGCGCTGCCGGGTGCCGACCCGCTCGGCCGCGATCATCACGAAGGAGAAGAGGATCAGCGCCGAGCCGATCAGGTAGAGGCTGCGCGCGCCCGACTCGATTTGGTCCTTGAAGATGAAGCCGAAGATCGAGATCGGGATCGTGCCGAGGACGATGAACCAGCCCAGCCGCGCCTCCTGGCTGGCCTGGCGAATCGGCACCCGCAGTTCACCGAGCCAGGCGGCGGCGATGCGCCAGAGGTCGGCGCGGAAGTAGATCAGCACCGCGGCCATCGTGCCGAGCTGGATCACGGCGGTGAAGCCGGCGCCGGGATCGGGCCAGCCGAGCAGTGCGGGGACGATCCGCAGGTGGCCGCTGGAGGAGATAGGAAGGAACTCGGTCAGGCCCTGGACGAGGCCTAGGACGATTGCTTCGAGGTTGCTCACGGCGGGGGATCCTATGGACCGCAAGGGACGGGCATCCCCCGCGTAAACCCGCATTGGAGTCGCCTCTAGGGTCCTTGCCAGGGTGGGCTCTAATGTTTTCGCGGGGGATGCCCGTCCCTTGCGCTAGATTTCCCCCCGTGAGGACCCCCAGGCGCCCAGCTCTAGTTCTCGCGGCAGTTTCTGCCGCGCTGCTTTCTTTGCTTCTGGCGGCGCCGTTGGCGCTTGCTGACAATGGCGTTGGGCTTGCCGGGCCGACTACGGATAAGACGGTCACGTTCTTTTGCTTTGGCGTGATCGCTTTTTTTGCGATCTTGGTGATCGTGTTGTCGATCGTGCAGGGTCGGCTTGAGGCGCGGAAAGATCGGCGCCGGCAGGATCTCGAGCGCTACGGCTAGTCGAGCCGGAAGCCGCTGAGCAAGCGCTTCTCGGTCTCGCCCTTGATCTCGGCGACGACCTCGACCTTGCCCTCCAGCGGCGTGTCGCGGATCTTCGTCGCCAGCAGGTCATCGACTTGGAAGATCCCGGCTGAGTTGTTGAGCTCGATCTCGATTCGCACCGGCCGCCTCTCCCCCGCCTCGATCCGCACCTCGTCGACCGCGGCGGCGGAGATCGAGTGGATCCCTTCCTGGCCGGCTTCGATCGGGATTCGCGTCCGCCCCTGGGCCATGTCGAGCGCGTCGGCGACCCGCACCACCCCGGCCTCGAGGGTGTAGGGCTCGCCGCGGCGGCGGTGGCCGATGATCGCGTGCAGGATCTCCGAGGCGACGACCGTGCGCTCGGGCTGTTTGTAACCGTCGGCCAGCAGCCTTTCGAGCGCCCCGTTGGCGAGGAAGAGGCTGTAGGCCTCGTGGTCCTGGCGGTGGATCGACATGCCAACGTCGTGCAACAGGGCCCCGCCGGCGACGACCACCTCCGCGTCCCGCGGCGACATCCCATGGTCGGCGACCATGGCGAGCTCGACGCCCGCCTTGACCAAGAGGCGCAGTAGACGCAGGGCGATGTTGAGCACGATCTGCATGTGGACCCAGGAGTGGTCCGACATGCCTAGGCGCTCCGCGTGCACCTGCGTCATGTACCACCAGGCCCGCACCTGCTCGTCGCCGTTGACGGCTCCGAGGAAGGACTCGAGCTTGCGGTTGCCCCTGGTCGGGGCGCGGACCTTGGCCTCGGCGATCGCTTCTTTCGGGGGCTTGCGCTGCGGTCCCTTTGGATCTGGTGTCGGGACCGCCTCGCTCACCGGACACCCTTTCGTTCGCGCCCCAATCGCCCCGGACTCGAATAACCGGAAATCACCGTGACGATTGGGGCGCTCACAGCCTGATCGTAGGTTCAGCCGCAGACGGGCCAGGGGGAGGAACCCGACTGCGAGTAGAGCAGCGCCGCTCGGTAGTCCTGCTCTTGTTCGGGAGCCGCGGCCGGGTCGCCGCTGCCGCCGACCGATTCCCAGGTGCCGTAATCGAACTGGTACTTGCCGCGATAGGTGCCACCGGAGGAGACCGCGGTCGGGTCGCCGCCGGACTCGCAAGCGCCGATCGCGTCGAGCGTTTCCTGGGACACCCCACCAGGAAGACTGGCGAAGAGTTCGCGGCGTTCGCGGCGAAGCTTGGCGCGATGCACGGCTTCGAGGTGGGCGACCGTGACTCGGATCGTGCGGTGAAAACTCACCGTCGCGCTGCGCAGTGCTGCAAGCGGCGCGGGGACGGCGTTGGCCACGCCAGTCCGGGTGGACGACCCTTCGTCGTTGCCAGCGGCCAGAGCCGCGGCGGGGAAGGCGACGCAGAGGATCAGAACGGGAATGAAATATGTGCGTTTTGTGAGCAAGCGGCGGACCGTGGCGGTATTTGCGGACTCGGAAGGTGATCGCGCTCACACTGCTCACATAGTGCGTGCCTTTTGAAACGAAGTTAGGCACGATGTGCGGTCTGCCACTTCATCTTTTTTGATGCGATCTCGCGCCTCGCAAGCGATGATGCGCGGATCGCCGAGCAATCGACAACGCGCCTGCTGCTCGCCTGTCCGGACCGGCCCGGGCTGATCGCCGCCGTCAGCGGCTTCCTCGCCGACGCCGGGCTCAACATCATCGACGCCGACCAGCACTCGAGCAATGAGGGCCGCTTCTTCATGCGCATGGCCTTCGACGCTGTGCCGGCGGCGGACCGCGGGCAGATCTACGCTCGCTTCGAGGCGGAGATCGCCAACCGCTTTGAGATGGACCACCGTTTCGCCGAGTCGAGCCGGCGCAAGCGGCTGGCGATCATGGTCTCGCGCGAGGACCACTGCCTCACCGATCTGCTCTGGCGCTGGCGCAGCGGCGAGCTCGGCGCCGACGTCGTCGCCGTCGTCTCCAACCACGACGAGCATCGCGAGCAGGTCCTCTCGCTCGGCCTGCCCTTCCACCACGTGCCGGTCGAGGCCGGCGCCAAGGCGGAGGCAGAGGCGCGCACGCTTGAGTTGCTCAGCGAGATCGACCTGCTCGTCCTCGCCCGCTACATGCAGGTCCTCTCCGCCGAGTTCCTCGCGCGGCTCGACGCCCCGGCGATCAACATCCACCACAGCTTCTTGCCTGCCTTCGTCGGAGCCGACCCCTACCGCCGCGCCCACGAGCGTGGCGTCAAGCTGATCGGCGCCACCGCCCACTACGTCACCGAGGAGCTCGACGCCGGACCGATCATCGACCAGGACGTGACCCGGGTCAGCCATCGCGACGAGGTATCCGACCTGCAGCGGATCGGCCGCGACATCGAGCGGCTGGTGCTGGCCCGGGCGGTCAAGGCCCACGTCGACGACCGCGTCCTGCTCGACGGCGCCAGGACCATCGTCTTCTAGCCAGTCCTCCTGGCTGCTCAGCCAGTTTTTGCTCTATGGTCCGGGGAGATGGAGCAGGCAACGATCTCCCGCCCCGCCGCCGCGACTCCTGCCACAGGCCAGCCGCCCGGTTCCAAAGCCCCGTCGCTGCTGCAGGCGCTGCGCTATGCCCGCGATCCGCTCGGCTTCCTCGTCCAGCTACAGCGGCGCTACGGCGACATCTTCACCCTCTCCTTCCCCTTCTTCGGCCGCCTCGTCTATGTCGCTGACCCGGCTCTGGTCAAGCAGCTCTTCACCGGCCCGCCCGAGCAGTTCCACGCCGGCGAGGCCAACGCAACCGTGCTCGAGCCGGCGCTCGGGCCCAACTCGGTGCTCACTCTCGATGACGCGCCCCACATGCAGCAGCGCAAGCTGCTCCTCCCCCCTTTCCACGGCGAGCGCGTGCGCGGCTACGGCGAGCTGATCCGCGAGACGACGCTGAAGCAGATGCGGACCTGGCCGGTCGGTGAGCCATTTGCCCTCCGTCCCCACACCCAGCGGATCACCCTGGCGGTGATCATGCGCGCCGTCTTCGGGGTCCACGACGAGCAGCGCCTGGCCCGCTTCGAGCTGCTGATCGACGACTTCAGCAAGCGGGTCGGCCTGATCACCACCTTCCCGGCACTGCGCAAGAACTTCGGCCCCGGCAGCCCCTGGCCGCGCTTCCTGCGCTCGCGCGAAAAGCTCGACGAGTTCATCTACGAGGAGATCGGCCTGCGCCGCAAGGAGGTCGAAGCCGGCGAGGAGGGCCACGACGACGTGCTCTCATTGCTGCTGCAGGCCCGCCACGATGACGGCAGCCCGATGAGCGACGAAGAGCTGCGCGACGAGCTCGTCACCGTGCTCGGCGCCGGCCACGAGACGACCGCGACCGGCCTTGCCTGGGCGATGGAGCGGCTGCTGCGCACGCCGCGGGTGCTGGCCAAGCTGCGCGACTCGATCGCCGCTGGCGAGGACGACTACCTCGACGCCACGGTCAGGGAGACGCTGCGGGCGCGACCGGTAATCGTTGACGTCGCCCGCAAGCTCAAGGCGCCCGCCCAGATCGGCGGCTACGAGCTACCCAGTGGCAGCTTTGTGATGGCGGCGATCGCCGCCCTGCACTACCGCGAGGATCTCTTCCCAAATCCGGAGGAGTTCCGCCCCGAGCGCTTCCTCGAGGGCAAGGCCGACAACTACGCCTGGATCCCCTTCGGCGGCGGCGTGCGCCGCTGCATCGGCGCCGCCTTCGCCGAATACGAGATGCGGGTCATTTTGCGCGAGTTCGTCGCCCACGCCGAGCTCAGCGCCCCCGACCCGAAGCCGGAGAAGGTCAAGGTCCGCAACATCACCCTGGCGCCCGGAAAGGGCACCATGGTCAGGCTGGATCGCCCGCTGCGCTGACCGCCCAACTGTGGAGGGTCTCCGGCGCGAGATCAGCCCCGTTGGGCCAGACAACGGTCCCCATCTCCGGGTCGACCCTGACCCGACCGAAATAGCTGGGGTCTTTGAGCGGCTCGAAGACTCCGTTCCAGTTGCGGTCGGAGAAATCGACTTCCCCTTGAATCCCATCCTCGAAGTCGAGGCGGAGGCAATGGTCTGCAACTACCTCGACGCTGGTGACGTGAACGATCTCGGACATGCGAGTCATGTTAGGGAAGCGGTTCGATCTCGATCAGCTCTTCTTCGCGACGCGCTCGCTCCCAGTTGGCACGTAGCTCATTCACGTGGAGGCGCGCCCATTTGCGCACCAGCGCCAACTTCGTGCGCGGAAGCGAGCCCTGCAACAGGCCTAGCCCATCTATCCATATAGATGCGTCGCATCCGGCGTACCGAGCATGAAAGTGCGGAAGGCCGTGCTCTTCGTAATACATGTAAACGACGATTCCATGGAGGCGCTGATTCTCGGCACCTGCCGACCGTGTCTGAGCGGAACACCCCGTGGTGCGCAATCTGCGCCGTCTTTCACCCGTCTTGCGCTTCAGGCTGGATCGCCCGCTGCGCTGACCGTCCGTTCGGCCTCCTCCCACTGCTCGTAGAGCTCGCTGACCGTGCGCTTAGCTGCGTCGTGACGTTCGTTCGCGCGCTCTGACTTGGCTGGCGTTGCCCAGGCGGCGGGGTCGGCCAACTCCTCCTCGACCGCGCGCAACTCCGCTTCAGCGGCCTCGATCTTCTCCGCCAGGCGACCAGCCTTGCGCGCCGCCCGCTGGGCGATGGTGCGGGGGCTCTGGCGCTTGCCGTCCTTGGCCGAGCGCTTTGCCGCCGCGGTAGCGGCCGACGCCGCTTCTTGGTCTTCCTCGCGGTGGCGCTGGTAGGCGGCCCAGCCGCTGGGGTGGCTGCGCAGCTCGCCACCCTCGCAGACGATCGTGCGGCTGCCGACCGCCTCGAGCAGAGCGCGATCATGGGAGACGAGGATGACGGCGCCTTCGAAGGCGGAGAGGGCGTCCTCGAGTGCCTCGCGGCTCTCGATGTCGAGGTGGTTGGTCGGCTCGTCGAGGATCAGCACGTTGGCGCCGCTTGCGACCAAGATCGCCAGCGAGAGGCGCCGCTGCTCGCCGCCCGAGATGTCGTCGAGCGCCTTCTCCACGTCGGCACCGGAGAAGAGGAAGCCGCCGAGCAGGTCGCGCGCCTTCTGGCCACTGAGCCCGGTCTCGCGCTGGGCGGCGTCGAGCACCGTGCCCGTCCCAGCCGCCGTCTCGGCGTGCTGGGAGAGGTAGCCGACCTTGACATTATGTCCGGTGCGGACCGAGCCGGCGGCCGGCTCGCGCTGCTCGGCGAGGGTCTCGATCAGGGTCGTCTTACCGGCGCCGTTGGGGCCGACGAGGACGGCGTGCTCACCGCGTTCGAGTTCGAGCTCGGCGCCGGCCAGCAGCGTTCGCCCCGGCACCTCGATCGTCGCGTTGACCAGTTTCAGCACCACCCGGCCGGGCCGCTCCGGTTTGACGAAGGAGAAGCGCAGGTTGCGGCGATCGCGGGCTTCGGCTTTGGCGCCGTCGCGCTTGATCTTGTCGATCTGCTTGAGCCGGGATTGGGCCTGTTTGGCCTTGGTCGCCTTGTAGCGAAAGCGCTCGACGAAGCGCTCCATCCGCTCGATCTCCGCCTCTTGGCGCTCGATCGCCTTGCCGAGGGCGATCTCGCGCGCCGCCTGCTCCTTGCGCCAGGCGTGCCAGGGACCGGCGAAGAAGCGTCCGCGCTGGGCCTCCAACTCCAGCACCGAGGTCCCCACCGCCTCGAGGAACCAGCGGTCGTGGGCGACGAGCACAACCGCCGAGTCGAGATCGACGAGGTAGCTCTCCAGCCATTCCAGCGAGGGGATGTCGAGGTGGTTTGTCGGCTCGTCGAGCAGCAACAGGTCGGGGCGGGTGGCGAGGGCGCGGGCCAGGGAGGCCCGAGTCAGCTCGCCGCCGGAGAAGGTCGAAAGCTGCCGCGAGGCCGCCTCCTCGCCAAAGCCGAGGCCACCGAGCACGGCGAGGACATCGTCGCGCCAACGGTATCCACCGCCCGCTTCGAGTCGCTGCTGCGCCGCCGAGTAGGCCCGCATCGTCTCCTCGTCGGGAGTGCCGGCGCCCATCGCCGCCTCCAGGCGCGCCAGCTCGGCCTCGGTCTCCTCCATATCGGCACGACCGGAGAAGACGTAGTCGCTGAGCGAGATCGCGTCGTCGCGCGGCGGGCGCTGGTCGTGCAGAGCCACCCGAGCCCCTTTCTGCAGGGCGATGCTGCCCGAGTCCGGCGGCCGCTCTCCGGCCAGCACGCGCAGCAGGGTCGACTTGCCGACCCCGTTGCGCCCCGAGAGCGTCATCCGCTCGCGCGGCTCGAGCTTGAAGGAGACGTCGGCGAAGAGCAGCTTGCCGCCGGCGTAGAGATCGATCGTGGTCGCTGTGGCGATGGCCATGGTTGCCTGACATTACGCGGACGGAGCACCCCGGCGTAGGGTGTCCAGGCAGTGCCCGGTCCACTGCGACACCTCAGCGAGCTCGCCAGAGCGCAGCTGACTCGCACGGCGTCCCAACGCGAAGACGGCCAAGTGCTGGGCGAGCTGGAGGCGAGGCCGCTCGAGCTCCCGGACGGGCTGGAGGTCGAATGGCTGGGCGTCTCCGGCTACCGGATCAGCGCCGAGGGCAAGACGCTCTTCGTCGATCCCTACCTTTCACGGGTCCCCTTTGCCGATCTGCTGCGTCGCCGCTCGGCCCTGCCCGACCCGGCAATGCTCGACCGCTTCGTCCACGCTCCCGGCGAGGTCGTCGGGGTGCTGGTCGGTCACACCCACTTCGACCACGCCGTCGACGCCCCCGCGATCGCCCGCCGCTTCGGCTGCAAAGCCTACGGCTCCGACTCGCTGCTGACCCTGATGGGGCTGCACGGCCTGGCCGAGCAGACGGTCGAGGTCGAGCCCTACAGCAGCTACGAGCTGGGGCCGTTTGAGGTCAGCTTCACGCCCAGCGTTCACTCCAAGCTGCTGCTCGGCCTCGCCGTGCCCTACGACGGCGATCTCACCTGCGAGCACCTCGACGGCCTCACGCTCGGCGCCTATCGCTGCGGCCAAGTTTGGGGAATCTCAATCAAGGTCGCCGGAATCAGCTTCTACCACCAGGGCAGCGCCAACCTGATCGACGAGGCGGTGCGCGAGCGCGATGTCGACGTCTTCCTCGCCGGCGTCGCCGGCCGCAACTTCACCGACGACTACTGGCAACGGATCATCCCCCGCCTCGACCCCAAGGTCGTCGTTCCCACCCACTACGACAACTTCTTCCGCCCGCTCGGCCAGCGCCTGGAGTTCGTCTCCGACGTTCGCCTCTCGGCCCTGCCCGAAGAGATCGGCGCCGTCAGCGGCGACCTGGAGATCGCCGCGATCCCCCGCGCTGACCTCTAGGCGAAGTACTTGGCGACGATCTGTTCGATCGTGCCCATCGTGCGCATCGTCCAGGGCCCGACGGCGGCCTCAATCGACTTCAGGTCGAGGTCCGATTCGGAGATGCCGCCGCTCGGCAGCCAGTAGAGCTCACGGCCTTCGATTGCCAGCCGGTCATCGTCGCTGGCCTCGGCCAGAGCCTGCTTACGCGCCTTGGCCGCCGGCTTCTTCGGCAGCAGCGCGACCTGGAGCTTGCCCTTCGAAGCTTTCACCTTCGCCGCATCAAACGGCTCGTGAGCAGCGAGCGCGCTCAGCTCTTTGGCGCTGCGTAGGAAGACCGGCACTTCGTAGCCAAGCGCCTCCCCCAGCCCGGCTTCGATCTGGTCCGTCAGCTTCGCCGCGCTGCCCTTGGCGCTGAAGATGACGTTGCCGCTGGCGCGGAAACAGGCGACATTGGTGAAGCCCAGCTCCTCGAACTCCACCCGCAGCTCCTCGTTCTTGATCCGCCGGCCGCCGAGGTTCATCCCGCGCAAGAAAGCCACATGGCTCTGCATCGCGGCAACGATAGGGGCGAACCCGCATCGGCGCTTACTCGATGCCGATCCGACGCGTAAAGCTGGAGTCGAAAACGCGGGAGGCGTTGAACTCGGCCTCAACCGCCAGCCAACTCCCCCACTGCGGATAGAGACGATGCAGCCGTTCGGAAGTCAGCGTGTTGTAATGGCCCCAGTGGGGCCTGGCGCCGAGGTCGGCTAGCCGCGACTCGTAGCCCTCCAGCAGCGTGTAGCCACCGCGACTGTCGACCACCATGATCAGCTCGATCATCATCGTTGGCTGGTCGTACATCATCGACGCGTAGGCCCCCGAAGGGGCGACAAAGCGGAGTGAGAAAGGTGAGCTGTGGTAGAGCCCCTCCTCTGCCCGGATCTTCGCGATCTCGAGCAGACGGTCGATCGCCTCGACGTGCTTTCCGTCAACGGCAATGCCGAGCTCCATCGAGTAGGCCGGCAGGTGATTGGCCTCGCCGATGTTGAAGACCTTGTAGGAGACGTTGGCGTAGCCGTCATCGCACATTTCGGCGAGCACGCTGTCAAAGCGCTTTGCCATCAGGCCGGGAAACTTCCTCGCCAACAGCCGCACGAGGAAACCCGTGATCGGCAGCGAGGCCTCTAGTTCGGTCAGCGGGTGCCGTTCGAGCTTGTCCTCTGGCAGGTCTCGCGGCGGTGGACAATCCGAGCGGCGGGTGACGAGCACCCGGTGCTGGCCGTCAGAACCGGCGTAAGGGTTGACGAAGAGCTCGTAGTGATCCTCGCCGGCGAGGAGACAGTCCGGCGTGAGATCGGAGCGCAGCGACTCCCAGGTGCTCAGCGTGCGGACCTCGTTGAGCCAGAACTTCTCGCGGACTTCGATCAGGAACGAGTGAATCAAGCCCATCGTGCCCATCCCGCAAACCGCCGCGGCAAACTTGTCGTCGTCCTTGATCAGGACGAGCGACTCGTCTTCGAAGGCCGCGGGATCGGTTGGGCCGCTCGCCGGCTCGAGCCGAACCGCTTTGCCGCCAGAGATCACCAGATCGATCGACCTGACCAAGTCGGGGAAGGGGCCAAAACGCAGCCCCGATCCATGCGTGGAAGTCGAGACGACCCCGGCGATCGTCTGGGCGTCGTAGCCGCCCATGTTGGGCAGTGCGAGATTCATCTGATCCAGGCTCTCGTTGAGCGCGTGTATGTGAGTGCCGGCCAGCACCCGGACTAGCTCCCTGGGCGGCGAGGGACGGGCGAGCGCCTCATCGCTGGGACGCCTGACTTCGCCGAGCTTTTCCGGGTCGACCAGGTAGCCGTCGGTCAGGGCAACGTCCGACCAGGAGTGACCAGCGCCGACCGCCCGAACCGTCGTACGCTCAGCTTCGGCTCGTTTGACGAGCTCAACGAGCTCCGCGAGGCTGCCCGGCTTGACGATCTGGCGCGGGTGGCAGCTTTGGTTCCCGGTGTGGTTGCGCCAGACGACGCTCATGCCAAACGCTCCACCAATTTTGCCGCGCCGCGCTCGGCCAGCGCCGCGATCGTCTTCGAGGGATTGACGCCAAGCGCGGTTGGCACGATCGAGCCGTCGAGCACGTGCAGGCCCGGGTAGCCGTGCACAGCTCCCAGATCATCGACAACTCCGCGGGATGGATCGTCCGCCATCGGACAGCCGCCGAGCGGGTGCACCGTGGTGAACTTGCTCAGCGGCCCCCCATCGAGGGCGTAGAACGGCGTCGCGCCACTGCCTTTGGCCAGCTCGTTTGCGGTCAATTTGAGGTCTTCGAAGAGCTTGCGGCTACCGTCTTTGCTCCAGCGGATGTCAAACCGTTTCAGCAGGGGCGTCAGCCGCATCTGGCCGTCGGCCGCGTCCTCGCCGATCATCAGGAAGACGAGCGAGTCGGTGTCTGACTCGGGCTGGCGCAGATCGGCCTGCCGCGGCCGCAGTGCCTGGTCGCTCCACCCCAGGTGGATGAGGGCGGCGCGCAGGCGCAGCAGTGCCCGGCGCCAGCCGCGGATCAAGTTGACGCCGCGGGCCACCTCGAGCAGGGCATCGAAGTTCGCCGGCAGGCCACCGTCGGCGACCATCAGCTTCCGCTCCGGGTAGAGGATCCTGCTCGTCATCACCGGCCCGTAGTCGTTGCGGGCGTTGCGGACGTCGGGATCACCGGGGTCGAAGGCGATGCCCAGGGCATCACCATTACCCGAGAAGCGGCTGCCCAACGCCGGTGAGAGCCCCGGCAGCCGGCGCCGGTTGCTGAGCAGGAGGCGCGAGGAGCCAATCGTCCCGGCCGCCAGGACGACGGTCGGAGCCTGGACGCTGCCGTCGTCTTCCTCGCCGAGGGCCTTGAAGCCGATCGTCCAGTCCCCACCGGCCCGCGGCGGCGGCTCGATCGTGGTCGCGAGGTGCAGGGGCCGCACCTCCGCACCATGCGTTTCGGCCCGCGCGACGTAGGTGATGTCGACGGTGTTCTTGGCGTGCACCGGGCAACCCAAGTCACAGCGGGCAAGGTTCTGACAGCCCTCCTGGGCGACCCCGCTGAAGGGATGCTTGCGCGCCTCGCCAAAGTGGACGGCAATCGGCAGCGGGCTGACGTCACGATCGACGTTCTCGGCCGCTTTGGCAAATGCCCGGACCTTGTCGAGCGGCGGCTGCGGCGGCGTCTGCACCGGCTGCAGCGCTTCCTCGGTCTTCTCGTACCAGGGTTCGAGCTGACTCAGGTTGACCGCCGCAGGCCAGTCGTGCTCGAACACCTCCCTCGGGGCACGCAACTGCACGTTGGCGTAGACCAGGGAGCCACCGCCCACCCCGGCCGCGGTTATCACCGAGACGTCGCTCATGATGCGGACATCGAAGAGCCCGGTCGGGTTGAGCTTCTCGTGCCAAATCATCTCCGGTGCTTGGCCGGGCTCCGACGCAAAGTCCTCGCGGCCGAAGCGGCGGCCGCGCTCGAGCACGCAGACCCGCTTGCCGGCTTCGGCGAGGCGGCAGGCGGCAATGCCGCCGCCGAAGCCAGAGCCAATGACAACAGCGTCGTATGACCGCGCCATTGCCGCTACGCCCTCAGCCGCCGTAGGGCGGGGCCACGGGCGTTTCCGGGGCCGGGATCGCGATATTGATCAGATCGCTGAGGGTGAACCCGTCGCCGGGACCGAGGTTCGGCCGCCAGTTCGGTTGCACGCCGAGGAACGAGAGCGGATCGCCGGCGAGCAAACCGATCAGCACCTCGGCGACGATGCGCCCGCCCACCGGCCCCAGGTGCGCGGAGTCCGCTTTGCGCTCAGCCTCTTTGAGGATGTAGAACCAGAGCGGCGCACGCCCGGCCAGATCAGCGCGGACATTTTCGTCGAGCTCGATGCCCTGGAAGAGTTCTTCCTCGCTGAGCGGCTCGATTCCCATCGCGCGAGCGACGTCCTGGCCGGCCGGCAGGCCCATCGACTTGCCCCGGATCAGGTTGCGGACGGCGAGATCCTTGGCCAGACTGGGGTCGAGGCCCTCGCCAATTGGACCTGCTTCCGCGGTCGAGTCTGGAAGCGCGCCAAGCGGATTCGAGAGCTGAGCGTCGATCTTGTAGCTGGGCTGAGGAAGGTTCTCGTCCGCTGGCAGGCCGTCGCTGATCCCCGGCAAGAGGAACCGCCACTGCACGCCCCAATCGGAGAGCAGCGGACGGAATCCATTCAGCGATTGCCTCTGGGTCGGGTCGTTGTTGATCGAGAACAGCGGGATCCGGCTCGCGTTTTCAACCGGCGGATCGGTTTTCGCGACCTGGTTGATCAGGTAGCTCGGCCGGGCCATCGAGTGGCCGAAGCGGTAGGCGGCGACCGAGAACTCAACCGGCATGTAGGGCGTTTCCACCGGGTTGTAAAAACGCAGCCTGGGGACCGGTAAGGCGGCTTCGCCTAACGGAACCAGGTAGGTCTCGGGGGGCAGGATGTCGTCGATTACCTCCTGTCCGACCAGGCGTTTCAGATAATCGTGGATGACCACCCACTGGTAGTGCCAGCGCACTTCCCGCTGGGCGAGCTTGAAGACGTCTTCCTTTTCGAGGTTCGGGCTCGCCTCTTCCACTTGGTTGAACACGGCGTTGTGGAAGCGTATGAATGCAACTTGCAGCTGGGAGACGATCAAGTTCTCGTCGTTGCGGGGGTCACCGGTCAGCGCCCGCCCGTTCGCGTTGCGCTGTAGATCGGGACCGGCAATCGCCTCGTTTTCAGAGACTTTCGCGCCAAGCTGGAGGTGAACGCCATCTTTTTCGTAGAGATAGGGCTGATCGGAGGGTCCGCGGCCATAGAGCGAGTCCAAGTCAAATCTCGGCGTGCGGAAGTCATTCAAACCGTCCGGGTCGTTCTGACGAGTCAGGCTGGAAACCGGATCGAAGGTGATGTCGTGGTCGACAAACTGACCGAAGTAGGTGTAGCCGGCCGGAAGTCGCAGCGTTCCGTCCTCGAGCGTCGAGACGTTCTCGTCCTCGTCATCGGTGCCGAGGGGCTTGTCCAGCTTGCCGTCCTCGAGCTCTTGGATCATCGCCTGACCGAGTGCCCCCAGCGATGCGTCACTGGGGGCCAGAACAGGCAGGTGACGAAACATTCGCCCGAAGCGGCCGCCAAAGGCAGACGAGGAGGGTGTGTTTTCCAAACCGCGTGGAGGCAGCGCTCCGTGAAACGAGAGCTTGGTCGGCGTGGTCGTCGAACCTTCCATTGAGCGCATCCTCCCTCTATAAAAAAAATGGGCTGAGTAATGCGCTGTTCTAACACAGTGCGCGGGGTGAATGCAAAAAAACCTGTAATTCCCCGAATCGTTCAGCACTGTCGGTAAAAGTGGAGGCGGCCGGAATTGAACCGGCGTCCGAGGTCGTAGCGCGAAGGCATCTACAGGTATAGCCGGCGCTTAATTCTCGTCTCCCGGGGTCCGCGCCGGCGGGCACTGCGGGAGATAAAGCCCTCTGAATTGTCCCCTGGCAGACGGGGCGATCCGCCGGGGTGAGCCCGTGTTCTGAAGCCGGCTGCCCTCCCTACGGGCGAGGGAGGACCGACTCTCATCGCCTAGGTTCTAGCTAGGCAGCGAGGGCGAACTCATGGTCCGCACGTATTGGTTGGTGCCGGGGTTTAACGAGGCCTCCGGCAACCTCGACCTGCAACCTTTCGCACGGACCGACCACGTCGAAGCCTGTCGCCCCCATGCTATGTGCAGCGATTGTACGGAGTCGGGTAGGAATACCGGCATGGCCGAGAAGACATTCGACGCAATCGTGCTCGGCGCCGGGGCGCCGGGCGAGGTCTGCGCCGGGCGACTGGCCGATGGCGGGCTCTCGGTGGCAATCGTCGAGCAGCACCTGGTTGGGGGCGAGTGCTCCTATTACGCCTGCATGCCGTCAAAGGCCTTGCTGCGGCCCTCCGACCTACTCGCCGAGGCACAGCGGGTGCCGGGCATAGCGGTCGACGAGCGACTCGACGCTCAGGCGGTGCTCGAGCGCCGCGACGAAGTGATCCACGACGGCGACGACTCCGGCCAGCTGCCCTGGCTGGAAGAACGCGGAATCGAGCTCTTCCGCGGCAGCGGCGCACTTGACGGCGAGCGGCGCGTACGCGTCGGCGATGACCTGCTCAGCGCCCGCCAGGCGATCGTCGTCGCCAGCGGCAGCGGCGCGGCGATGCCGCCAATCGACGGCCTCGACTCCGCTCGCCCCTGGAACAACCGCGAGGCGACCACCGCAAAGCACGTGCCGGAGAGCATGATCGTGCTTGGTGCTGGGCCGGTCGGCTGCGAGCTCTCCCAAGCCTGGTCTTCGCTCGGCTGCCGGGTGACCCTGATCGAGGGTGGGCCCCAGGTGCTCTCGCGCGAGGAGCCCTTCGCCGGCGAAGAAGTCGGCAAGGCACTGCGCGAGAAGCACGGCGTTGACGTTCGCACCGGCGCGAAAGCCGTGCGGGTCAGCCGCGCTGGCGATCTGGTCACCGTGATGCTGGACGACGACAGTGAGATTGGCGCCGCGGAGATCCTTGTCGCCGTCGGCCGCAAACCCCGCACCGGGGAGATCGGGCTCGAGAGCGTCAATGTCGAAGCCGGCAAAGGCGACTTCCTCGAGACCGACGACCGACTGCGAGTCGGTGAACGCGACTGGCTCTACGCGGTCGGCGACGTCAACGGTCGCGCCCTCTTCACCCACATGGGCAAGTACCAAGCCTGGGCAGCCGCCGAGAACATCCTCAGCCGTGAGGTAACCGTGACGGCGGAAGACATCGGCTCACCGCGGGTCACCTTCACCGACCCCCAGGTCGCCGCGGTCGGCAAGACACTCGCGCAGGCGCAGGAAGCCGGCATCGACGCGAAAGCGATCGACGTCGCCACCGACGGCACCGCGGGCGCCAGCTTCCAGGGCAGGGAAACCGGCGGCACCTCCCGACTTGTCGTCAACGAGGAGCGCAAGGTGATTGTCGGCGCCACCTTCACCGGCTTCGAGACCGCCGATTTCCTCCACGCCGCCACGATCGCGATCGTCGGCGAAGTGCCCCTCCCGAAGCTCCGCCACGCCGTTGCCGCTTACCCGAGCCGCAGCGAGATCTGGTTGAAGCTCCTGGAGGCGTACGGCCTCTAAGCAGTCTCAGCAGGGGTGAAGCGTCTTGCACTTTTTGGGCGCCAACCTTGAGGCGCCAGCAGACACGTCTACATCCAAAAAGTTAAGCGGAACCCCTGCTGAGACTGCTTAAACGCTGGAACGTCTCTTCAGGTCTTCCAGAACATCCTGCGGAAACCCGGGCACCTCGTCGAGGTCGTCGACCGAGCCAAAGCGGCCGAGCCGCTCGCGATGGGCAAGTAGGCGGGTCGCCTGGGTGACCGAGAGGTTTTCGGCGCGAAGTTGCTCGAAGCTGACCGAGTTGAGATCGATCGTCCCCCCCATCGCGGTGGGTGGCGCGGCTGCTGCTGGAGCGGGCGGCTCCGGGGCCGGCGTTGGCGTTGGCGTTGGCGGAGCCGGTGTCGGCGGTGGCGGAACCGGTTCGGGCGTTGGCGCAGGAGGCGCCGGCGGGACCGGCGTGGGTGGTGCGGGCTCCGGCGCTGGTGGCGCTGGCGGGCCGGGGTCCGGTGCCGGCGGGGTGGGCGCGGGTGCCGGCGGTGGCGCGGGCTGCGGAGGCTGGGGCGCGGCGAAGGCGGCCGGCGGTGTGGGCTCAGGCTGCGGCGGGGCGGCAAAAGTCGCTGCTGGGCCTGGAGGCGCTCCGGCCTGCCCCCCAACCGACTGGATCACGGCTTGCTCGGCTTCAGCGGCGCGGCGCTCGGCCTCGCGAGCGCGCTCCTCCGCCTGCGCGACGCTGTCGCGAATCTCCTGCAGGCGCCGCTCGCGCTCGTCCTCCTCAGACTTGAGCTTGGCCAGACGCTCGGCTTCGGCGGCGCGGCGCTCAGCCTCCTTGGTGCGCTCTTCGATCTGGCGCAGCCGCTCCTGGGCCTCCGCCATCGCCTGCTCCTGGGCCTCGCGCTCCTGCTGCAGACGCTGCTCGGCGGTCTCCAGCCCGGCGACTCCGCCAGCGACCGCGGCCGGCGGCACCGCCGCCATGCTCTGCGTCGCCTGTCCCACCTGAGCCTGGGCGGTCCGTCCTTCGGCCTCGCGCTGCAACCGCTCCGCCTCCTGGATCCGGCGGTCAGCCTCGGCTCGGATCCGCTCCTCCTCATGCTGGATCTCGGCAACCTTGTCCTGCACGCGCGCTTCGACCACGGCGGGATCCTCGTAGCCGACGGGCGGCGTTGCCGACGCAGGTGTCGGCTGCAGTGGGGGGAGTGCCGTTGGAGGCAAAGGCTGGGATGGGGGCGGCGCAGCAGGCGCTGCAGCGGGTGCCGGGGCGGCGGTTTGGGGCGCTACAGGCTGGCCGGTCGGGGGCAGCGGCGCCACCGGTTGCCCCCCCTGCTGCAGCTGCTCGCGCTCCTGCGCAGCGCGCGCCTCCGCCAGCTGGCGCTCGGCCTTAGCCGCTTCCTTGCGAGCCCTGCGACTGTCGGCGCGACCGCCGCCGCTAGCCGGCGTGCCACGGCGTTCGGCCCGCTTTGCGAGGCGTTCCTCTTTGCGCCGTTTGGCCTCTTCCTGGCGCTTTTTGCGGTGGTCGAGTCGAGCCACTCGCTGCTGCTCACGGGCCTGTTTGCGCTTCTCCTTTGAGCTCAGCGACTGCTGGGGCGTGGGCGGTGCGCCCGGCGTGGCAGGCGCAGCTGATGCCGGGGGCGCAGCGGGCGTCGCCGGCGGCGCGCCCGGAGGCGGCGGGGTGCGGGGCAGTTCGGCCGTTTGCGCCCCGGCACTGGCGGGCGGCGGCATTGGCGCCGCCTTGCCCGGCGCCGGCGGCGGGGTAGTCGAAGGGGAGCCCGCTTGCTTGGCGGCTTTCTCCTTGGCGCGCCGCTGGGTCACGCTGACGACGAGCAGCAGCAGCAGGATCGCGGCGACGAGACCACCGACGAAGTACTGGATGTTGTCGCTGACGAAGTTGCCGGCTTCGCTCGGGAAGGAATCAGCCTGCGCCTGGGCCGGAACGGCCAGGGCCAGGGTCAACGCGGACCAGAGCAGGGAAATCCTGAAGCGCATCGGTCTCGAAGCTACCTCATCCGGCCCTTGAATTCTCGCTCGACTTCGCGACGCACGTCACGGTCCGCGATATCGCGCCGCCGGTCGCGCCCCTCCTTGCCCCGCGCCAGCGCCAACTCGACCTTTGCCCGCGGGCCTTTGAAATAGATGCGCAGGGGGATCAGGGTCAGGCCTTTCTCCGCCGTCTTGCCGATCAGCCTCTCGATCTCGCCCTTGTGCAGCAGCAGTTTGCGCGGCCGTTCCGGTTCGTGGTTCTCGCGGCTGGCCGGTTCGTAGGGCGGGATATGCAGCTTGCGCAGCCAGACCTCGCCCTTCTCAACCACCGCGTAGGAATCGGTCATCTGCGCCTTGCCGTTGCGCAGCGACTTCACCTCTGAGCCCAGCAGGACGATTCCCGCCTCCATTTTTTCCACCGGCTCGAATTTGTGCCGGGCGCGGCGGTTGGTGGCGACGTCACCCGAGGCGGGCTCGCGTTTCTTGCCCTTCTTAGCCATCGAGGCGCTCCAGGTCGACCCTTCCGCGAGCCGGCGCGACCTCGCCCACCCGGACGGATATCGGATCGCCGAGGCGCAGTGTGGCCCCCGACTCCCGCCCGGCCAGGGCCGTCTCGGTCTCGTTCAGCTCGAAGCGCTCTTCCCCCATCGTTCGCACCGGCACGAAGCCCTCGTAGACATCGCCGAGCTCACCGCCGAAGCGGACGAAGGCGCCGGCCCGAATCACCCCGGAGACCTCGCCCGCGAACTCGGCCTCCTCGCCGCGCTGGTCGAGCTCGCGGCGCAACAGATAAGCGGCGCAGATGTCGTCGGCATCGCGCTCGACCCGAGCCGACTCGCGCTCGCACTCGCTGCTGTGCCAGGCCACCTCGCGCGCCTCGGCCGCTCGCGGCGCCTCCTCCCCCTCGCCCAGCGTTGCCAGTAGGGCGCGGTGGACGAGCAGGTCAGGATAACGCCGGATCGGCGAGGTGAAGTGGCAGTAAGCGGGGCTGCCGAGACCGGCGTGGCCGCTGTTGCGGTCGCTGTAGGAGGCCTGCATCAGGGAACGGAGCACGAGCGATGTATACGCCTCCCGGCCGTGCCCGCGCCGCGCCGCCTCCTCAAGCACGAGGCGGCTCGCCTGCGCCGCCACCTGAGCGGCCTGCGCGGGCGCAAGTCCCTGGCCCAGCGGCGGCGTCGGCACGCCGAGCGCGTGCAGCTGCTCGACCAGGCGCTCGACCCGCGCCGGATCGGGCTGAGCGTGCACCCGGTAGACCGCTGGCACGCGCTTGCGCTCGAGCAGCTGCGCCACCTGTTCGTTGGCGAGGATCATCAGCCGCTCGATCAAGCGATGTGACTCGGTCTGCGCCACGGCGCGAGCGCCGGTGACGATGCCCGCCGCATCGAAGCGGAACTCCGGCTCGCTCGACTCGACCTCGAGACTGGTCGCGCCTCGCTGCTCGCCCAGCGACGCCGCTGCCTGGCGCGCCAGCGCCAGTGGCTCGGCCACAACCTCGGGCGGGCTCTCGCGGCCGGCGAAGACGCGATCGAGCTGGTCGTAATCGAGGCGCGCTCGCGAGCGAATGCGACTGCGGTAAAAGCTGGACGCGCGTGGCTTGCCAGTGGGGCTGAGCTCGATCTCGGCGGTCACCGCCAGGCGCTCGACCTCAGGCGCCAGGCTGCAGGCGTCCTCGCTGAGCGCCCGCGGCAGCATTGGCTCGACCGCGCCCGGCGCGTAGGTGCTGTTAGCGCGACGGCGCGCCTCCAAATCAAGCGGTGTACCCGGCTTGACGTGAGCGGCAACGTCGGCGATGTGGACCCAGACGCGCAGGCCGTCCTCCTCGCGCCGGGCCGAGATCGCGTCGTCGAAGTCGCGTGCCGTCGCCGGGTCGATCGTGAAGGTGGGCAGCCCGGTGAGGTCGCGGCGGCGGATCTCGCTCTCCGCAGCCCTCTCGGCAACACGCCCCACTTCGACCTCGATCGCGGCAGGAAAACCTCGACCCTCGAGACGCTCGTCGAGCAGCGCATCAATCGCCTCGCGCGCGTTTTTCGGCTCCCGGCGCCGTCCCCGGCCACGCGCTCGCTGCCGCTCGCGGTAGTGGCGCCAGTCCCGCTTGCTCACTTCCCGGCCAGGACCCCGAGGGCGCGTTCAAGCGCCTCGTCACGGCCGGGCGTCTGCAAATTGTCGCTGGCCTTCACATCGGGGTGGATGCCGTGGCTCTTGGCCAGGTTGACGCCGTCGGGGGTGAAGTACTCGCCGATCGTCAGCTTCAGCGCGCCGCCGTTGGAGAGGCCGATCTCCTGCTGGAAGACACCCTTACCGTAGGAGCGGGTGCCGACCACCTTGGCGCCGGCATCGTCGGCCAGCGCCGCGGTGAGGATCTCGGCCGCCGAGGCGGTATTGCGGTCGATCAGCACGACCATCGGCGTTTTCGGCAGGTTGTCGCCGACGGTCTTGTAGACCGCGTGGCCCTGGGTGCGCGAGTCGGTGGTGACCACAACTTCGTCGTCGGGCAGGAAGACGCTGGCGCTCAGCACCGCCTCCTCGAGCAGGCCGCCGCCGTTGCCGCGCAGGTCGAGGACGATCCCTTCCGCCCCTTCTTTCTGCACTTTTTCCACGGCTTCGCGCAGCAGCGCGTGCACCCCTTCGCTGAAGGAGACCATGCCGACGTAACCGAGCTTGTGGCCGTTGACTTCCTTGATCTTGCTGGTCACCACCGGCAGCGCGATCTGGGCGCGGGTGACCTCGAGTTGATCGACCTTTTCGCTGCCCTTCGCCTTGACCCCGATCGTCACCTCCGACCCTTCCGGGCCCTTGATCTTCTCGGTCGAGACCTGGCTGTTCTCGCCGGCGATCGAGTCACCGTTGACCGAGACGATCACATCGCCGGGCTTGATCCCGGCTTCGGAGGCCGGTGATTTGGGGAAGACGGTGTCGACGCGCAGACCCGCTTTGACTTCGGAGACGGTCAGGCCGATGCCGGAGAAGTGCCCGGAGATCTCCTCGTTGAAGCTGTTCAGCGCTTCCGGTGAGAAGTAGTCGGAGAAGCGGTCGCGATGGCGACGGCGCAGCTCGCGGACCATGCCCTGCAGCGAGGCGTTGGTCAGCTCGGTCGGGCCAACCGGGCGGAAGTAGTTGTCCTCGATCAGTTCGGTCGCTTCCAGGTTGAGCCCGGCGGAATCGTCGACGAAGCGGTCGCGGACGAATTCGGGCAGCTTGCCGGGGTGGCCGCCGAGCCAGATCCCGGCGCAGAGAACGACGATCAGGGCGGCCACCAGGGCCGCGATCTTCGCCGCGCTCACGCGGCGCTCAACTCGTCTACACCTTCAGGAAGCGGCGCAGGGTGACGCCGGAGCCGATCGCGGAGACCAGCACCGAGGCGCCGAAGAGGATCGCCACCAGGGCGGGAAAGGAGAGGGTGCTGTTGTTCTGCGCCGCGAGGAAGGAGAAGGTGTCGCTCAGCGGGTCGACGATCGTGATCTTGCCCAGCCACAGGATAAGTATGGCGATCAGGCCGCCCGCGAAGCCGACGACGACGCCCTCGATCATGAACGGCCAGCGGATGAACCAGCGGGTCGCGCCGACCAGCCGCATCACCTCGACCTCGCGGCGACGGGTGTAGATCGAGAGCCGGATCGTGTTGCCGACCAGCATCAGCGAGGCGAGGATCAAGAGCGCCGTGATCACGGTCAGGACGATCTTCAGCGCGCTGGTCACCTGCTCGATCTGCTGGGACTCCTGCTGGCGGTCGAAGACGTCCTGGATGATCGGCGAGATCGGCTGCGGCTTGCCGTTGGGGCCCGGTGGCGTGACCGCGGCGCGGACCGCGTCGAGGTTGCTCGCGTCGTCGGCCTTGATCTGGAAGTTGGCCGGCAGCGGGTTGTCGTGCAGCTGGGCGAGCAGGTCTTCGCTCTTGCTCTTGCCGAGGTCCTTTTCAAGTTCGGCCAGCGCTTTGCCCTTGCTGACGAAGGCGACCGAGGCAACGTGGGGGATCGCTTCCAGCTTGCCTTGCAGGGCGGAGATTTCGCCCTGGGTGGCGTCGTCGTAGAGCGCCACCCGGAACTCGAGGCTTTCGCGCACCGATTCGCTCTTCGCCTGCGTGGTCTGGAAGACCGGGATCAGCACGCCGAGCAGGATCACGGTGGTGACCGTGGTGACGATCGCCGCCATGCTCGGGGCGCCGTTGCGGCGCAGGGCGCGGAACGCCTCCTGGGTGAAGAAGAAGAATCGGGACATTTAGATCAGCGCGTCGTGTCCGTTGGTCTGGCCCTCGGGGGCGACGCCCATCTCGGCCCGCATGCGCACGCCGAACTCGGTCGTCGACTCCTCGGTGTAGCCGCCGCTGACCTCGTCGCGGACGACGCGGCCCTCGTAGAGCTCGATCACGCGGCGGCGCATGTTGTCGACCATCTCGCGGTCGTGGGTGACGACGACCACGGTCGTGCCGGTCTTGTTGATCCGGTAGAGCAGCTGCATGACGCCGATCGAGGTGACCGGGTCGAGGTTGCCGCTGGGCTCGTCGGCGAGCAGCAGCGGCGGGTGGTTGACGAAGGCACGAGCGATCGAGACGCGCTGCTGCTCGCCACCGGAAAGTTGGTCCGGATAGCTGCGCAGCTTGGTCGAGAGGCCGACGAGGCGCAGCGTCTCCGGCACCTGGGTGCGAATCTGGCTGCGCGAGGCGCCGATCACCTGCAGCGCGTAGGCGACGTTGTCGTAGACGGTGCGGTCGGGGAGCAGCTTGAAGTCCTGGAAGACGGTGCCGATGTTGCGCCGCAGCTGCGGGATTTTCTTCTGCGGCAGGGCGCCGATGTCGCGGCCGGCGATGCGGACGGTGCCGTCGGTGGCCGCCTCGTCGCGGATCAGCGTCTTGATCAGGGTCGACTTGCCGCAGCCGGTCGGGCCGACGAGGAAGACGAACTCACCGCGGTCAACGGCCAGCGAGACCCGGTCGAGCGCCATGTGGCCGCCCGGGTAGACCTTGGTCACATCGCGCAGCTCGATGATCGGCTTGCCTCCCGGCCGCCGTCGCTGCGGCTCGGAGCCGCCCGTCTTTTGCTTTCTCGATCTGGCCATACCCGCGGACCCTTCTGCGAGTACAGGGTGACTCCTGCGCCCTGTCGGGCGCGCAATTCTGCGCCCAGTAGTAGGGCTTGGCGAAACCCGCGTGTGCGGCTGGCGAGCGCCGGACCAAGCGGGACAAGGACGCAGGGAGGCCAAATAGCAGCGCTATTTGGCCGACTGAGGACGCTGTACCGCGCCGCGTCCGCCGCCGCCAGGCGTGCGCGGGGGTTTCGCCAAGCCCTACTAACCCTTTGCCTTGCAGCTCCGGTTGAGGACCGAGACCAGGGTCATCCCGCCAGCAAAGGCGAAACTCGTGCGCGCCAGGGGAAAGGCGGCGCCGGGAAAGCCGGCCGGGGCAGGGCAACCGGCGCTGAGGTAACTGCGCTGCTTGCCGCGGTAGCGGAAGCTGCGGCGAAGCTTCATTTCGAGCCCGGTGACATAGCCCCAGTTGCCGGTCGCGTGGGGAAATGACGTTTCAAGCACGGTTCCGTAAGTGCCGCGCGAGTCCCTGATCGAGAAGGGCAGCACGTAAGAGGTCGGCACTGGCTGGGTTCCGTAGATGTGCGCGAGGATCGCCGGCTTGCCGTGTAGGCGCCCGTTGAAAGCAAGCACCTTGCCGCTCGAGGGGAACGGCGATTGCTCGGGCAGCTTCACGTTGGCGGCAAAGTGCCCTTCACCGACCAGCGCCTTGCCGCAGGCCGCCCGGGCTCCCGCCGTCGTTGACGGCTGGATCGCGTCTTCCTGGCAAACCGGCAATCCCTTGGCGCTGAAGTGGCCATTGCGATTGATCTGGATCGCGATCCGCCGCAGCTGTGGTGGATCTCCACCTTTGGTACCCGAGATGCGAGCGTCGACGGCGATGCCGACCGGAGCCGAGCCGTGGCGGGGAAGCGCGTGGGGAGTCAACTTGCCGTCGAAGTTGACCCGCACCGGTCCGCGCTGGACGACGACCGAGGCAGTCGCTCCCGCTCGCCGTGCCGCTTTCCCAGCGGCGGCAGGCGCCGAGCCCACGGTGCTCGCGCGTACCGCGGCCGCCGCTGCCGGGGGCTGCGATTGAGCTTCGAACACCGACGATGGTGCAACTGGTTCGAACGGCCCGTACTTGAGCAGGTTCGATTCGACGCCGTTGCCGGTGGTGACGTAGAGGTCGCCCGTTTCGGGATCGACTGCGAGGCCGGACGGTTCGCCGAAGAACGGCCCGGTTCGCGGCGCCCCGCGCACCCCGTAAACGCGGTTTTTCAGCCGATCGAGGTAGCCACCGGAGGAATCGAACTCGTAGATCGCGGCTCCCGGGTTCTCGGCGCCGGGTTCGGTGTTTTCGACCACGAGCAGATGTCCTTTACCTGCGCCTTCGCTGGTGTCAACGGCAAGCGCCGCATCGATTAGCGAGCCGAATTGCGATCCCGCTGGCCCGTCGATCGTCGCCACCGGTTCGGTCAGTTTGACCGCGGGTTCGAAGACCTTGACCTCGTCGTCAGCAGCATCTGCAACGTAGACCCGACCGCCTTTGGAGTCGACCGCGACGCCGTAGGCACTGCCGAGGCTGCCGGGTCCGATTTTCTCGGCGGGGGTATCCCCCGGCGCGACCGGAGCGTCGTAGACGGCCACATAGGTCCGATCGTCTACATAGAGGTTGCCAGCACCGTCGACGGCGATCCCGGTCGAGGGACCGGGATCGACCACTTCTTGGCCAGGCAGGGTGAGGACCGCCTGGTGAAGTTCGCTGCCATAGCGATTGCCGGCCGCGTCCACCGCCAGTCCGCAGACGGCGTCTTGTTCGTTGATTTCAGTGAACGGGTCACCACCCGAGAGGACCAAGGAGCCCTGGAAGACGCCGGCGAGGCTGAAGTCATCGATGGCCCGGTGGTAGTAGTCGGCGACGTAGAGGGTCTGCGACGCCGACGCCACGGCCACGCCGCAGGCGCCTTCGATCTGGTTTTCAGGAAGGTTTACGAGCCTGGCCGGGGGCAGCCAGCTTTCTTCTTTTGTGGAGCCACCTTCCGGGAACAGAGTCGCGCGGTAGGCCGAGGCCCCAACTACTCCGACCGCGAGCCCCGAGACCAGCAGACAGACAACGAGCCCCAAGATCGCCTTGATCCTCATCGGTGTCCACGCCCTTTCTTCTTTCTCTTGCCGCAATCGGCTTTGACTTCAGGGTGCAGGCGCCAGCCCCGGTTGGCGTGGCCGAGAAACCGGGCCGTGGCAAGTTGCTTCGCCCTGCAGACGTTTTCCGCGTTGACCAGGATCCCGCGCTTGCCGCCGTTCATCTTCAGCACGAACTTGCTCACCGGCGCATCGGGAATCGTCGGGAAGGTGCCGCGGATGCCGCCCTTGAAAGCGTCGATGCGACCGGCGACGTCGACCTCGATCCCGTGCCCGCGCAGGGCGAAGACGAGGTCGGGCAGGGTATTGCTGGACGAGCGCAGGTAGGCCGGCCCTTCCATTGGCGCTTCCAACAGCGGCGTGAAGGCGCGCACATGACCGTAGATGGAGCCCGCAGGACAGCGGTCGGCGGCGAACTGGGTTCGGGTGCAGATCGTCCGGATCCGCGACTGGTCGAGGAAGAGTGAGGCCGGCAGCCGTACCTGTGAGGAAGCGATGTTGGCGTCGCTGGCGTAGGGGCGCACCGTGACCCTCAGCGACGGGTAGTCGCCACGTTTGGACCCACCCTTCAGCTTCAGGCCGATCCGTGGCCGAAACCCAAGCGAGGCGCAATCGAAGGCCTGGAAGGGCGCAGTGGCAACGGCCAGCGTGTCGTCGGAGCGGTCGGCGAAACGCTGGCCGGCCCCGTTCAGGGCCGAGGCGACCTTGAACGGTTCGCAGCTGGTCGGGTTGAGGGTGAAGCTCGACCGGTCGATGTAGGCGCGGACGTCGCGCAGGTGGATCGGGATGCCGTCGATGATGTGCGGGATCGGATCGGTCCCGGTGGCGTCGATCGAGGCCTGTGCCGTTTCCGGGTCGATGCGCACCGCCGAGCGGATGATCACCACGCCGAGATCGAAGGGCCCGACCAGGGCGGAGTCGATCGCGACGACCGAGAAGGCCGAGCCACGGTAGGGGCCGGCGAGGTAGAGGTTGCCGGGCGCGTAGGCAAGCACCGAGCCAACCCCGTAGCCCGAATAGGTATGTCCGATCAGGCTCGCCGCGGGACAGGACGGGTGATCGCGCTCGGCCACCCCGGAGCGGTGGCGCGCAGCTTCGATCCCCGCATCGGGGCAGTAGGGGATGCCGGCGATTTTCGCCAACAACCCAGGTGGGAACTGGGCCGAGTAGGAAACGATCTCCTGTTCGGTCGTTTTCCGCGTCAGGTGGAGGTAGAAGGGCGTGTAGGCGCTGGCGCGAGAGTTGAGCATGCCGGCCACCGCCTGCGGCGCGAAGGGCGCCAAGCCGGCCGGACAAGGACCGCCGCCCGCACCCGCGGTAATCGCGGCCGCCATCGATTTATGCCGCACCAAGCCGGGGTCATTCCAGGGCGTCAGATCGGCCTCGGTAGAGATGCCGCCGCAAGCGGTCGGCGTGGCGAGTGGGCTTCGCTGCCCTTCGCGAAAGTGGATTTCCAGATCGGAGTAGGGCAGTTGGGGCAGCTTGTCGAAGACGGCCGTGAGGTTGCCGCTGCTCGGATCCGCCTTCAGTTCCCCCGCGACCTTGACCAGGATGCCGCGTTCGATCGACTTGGCGACCAGGTAGACGGCGATCAGGCTTCCGGAGGGGTTGTCATGTGGTGCCGCGAGGAAGATCGAGCCGTTGATCGCGCCGGAGATGATCGGGGTCCTGACCCGAAAATCGCCGATCTTCGATTCGGCCGGACAGCCGGCGCCGAACAGCGAAGAGGGAGTCTCCGCCGCGTACTGAGCCGTCGTGCAGACCCCCAGGCCTGACCCGACCGAGGGATTGATCGTCACCCCGTCGGGCAGCGCCACCACCGCCTTGCGCACCGGCGCCGGGGCGCGGCGAACCGGATCGGTTACGCCTTCCGTATCGACCAAGATGTGAAAGTCGTAGCCGGACGGTGACGACGCCCGCGGATCGCTCAGCTGGGCCGTCGCGCGCGGTTCGAATTCGAGTTCTTCGCAGCCGGACAGGGTCGGCTTCCCCAGCGTTTTCCGGCCCACTTCGCTGCCCTGCAGCCAGGAGTCAGCGGTGACGGCAAAGTTCATCGGCTCTTCGCACGAGGTTGGCATGGTCAGGTAGGCGCGCGGGGCGAATTCGCTGTCTTTCGGCGGTCCGACCGAACATTTGGCCCAACCGAATGCCGGCTTCGAGCTCATTGAGGCAGTTGCCGCGCTGGTCGTTGTTGATCACCGACCAAGGAACCCCCCAGATCGTCACGGTCAATCCCGATACGTGCAGCGATTCGGGCACGTTCGTCGCCTTCAGCGTAGTCCCGTATTCGCCCTCGGCCTGGCGAATCGACGGCACGAAGACGAGTGGCTGGCCAAACGGCCTGGCGCCGAGCTCGGCGGGCTCGCCCGGCTGAGCTTCGAGGTTGAAGAGCCCGAAGGTCCGTTCGCTGCCACCCCCAGCGGCGGAGCGCACGGTGACGACGCCAATCTGGGTCTTGTCTTTGCAGCTCTCGCCGGAAAGGCTTGCTTCCCAGGGAGAGCTGCGAGGGGTTATGAATTCTGCTTCTTTGCAGTAAGTCTGTTTGGTGGCGGCGGGCGGGTTTTCGATCAGGCCGGGAGGCATCTCGACGCCGAGGTTGCGCAGCCCGCCTTCACCCGGCGCTCCGCTTTCCTGGAAGTTGACTTCGAACGTCGCCGCTACGGGGTGCGAGCCGGCTTTTTCTGCCGGTTTTTCGGTCGCTTTGTAGATGTTGGCGTCGAAACCGTTGGATCCGGGCAGGAAATCGAAGGCCGAGGCAGCGGCGGGTGTCACAGCCGCGACGAGGAGGACCGTCGCGAGCGCCAGGGCAACCCGGCTCCTCACCGCTGCGATCTCTCGGCCCGCCGGGCCCCTCCACGATGGTGCTTGCCGTGATGGCGCTTGTGATGCTTCTTGCCCTGCTTCTTCTTGCCGTGCTTCTTCGGTTCGGCGTAGTGCCGAGGCGGGTTGCCAGGGTTCGGCACGAGCGTTCCCGGCGTCGGGTCTTCGGGTTCCGGCGGCAGGCTCTGGCAGCTATCCCCAACGCAGATGATTTCTTCGCTCGGCGGTTCAGCCGGTTCAGCGCAGCTTGCCGCCGCAGGGGCAATCGCCATCACGGCGCATGCCAGCAATGTCCCCGCCACGGTCTCCCTAAACCGAGCCACGCCACTAGTTCTACGGTACGCGGTCAAGTTTTTCAAGAAACATCCGGGTTCCGGCATATCGTTGCTACACATGGGCGAACCCGATATAACCGAAAGCGCCTGGAGGCAAGCGAAGAGGGATGTCGAGGGCGCCTGCCGCACGACCGCCTTCAGCTTGGGAAGCCCACCGTGGATTGCCTTCTTCTCGTCGCTGTCTTCACCCGGGCAAGAAGGCCGACCCATCATGATCCAAGTTGCGGTTGCCGTATTGGCGACAGCGGTCGCGATCATCTTGCTGATTGACGTTGTCCTTGCCTGTCAGCTTGCCGCCGCTGCCGTTCGGCAGCGCAAGGAAATGAGACGAGCGTCGCTGACGCTCGAGGACGAAATCCTTGCCGGAACGATGCGGCAAATGAGTGAAGAACTGATCCAGATCACCGCCGCGGCCGATCGCAACGCGATTGAGATGCAACAGTTGACCGTCGCCGTCGTGGATTTTCTCGTCGTGAACGTTTCCGAGGACACGGCGGAAGCTTTCATGGTGGCGGGAGCGCATGAGACCGAGGCACAGCCTCGACTGCAGGCCCGACTTCAGGCCCTCCGGCAGATCGCCGGCCCAATAGACGAGGTTAACCTGGGCTGGATAAACCCCGGCGAACCAGGTTCGCCAATGCTTTTTAGGCGGGCTGAAGCGCCCACTCGGCAGCGGCCAGCAATGTCCCCGCCACGGTCTCCCTAAACCGAGCCACCGCACAGTTCTACGGTACGGCGGCCGAATTATCAAGAAACGTTGGCGTGCTTCTATGCCTGGGCGGGCTGCAGTGCCCGCTCGGCGGCGACAACGATGTGCTCGGCGTCGATGCCGGCGGCGGCGAGAAGGTCAGCCGGCGGGCCGCTGCCCGGCCGCGTGCTGACCGCGAGGCGAGTGAGGCGGGTCGTGGTACCGGCTTCGGCAAGGACGCCGGCGACGGTCTCGCCGATCCCGCCCTCGGCCCAGTGGTCCTCGACCGTGACCAGCGCTCGCGTCTCGCGGGCGGCGGTGAGCAGGGTCTCAGCATCGACCGGCTTGATCGAGTAGAGGTCGATCACCCGCGCGGTGACGTTCTTCTCGGCCAGCGAGTCGGCCGCGGTCAGACATTCGCGCAGGGTGATGCCGGCGCCGATCAGGGTGATCGCGTCGTTGTCACTGGAGCGAACTGTGTGGCTACCGCCGATCTCGAAGCTCACGTCGGACCCGTAGAGGACCGGTGTCGCCTCGCGGGTCGTGCGCAGATAGCTGACGCCGCGATGCTCGCGCATCGCGTCGAGCAGCTGCACCGCCTGGTTGGCGTCGCTGGGGTAGAGCACGACGCTGTCGAGCACGGCGCGCAGCGAGGCGATGTCTTCCAGCGCCATCTGCGAGGGCCCGTCGGGGCCGATCGAGACGCCGACGTGGGAGCCGCAGAGCTTCAGGTCGGCATCGGAGATCGCCGCCATGCGAACGAAGTCATAGGCGCGACTGAGAAAAGCGCCAAACGAGGAGGCGAAGGGCTTCCACCCGCGGGTCTGCATGCCAACCGCTGCGGCGACCATCTGTTGCTCGGCAATGTACATCTCGAAGAAGCGGTCTGGATGCTTGGCGGCGAAGCGTTCGGCGTAGGTCGAGTTGCCGACCTCACCGTCGAGGGCGACGACTTTCTCGTCGATCGAGCCGATCCAGGCGAGGGCGTCGCCGTATGCGGCACGAGTGGCAACCTTCTCGCCGACTTCGTAGCTGGGGCGCTCGACCTCGGCGCGCTCGACCTCGAACGGCTTCGGCGCCGGCGGGGCCTGGACCTCGACGCTGACGTCGCGGATCCCGCCCAGCTCCTCGACCGCGGCCTCGGGGTCGGCCAGCGGCTTGCCGTGCTGGTTCTCCTTGTCCTCGACCGCGGCGACGCCGGAGCCCTTCTTGGTGCGGGCGAAGATCACCGCCGGGCGATCGGCCTCTTGGGCGCGCCCGTAGGCGGCGTCGATCGCCTCGAGGTCGTGGCCGTCGATCTCCTGCACGTCCCAACCGCAGGCGCGGGCGCGCGCCGCCAGGGAGTTGGTTTCCCAGCCGTGCATGGTCGGGCCGCGCTGGCCGAGCCGGTTGACGTCGACGATCGCGACCAGGTTGCTCAGCTTCGCGTAGCCAGCGTGCTCGAAGGCCTCCCACATCGAGCCCTCGGCCAGCTCGGAGTCGCCGCAGAGCACCCAGACCCGCAGGTCGGAGTGCTCGAGCCGATCGGCGGCGAGCGCAATGCCAACCGAGATCGGCAAGCCTTGGCCGAGCGAGCCGGTGGCGACGTCGACCCAGGGCAGTTCCGGCGTCGGGTGGCCCTGCAGGCGCGAGCCGAACTCGCGGAAGGTCAGCAGCTCCTCGTCGTCGATCGCTCCGGCCGCCTTGTAGAGCGAGTAGAGCAACGGCGAGGCGTGGCCCTTGGAGAAGACGAGGTGATCGTTGGCGGTGTTCTCCGGAGCGTCGAAGTCGTAGCGCAGGTACTTCGTGAAGAGCACTGCCATCAGGTCGGCAGCCGACATCGAGGAGGTCGGGTGGCCGGAGTTGGCGGCGGCGGCGGCGCGAACCGAGTCGACGCGCAGTTGCTGGGCGAGCTCCTTCACGGGCGGGGACAATATCTGTCGCTAACCAATCGCGACCATGCGCTCGATCGGCAGCTTCGCCTCTGCCGCAATGTCCGCAGGAACGCTGACCTCGAACTTCATATCGCGCAGGCTGTCGCGCAGCTTCGGCAGCGTGATCATCTTCATGTACTTGCAGAAGGCCATCCGGTTGGCCTCGATCAGGTTGGCCTGCGGCGCTGCCTGCTGCAGCGGGTAGAGCATCCCGTTCTCGGTGGCGACGATGAAGCTGCCCTCGGGGTTCTCTTCGACGTGTTGGAGCATTCCCGAGGTGGAGAGCATGTGCACGCCCTCGGGCTCGATCTCGCCGGAGGCGACGTACTCCATCGCCTGCGTGGCGCAGCCGCACTCGGGGTGGATCAGGAACTCGGCCTCGGGGTTTTCCGCCCGGGTCTGGACGATGTCGTCGGGGCGGATGCCGGCGTGGACGTGGCACTCGCCGTCCCAGATGTGGAAGCGGGTGCGACGCTCGGGATCGCCGACTAGGCCGGTCTCGCGCTCGACGAAGGCGCCCAGCCACATGTCGGGGCCGAAGAGGATCTCGGTATCGGCACCGTGCTCGGCCCAGATGTGCTCGACCACCTTGACCGCGTTGGAGGAGGTGCAGCAGTAGTCGGTCTCGGCCTTCACCTCGGCCGAGGTGTTGACGTACATCACCACCAGCGCGCCCGGGTGCTCGGCCTTCCAGGCCCGCAGCTGATCGGCGTCGATCGAGTCGGCGAGCGAGCAGCCGGCATCGAGGTCGGGGATCAGCACCTTCTTCTCGGGCGAGAGGATCGAGGCGGTCTCGGCCATGAAGTGGACGCCACAGAAGGCGATCGCGTCAGCATCGGTGGCCGCGGCCTCACGCGAGAGGCCGAGTGAGTCACCCATGTGATCGGCGACGTCCTGGACCTCAGGCAGCTGGTAGTTGTGGGCGAGGATCACCGCGTTGCGCTCGGCGGCGAGCGCGCGAACTTCCTCGCTCAGAGCAGCGATCTCTGCGGGCGAAAGAGCGTCCGGTGAAATGGGTTGGATCGTCGGGAGCTCTTGCATGAGCCCTTCCTTTCCTGATGTTCGCTGGCCCGGCACCTCGTGCCTCGAGCCAGTCGAATGAACGAGGTTCAAGTCTAACCTCTTGGCATGCCCGAGCTACCCGAGGTCGAGATCACCGCCCGCCGACTCGACGCCGCCGTGCGTGGCGTAACAGTGGAATCGGCCCTGGCTCCGGGGATGAACGTGATGAAGACCTTCGACCCGCCGCTGGAAGCGCTGGCCGGCCGTGAGATCAGCGGGGTGCGGCGGGTCGGCAAGATGCCGGTGGTCGAGTTCGGCGACCTAGCACTGCTGATCCACCTGATGTCGGCCGGCCGCCTGCGCCTCTTCGACAAACGCGCGTCGCTCAAAGACCGTGCCTCGCGGGTGTTGCTGCGACTGGAGGACGGCCGCGAGCTGCGGCTGCGCGAGTTCGGGACGAAGCAGCGTGCTTGGGCGAAGTTGCTGCCGAGCGACGCCGTCAACGACGACGAGGCCGTTGCCCGCCTCGGCCCCGAAGCCTGGCCGCCGCCGGCACTGGACGAGTTCGCTGCATTGATCGACCAGCCCCGCCACCTCCACCCCCTGCTCCGCCACCAGGGCGACATCTCCGGCATCGGCCGCTCCTGGGTCGACGAGATCCTCTGGGAGGCGCGGCTCTCCCCCTTCAAGAAGGGGTCGGAACTGAACGACGCGGAGGTCGAGCAGCTACACGGCGCGCTCCACGTCCTCAGCGACGCGATCGAGCACTACGAGGAGACGATCGGCGAGCAGCTGCCGGACAAGGTTCCGATGCCGCTACGGGTGCATAAGCGGGAGGGCGAGCCCTGTCCGCGTTGCGGGACGACGATCGAGGCTGTGTTCTTCTCCGAGCATCAGACCAACTATTGCCCGAAGGAGCAGACGGGGGGGCGCGTACTTAAGGACCGGCGGCTTTCCAGACTGCTGAAGTGAGACGGGGAGAAGGACAGGTACCTGTCCTTCTACGCCAGCTCGGTCAGCAGGCTGAAGTCGAGCGTGGGAGCTGAGTGCGTCAGGGCGCCAACCGAGATCAGGTCTACGCCTGTTTCGGCGATGCCCCGGACCGTCTCAAGGTCGACACCGCCCGAAGCCTCTAGCGAGGGACCCTTGCCCGTCCCCGCATTTTCGTCGCGCAATCGCACCGCGCCGCGCAGCGTCTCTAGGTCCATGTTGTCGAGGAGGAGGATGTCGGCGCCGGTGCCCAGGGCGTAGGCGACCTCGTCGAGGTTGCGGGTCTCGACCTCGACGGCGAGGTCGGGGTGTTTGGTGCGGGCGGCGTGGACGGCCTTGGCGAGACTGCCGGCGAGGGCGATGTGGTTCTCCTTGATCAGGATCGCGTCGTAGAGGCCCATGCGGTAATTGCGGCCGCCACCAGCCAAGACCGCGGCCTTCTCCAGCTCGCGCAGCCCCGGCGTCGTCTTACGCGTATCGAGAATCGCCGCGCCGGTCCCCGCGATCGCCTCGACGAAGCGGGCGGTCAGGGTCGCCACGCCGGAGAGGTGGCCGAGGAAGTTGAGCGCGGTGCGCTCGGCCGCCAGCAGCGCCGCCGCCGGACCGCTGGCGAAGAGGACCTCGGCGGGAACTGCGTCGCGCCACTGGCCCTCAACCACAAGATTGTCGACGTCCTCCACCCCACACTGCCGCATCGTCTCGGCCACCAACTCCAGCCCGTAGACGACGCCCGCCTGCTTCTGCACGATCCGCGCCCGCCCCCGCGCCTCCGCCGGCACAGTCGCCTCCGACGTAACGTCACCCGAGCCGAGATCCTCGGCCAGCGCCGCCGCCACCAGCTCCCGAAGCTCGGCCATCCGCGCACTCTAGATCAAGCGCCAACCACGGCCGAGTGGAGAGACGGGTGCCCCTCCCCGGAAGGCTCAGCGACCCCGTACCGAAGCGCCACAAGCGACCTGCTGCGCAACGGTCTTCAGGGGAGGGGCACCCGTCTCTCACATCCGCCCGTGGCACAGCGTTTAATCCAACGAGTGACCAAATTGCCCCCGTTCCAGACACTGCTAGACGACTACGCCCCGGACGTAATGGGCGTTCTGCGCGGCGCCGTCGGTCGCACCGACGCCGACGACTGCTTCCAGGAGACCTTCCTGGCCGCCCTGCGCGCCTATCCGAAACTGAGCGATGCATCGAATCTGCGTGGCTGGCTGCTGACGATCGCTCACCGCAAGGCAATCGACCATCACCGGACCAACGGGCGTAAGCCGCTGCCGATGGCAGACCCGCCCGAGATCGCGGTTGAGGATCCGGAGCTGACGGACGACGGGATCTGGACCGCAGTCGGCGCCCTGCCCCCCAAGCAACGGGCGGCAGTGGCACTGCGCTATGGCAGTGACCTCCCCCACGCCGAGATCGCCGCCGCGCTCGGCTGTTCGCCAGCTGCGGCACGCCGCAGCCTGCACGAGGGAATCAAGCGACTGAGAAAGGAGCTGGCATGAAGGCATCCCTACAGCGCCTGACCGAGCGAGCCGAAGCCGAGGGCCTACTCGACGTCGCCTACGCCAACGTCGACTCGCCCTTCGGGCCGCTGCTGCTGGCGGCGACGCCGCGCGGCCTGGTCCGCGTCAATCTGCCCAACTACGACGACGAGGAGACTTTGGAGGAGCTCGCCGCGAAGGTCTCCCCCCGCGTGCTCGAGGCGCCGGCCAAGTTCGAGCGGGCGCGGCGCCAGCTCGACCTCTACTTCGAGGGCAAACTGACCGAGTTCGACCTGCCGATCGACTGGCAGCTGGCTCACGGCTTCCGCGGCAAGGTGCAGCGCGCGATTAACCGCATCCCCTACGGCCAGACCCGCACCTACACGGAAATGGCGCGCAGCGCCGGCAACGAGCGCGCCGTGCGGGCGGCGGGAACAGCCTGCGGTCACAACCCGATCCCGATCTTCGTCCCTTGCCACCGCGTGTTGCGCAGCAGCGGCGGCCTCGGCGGCTACGGCGGCGGCCTGCCAATGAAGGAAGAGCTGCTGAAGCTCGAGGGAGTGCTCTAGGCGGAGCCGAACAGCTCGCGGGCGCGCTCGATCACCAGATCGGGCCGCTCCTCAGCGATGAAGTGGCCGCAGCCCGCGACCTCCTCGACGCTCATATCGTCGGCGTAGGGCTCAAAGCCGGCAAGAATGTCGGCGCGGATCACCGGGTCGGCCTCGCCAGCAAGGATGCGGGTCGGGACCGAGCTGCGCCGCGAGCGGTGGAAGCCCTTTTTCAGCCGCGGCAGCTCGCGGGTGAGGAAGCTGCGGTAGACGTGCGAGGAGGCAAGGGCGTGATCACGCGGACGGAAGCTCTGCGCGAAGCAGTCGAGCTCCTCTTCGCTCCAGCCCATGCTGGGGTGGGCGCCGCGACGCAGCACCAACTTGACGAAGCCCGGCGCGAAGCGCAGCACGCTCTCGCCAAGCAACGGGGTGGCGAGAATGAATTGGTAAGCGGTCCGCTGCAGCGACTGCGCTGAGACCTTCGGCGGCTCAAACCAGGGATGGACGATCCCCAGGGCCAAGTAGCGGCGAATGCGCCGCGGCTCGTCGAGGCAGAGCAGGAAGCCCGTGTAGCCGCCCCAGTCGTGGCCGATCAGGTCGACCTGGTCGAGGCCGAGCTGGTCGAGCAGGGCGACCATGTCGGCGGCGAGTTCGGAGATCTCGTACGGCCCCGCCGGAGCCTCGCTCCAGCCGAAACCGCGCAGGTCGGGGCAGATCACCCGGTGGCTCTCGGCCAGCGCCGGAATCACCTTGCGCCAGATCCACCAGTGCTGCGGCCAGCCGTGGAGGAGCAGGATCGGCGGTCCCTCCCCCGCTTCGGCAACGTGCAGGCGAACGCCGGGAACATCGACGTAGCGATGTGTGACTCCGTCTATCTCCGGTGGCGATCCGTGCATTGCCGAGCAATCTAACCGGGAAGCCCGCAAATCCGCCCGCCCCGCCCTTCAGCGCTAAAGGGATCATGGGCCGAAGCCGATTACGGAGCCATGCTTCGCATCCGTTTTCTACTGCCGCTGGCCCTGCTCGCGATCTTTGCCGTCTCGCTGCCGGTCCAAGCTCTCGGCGACGCCGAAACGGCCAGTTCGCCACTTGAACTGACGATCCTGATGAGCGAAGAAGAAGACGAAGCAGAATCTGAAGACGAATGCGCCGAAAGCGATGACGAAGAAGTGGAAGAAGAATGCGAAGCCGAAGCGGAAGACGCCGGCTTCTCAGCGGCTGACGACTGCTACCTGCGCACCGCTCAGGCGCATGTGGTCGCCTACCCCGACCGCAAGATGATGCGCCTCACCCTCGGCTACACGACCTACGCACCGGCGACGGCAACCGTTGAGTTCGGTGCCAAGAAGGACCCGCACCTGGGCAGCGTCCAGCGCCGGCTCGGCCACAGCGGCGTGCTCCGCCTCAGCAAGCACCTGGCCGGTTCGCAGATGACCAAGGTCGAGAGCTCGGGCCGCTTTACGGTGACCGTGCACGTGCCGGAAGCGCCGCGCGCCTGCCAGCCCTTCGAGGTGCAGCAACTGCAGGTCGCCCAGAGCAGCGAGGCGCGCGTCACCTGGGCCGAGGCCCGCTAGCGCGGCTGAAGGGTCTCGTCGAGCCAGCTCCGCGCCGCACTCAAGTGCGCCGGTTCGATCTGGTGTCCGAGCTCTGACTCGGAGTACTCCACCGACAGCCCTCCCGCCTCCAGCAGTTGCCGGGCGCGCTCGGCGAACTCGATCCCGATCACCGGGTCGCGACTGCCGTGGGCGATCAAGGCCCTGGTCCCGAGGCGATCGGCAAAGCTGGGCGCCCAGCCCTCGACGGTTGGTACGAAGCCGCTGAAGGCAAGGATTCCAGCGACCGCAGGTCGCTCCGCACTCAGCGCCATCGCGTAGCTCATCACCGCGCCCATCGAGAAGCCGCCAAGCACCGTCCGCTGTGGATCCACCCCGGTCTCCTCCCAGAGCCCGTCGTGCAACTCGGCCAATGCCTCGCAGGCGGCGCCAAACGTCTCCGGATCGGGATAGCCGACCCGCGGCACCAGGTACCAGTGATATCCCGGCGAGCCCGGCAGCGTCAGCGGTGCGCGCGGGGTAACGACCCGCAGCCGCCGCTCGGGGTCGAGCAGATCGGCCAAGCCCAGCAGGTCACGCTCGTCGGTGCCGCGGCCGTGGTGGAGGACCAGCAGCCCCTGCGGCTTCTCCGCGGCCGGGCGCTCCAGGTATACGAGCGAAGCGGCGATCGGCCTAGCTCGCCGCCGAGGCGGCGGTTTTGTTGAGGTAGTCGCGGATGAAGTCGTCGAGGTCGCCGTCGAGGACGCGCTGCGCATCGCCGACCTCGTGGCCCGTCCTGTGATCCTTGACCCGCTGGTCGGGATGGAGGAAGTAGCTGCGGATCTGCGAGCCCCAGGCCACGTCCTTGACCTCGCCGCGGACCTTGGCCAGCTCTTCCGCCCGTTTGCGCTCCTCCAGCTCGATCAGCTTCGAGCGCAGGAACTGCATCGCCACCGCCTTGTTCTGGGTCTGCGAGCGCTCGTTCTGGCACTGGACGACGACACCGGTGGGGACGTGGGTGATGCGCACCGCTGAATCAGTCTTGTTGACGTGCTGGCCGCCGGCGCCGGAGGCGCGGTAGGTGTCAATGCGCAGGTCGGTGTCGTCGATCTCGACCTCGACACTTTCGTCGACCAGCGGCCCGACGTCGAGCTGGGCGAAGCTGGTGTGGCGACGGGCCGATGAGTCGAAGGGCGAGATCCGCACCAGGCGGTGGACACCGCGCTCGGCGGCGAAGAGGCCGTAAGCGTTCTCGCCATGGGCGATGAAGGTGGCCGACTTCAGCCCCGCCTCCTCCCCCGGCGAGGCCTCCTTCATCTCGACCTCGAAGCCACGGCGCTCGGCCCAGCGCAGGTACATGCGCAGCAGCATCTCGGCCCAGTCCTGGGAGTCGGTACCGCCGGCGCCGGCGTGGACGGTGACGACGGCGTCGCCGGCGTCGTACTCCCCGCTGAACAGCCGCGCCTCTTCCAGCTCTCCCAGCCGGCGCTCGACCGAAGCCAGCTGGGTCGCCAGCTCGCTCGCCATCTCCTCGTCTTCGGCCGCCATCTCGGCCAGCTCGTCGAGGTCGCCAGCCTCCGACTCGAGCTGGCGGAAGGTCTTCAGCCTGCGCTGGGCGCGGGCGTGCGCGGCCGAGGTGCGAGCCGCGGCCTCCTGGTCATCCCAGAAGCCCGGGCGCTGCATCTCCTGCTCCAGGCGCTCTGCCTCTGCTTCGAGCGAAGCGGGGTCAAAGGTAGTCCGAGAGCAGGGACAACTGCTCGCGGATCTCGGCCAGCCGCGCGGGTACCGACTCGGTTTGCGCGGCCTCGGCCATGGGCGAAGGTTACTGCGGAGCTCTGGCGCTGATGATCCAGGTCGAAGCCGGGGCGTAGACACCGTTGGGACCGTCGAGGTCGGCAAGGGTCTCGCGCAGCTCGGCCGCGATCTTCGGCTTGATCTCCTCGATCCGGTCTTCCCAGAGGCGCAGCACCTCGCCAGCCGGGCCGAGCGCCATGTTGAACTCGACCGCGTGGTCGAGGTCGTTGCCGATCTTCAGCGGCAGGTCGCAGCGCTGGAAGCAGACGCTCTCGAAGCCGGCAATCTTGAGCTGCTCGCTGACCGTGTCGGCGTCGGCCATCGAGAACGGTCCCGGCCCGCAGGTCGGCTGGTCGCTCTCCTCCGGGCGCTCGAGGTACTGGGCGACGACCGCCTCGGCCCGGCTGACCCACTCGTTGTCGAGCTTGCGCCGCCAGACCACCGCACAGAGCCGGCCGCCCGGGGCGAGTGCAGCGCGCACGTTGCGCAGCGCCTGCACCGGGTTGGCGAAGAACATGATCCCCATGCGCGAGAAGGCGTAGTCGAAGCTCTCTTCGAACTCGGTCACCTGCACGTCGCCGACGGCGAAGCGGACGTTCGTGACGCCCGCCTGGGCGGCCTCCTTGCCGGCCAGCTCGATGAAGGGCTCGGAAACATCGATGCCCAACGCCTCGCCGTCGGCACCGACCAACTCGGCCAGCCGCTGCGTCGTGTCGCCGAAGCCGCAGCCAAGGTCGAGCACACGATCTCCCGGCCGCGGTGCGTGCGCCGCCATCGCCGCGTCGCCGTGAGCTCCCAGCCCACCGGCGACGAGCTCGCGGTATTGCACGAAGCGCTCGAACAGCGGCCCGCTCCAGGCCTCCGTCGCCTCGCGATTCTCAGCTGCCGGGGTTGCCATCGCCTCCATGGTACGCCTGCCACGCCGCCTCGCGGTCATCGAAGGGGCGCCAACTGCGGATCCGCTGCCGCTGCAGCTCGAAGAACCAGGCCATCTCGTCCTCGCCCGCGGTCGAGCCGTCCTCTTCCCAGCGCCAGACCCGCCTGATCAGCGCCAGCGCCCGGCCCGCGCCGGACTCGGTGTCGTCCTCGTAGAGCTGTTCCAGCTCGATCGTCTGCTGCACGCCGCCGGACGCCCGCGTCGCCCAAGCCCGCGCCGCCTCGGCGCCCTTGCGCAGCCCGCGCGATGCGTGCAGCTCGATTTCGGGGTCGAGCGTGGCGACGAAGGCGTCGAGGTCCCGCTCATTGAAGGCGCGGATGAACTCGCGTACGGAATCGTGGCTCAAAGCGCGCTACGCACCGTGGCACTTCTTGTACTTCTTGCCCGAGCCACACCAGCAGGGATCGTTGCGGCCGATGTTCTCGTGCTCGCTCTTGACCACCGTCTCGACCACCTCGGAGCCGCCATTGCCGGCTGCCGTACCGGCGCCGACTTCGATCGGACCGGCGCCGGCAGCCACCTGCTGCAGCGCCGAAGGCTGGGCGTCGGGCGTGCCGCCCGAGTAAGAGAGCGCCGCGGGCGCGTTGCCGCCGTTGCCCCCGAATGCCTGCTGCGCCTGGTCCTGGTTGACCTCGACCTCGACGTGAAAGATCAGTTTGCTGAACTCCTCCCAGATCGAGTGCATCAGCTCCTCGAACATGCCGAAGCCCTCGTTCTTGTAGGCGACTAGCGGGTCGATCTGGGCGAAGCCACGCAGGTGGATTCCCTCGCGCAGGTAGTCCATGTCGTAGAGGTGTTCGCGCCAGCGGTTGTCGATCACCTGCAGCAGGATCGAGCGCTCCAGGTAGCGCATCAGCTCCTCGCCGAAGACGCCTTCGCGCTCGTCGTAGGCGTTCATCGCGTCGTCGTCGAGCTCGTCCTTGAGCTTCTCGCGGTCCACCTGCTCCGGCGCCAGCGAGCCGACCTCGACGCTGATTGGCCAGATCTGGCGCAGCTGGGTCTCCATCTCCGCCATGTCCCAGTCCTCGAGCACATCGCCGGGCGTGTACTCGTCGACCAGCCGCTCGATCACCCCCTCCATCTCGTCGCGGGCGATCTCCGACATATCGCGGCCCTCGAGGATCTCGCGGCGGTATTTGTAGACGATGCGGCGCTGCTCGTTCATCACGTCGTCGTACTCGAGCACGCGTTTGCGGATCAGGAAGTTCTGCTCCTCGACCTTCTTCTGCGCGTTCTCGACCGTCTTGGTCAGCATGCTCGCTTCGAGCGGCATTTCCTCACCGTCGTCGTCGACGGGACCGAGGCGGTCGAGGATTTTGTAGATCCGGTCGCCGGCGAAGAGGCGGATCACGTCGTCTTCGGCGGAAAGGAAGAAGCGCGTTTCGCCGGGGTCGCCCTGGCGACCGGAACGGCCGCGCAGCTGGTTGTCGATGCGGCGTGACTCGTGGCGCTCGGTGCCGCAGATATAGAGGCCGCCGAGCTCGCGGACTTCATCGGCCTCGGCGGCGCAGAGCGGCTCGAGCTCGGCGACCTTCTCGGCCAGCGCCTGCTCGTAGCCCTCGTCGCCGGGCGCGATCCCCTTCTTCTTCAGCTCGTGGATCGCCGACTGCTCCGGGTCGCCGCCGAGCTTGATGTCGACGCCGCGGCCGGCCATGTTGGTGGCGATCATCACCGCGCCTTTGCGGCCCGCCTGGGCGATCCGCTCGCCCTCTCGCTCGGCGTGCTCGGGCTTGGCGTTGAGCACCGCGTGCTCGATGCCCTGGCGTTTGAGCTCCTCGGAGATCATCTCCGAGACCTCGACCGAGACGGTCCCGACCAGGATCGGCTGGCCCTTCTCGTGGCGGGTGGCGATCTCCCCCAGCACCGCCTTCCACTTGCCGTCCTTGGTCTTGAAGATCTGATCGTTCTGATCGGCGCGGACCATCTGGCGGTGGGTTGGGACCTCGACCACCGGCACTTTGTAGATCTTCATGAACTCGGTCGCCTCGGTCAGCGCGGTACCGGTCATGCCCGAGAGCTTGTCGTAGAGGCGGAAGAAGTTCTGCAGGGTGATCGTCGCCAGCGTCTGGTTCTCCTCGCCGATCGCGACGCCCTCCTTGGCCTCGACCGCCTGGTGCAGGCCCTCCGACCAGCGCCGGCCCTCGAGGATGCGGCCGGTGAACTCGTCGATGATCATCACCTGGCCGTCGACCACGGCGTAGTCCTTGTCCTTCTTGTAGAGCGACTCCGCCTTCAGCGCCTGGACCAGGTGGTTGACGAGGCTGCCGTGCTCGGCGAGGTAGAGGTTGTCGACGCCGACGAAGTCCTCGGCCCGTTTGACGCCCTTCTCGGTCGGCGAGACGGTCTTGTGCTTCTCGTCGAATTCGTAGTCGTGCTCGGCCTCGGAGGTGTCCTTGGACTCACCCAGCGAGCGCAGCTTCTCTTTCGCCTGCACGCCGTCCATCTGCTTGGCCAGGCGGGCGAAGGTGTAGTAGGTCTGGGCCGCCTGCTCGGGGGCGCCGGAGATGATCAGCGGCGTCCGCGCCTCGTCGATCAGGATGTTGTCGACCTCGTCGACGATCGCGAAGGGGTGGCCGGGCTGGACGCAGTGCTCGAGCGCGTCGGCCATGTTGTCGCGCAGGTAGTCGAAGCCGAACTCGGAGTTGGTGCCGTAGACGACGTCGCAGGAGTACTTGCGCTGCCGGGTCGCGTGGTCATCACCCTCCTGGATCGCCGCGACGCTTACCCCGAGCGCGTCGTAGACCGGCTGCATCCATTCGGAGTCGCGGCGGGCGAGGTAATCGTTGACGGTGACGAGGTGGACGCTGTCGCCGGCCAGCGTGTTGAGGAAAACGGCAAGGGTCGCGGTCAGGGTCTTGCCCTCTCCCGTCTTCATCTCGGCGATCGCGCCCTCGTGCAGGACCATGCCGCCGATCAGCTGCACGTCGTAATGACGCTGGCCGATCGAGCGACGGGCCGCCTCGCGGGTCAGGGCGAAAGCCTCGGGGAGCAGGTCGTCGAGCGACTCGCCGTCAACAGCGCGCTTGCGCAGGTCGTCGGCCTCCTGACGCAGCTCGGCGTCGTCGAGCAGCTCCATCTCCGGCTCGATCCGGTTGATCGTCTCGGCGCGCTTCTCGTACCCCTTGAACTTGCGCCCCTCGCCGACACGCAGCGCGCGCGTGACCATGTCCCTTGCAGCAGGCATTGCTCAAGGGTAGCGAGGGTGGTCGGGTCGGGCCGGGAGGGCATTCAGGGATGGCCTCCGGGTTCCGGCGTAGGTGGGTGGGGATGGCGGGTACGCCATCCCATCGACACGCACCGAATCTCGGAACCTCAGCTCAAAGCGTCCCGCTGGCCCGACCTCCGGGGGAGCTTGGGGCTTCGGGGCCGCCTGGGTAGTTCGGTTTGTCCTGCGCTGCGTGACGAAGAGGCTGGGTGTCCTGTGGGCGAATGTCGCCGCAGGCGGCCGCTGCACTCGTGCTTCTAGGCGCGGCGCAGCCGCGCTGGCAAATTGTCGCTAAGCGCCGCAGGCGCGTGCGATATCAATTCGCCCACAGGGCACCCAGCCTCTTCGCCCGGGAACCGCAAGCTAAGAGAATTTCCTATGCAGTCCGGCCGCGCATGCGGGCTACTGCCTTACGCGTCTGCGTGCGCTTGCGACGCAGCTCGCGGTGCTTCTTGACCTGGCGCCGGATGTCCTCGGCCAGGGCGTGGATCGTGTGGACCATCTCGGGCGAGGCCTCGCGCGCCCGCAGGGTCACTCCCTTGAGCCGCAGGGTCGCCTCGGCGACGTGGCTGTCTTCGATCGAGGGATTGCGCTCTTCATAGATCTCGACGTCGAGTGTCGCCAGCTCCGACACCTGCCTACCGACCCGGCGAAATCGCTTTGTCACATGACTCCGCAGCTCGTCAGTGACCTCGACGTTGCGCCCACGTATCTCGATCCGCATTTTTCCTCCTTGGGTGTCGGTCCGTCGATGCTACGCCCCTGCGAGCGTCCCGTAAAGGCGGTTCTCAAGGGCGCCTGGTGACGGTGATTGCAGCTACCCGGATCGCCCCGCCGCCACGCAGCGCCCGGGCGCAGGCGGAGAGCGTCGCCCCGGTCGTCATCACGTCGTCGACCAGCAGCGCGCTGCGCGGCGCCTCGCCGCGCAGGCGCACGTGGGGCGGCTGCCCGATCCGCTGCGCACGCCGCCCGCCGAGCTGCCGTCCGAGATCGCTGCGGGCGAGACAGGGGCAGAGCGGCAGGCCGGCCCGCTCGGCAAGCGCCGCCGCGATCTCGCCGGCGGGGTCGAAGCCGCGGCCGAGCGTCCGCAGGCGGCTGCTCGGCACCGGCACGATCGCGCCGCTGAGCAGGCTCACCGGCGCCAGCCACTCGATCCGTGCGGCCATCGTCTCGGCAACCGGAAGCAGGTGGCGAAACTTGAGGGCGCTGACGAGCTGGCGGGCAACGCCTTCGTGCGGCGCAGAGGACCAGACTCGGTCAAGTCCCGACCCACCCCGGCCAGCCAGCGGCCGGCCCTCGGCAAGGCGACGACTGCAGCGTGTGCAGAGCACCGCCCTCGCCCGGCAACTGCGGCCGCAGGCCGCGCACAGCGCGGGGAGCAGATCGGCGAACGGCGATTGCACATCCCGATCGTGCAGAGCAGCGGCGCACCGATGGCGCGCAGAGGATCAGGAAAGCGTCAAGCCTTGGCGACGCGGCCGGCGATCCCGCCGACCATCATCCCCTCGGCCGGCAGCTCGGTGCCGGTGAGCAGGATCGCGTCGCGCACCCAGGCGCCGGCGGCGATCTCGCAGCCGTCGCCGATGATCGCTGGGCCCTGGACGCGGGCGCCATCGCCAAAGCTGACGCCGGCGCCGATCAGTGCCGGGCCTTCGACCTCGACCCCGTCGAGTGGGCTGGCCGAGCGGATGCCCTCCCCCACCTCGGGCACGTCGGTCTCGATCTCGACCGCGCCGCTGAGGGCATCGAGGTTGCTGCCACGCAGCTCCTCGAGGTTGCCGATGTCGTTCCAGTAGGCGGCGATCTCGTGCGAGTAGAAGGGCACGTCGTTCTCGAGCAGCGCCGGAAAGACGTCCATCGCCCAATCCGTGAACCCGGGCGGGTCGTCGGGCCCGGCGGCCTTGCTGGTGCCGGGCTCGGGGAAGAAGTCGAAGATCTCGCGGCGGAACATGTAGATGCAGGTGTTGGCCAGGTCCGAGAGCGCTTCCGACGGATCGGGCTTCTCCTGAAAGCCCTGGATCCGGCCGTCCTCGCCGGCGATCACGACGCCGTACTCGTCGGTGTTCGAGACCCGCTTGGTCGCCAGGGTGACGAGGCCATCGTGGGACTCGTGGAAGTCGCGCATCGCGGCAAAGTCGAGGTCGGTGAGCGCGTCGCCGGCGACGACGAGGAAGGAATCGCCGAGGAACTCGGCGACGTTGCGCACTCCTCCGGCCGTCCCCAGCAGCTGCTCCTCATGGCTGTAGGAGAGCTCGATGCCGAAGTCCGAACCGTCGCCGAAGTGATCTTCGATCGTCTCCGGGAACCAGTGCAGGTTGGCGATCGCCTCGCTGAAGCCGTGGCGGGCGAGCAAGCGCACGCTGTGCTCCATCACCGGGCGGTTCAGCACCGGCACCATCGGCTTCGGCACCGCGTAGGTGATCGGCCGCAGCCGGGTGCCCAGACCTGCCGCCAGAACCATTGCCCTCATCGAACCTCCCCCTCCTCGATCGCGCTCGCGGCCTGCGGCCGCCCCAGTGCTGCCTTGAAGCCCTCGATCGCCTCGACCGGCAGCGGGTCGACGCCATGCGCCTCGGCGAGGGCGAGCGAGACGAGATCGCCCAGCATCGTCGCCCAGAGCAGGCGGGCGGTGCGGGTCTCCCCCTCGGTCTCAAGCCGGATCACCTTGGCGCCGCTGGCCGCGATCGCCTCGCCGGTCAGCTCGAAGCGGCGGCGCTCGCGCGGGTGCTGGTCGCTGTCTTCGAGCAGGACAGCGGCAAAGTCGCTACCCGACCAACCGCAGAGCTCGTTGTGATCGGCCTCGGGCAACTCGGAGAAGAAGGCCGGCAGCTTCGCGTTCTCGTTTACCTGTGCCTTCCAGCGCCGCGCCACCGGCGCGGACAGGTCGGCGCCGTAGACGACCGGAACGCTGCCCTCGATCTGGGCCGCGATCTCGGCCGCGCGGGCTTGCAGGTCCTCGGAGCGCTCGCTGAGAAAGGCGGCCGCAGCGTCGATCTCGGTGCGCAGGCCCGGCGCGCCGCCGGCCAGGGCGGCCACCTCGGCGGCGATCGTGAGCATGTAGGCGACGGCGGCGCGCGGCTGCAGAATGCCCGGCAGGCCGATCACCGGCACGCCGCTCTCGCGCGCGCCATCGACCAGCTCGCCACCGGTGCTGGCGACGAGGCGGCGGGCGCCGAGCGCCTCGGCGGCGGCGAAGCAGGCGAGCGTCTCCTCGGTGTTGCCCGAGTAGCTGGAGCAGAGCACGGTCCACTCGGGCGTCGCCCAGCTCGGCAGCGCGTAGCCGCGCACGGTCAGCAGCGGCCGGGTGAGGCGATCGCCCAGCGCCGCGGCGGCGAGATCGCCGCCGATTGCCGAGCCGCCCATGCCGCAGATCAACAGGCCGGCGGACTCGGCCGGCTCCAACCGCGCCGATTCAACCCGCCAGAGCGCGTCGCGCAGGTGCTCGGGAATTGCGAGGACGTCGTCAAGCATCAGGCCGGCACTCTTTCATCCTCGCCGGCCACGCCGTCTTCGAGCTTGGCGCCGGCTGCGAGCTCGACACCGGCGGCGAGGATCGAGCCGCTGACCCGCGCGCCCTCACCGACCACGCAACCGTCGAGCAGGACCGAGTCGCGCACTTCGGCACCAACCTCGACGCGGGAGCCACTGCCAAGAACAACCCTGGGACCAACCGTGGCGCCGTCAGCAATCTGCACCTCGGCGCCGACGTGCATTCCCGGCGCGGTCGGCTGCACCTGCGTCTCCACCCGTCGCTCGAGGATGTCCCAGCTCGCCTGCAGGTAGCGCTCGGGCGTACCAATGTCCATCCAGTAGCCATCGAGGCGCAGCCCGTGCAGGCCCTCCCCGACCAGGCGCGGGAAGACGTCGCGCTCGATCGAGACCTCCTCGCCGGGAGGGATCAGCTCCAGCACCGAGCGCTCCAGCACGTACATGCCCGCGTTGACCTCGCCCGGCACCGCCTCGCCAGTCTTCTCGAGGAACTCGAGCACCGCGCCCTGTGGATCGCTGTGCACGAGGCCGTAGGCCGAGGAGTCCTCGACGGGGTGCAGGCCCAGGGTCGCCCGCGCCCCGCGCTCGGAGTGGGCGCGCAGCAGCGCGGTCAGATCGAGGTCGGTGAGCACGTCGCCGTTGAGGGCGAGGAAGCGGTCATCGAGCCGCTCGCCGAGCTCGTCGGCGGCAAAGCGAATCGCGCCGGCGGTGCCTCGCCGCTCCGGCTCGACCATGAAGGAGATCGAGACGCCGGCGCGCTCCTCCTCGCCAGCCAGGGCCTCGCGCAAAACGTCGGGCAGGAAGCCGCAGGCGAGCACCACTTCGGTGACGCCGTGGCCGGCCAGCCACTCGATCATGTAGGCGAGGAAGGGCCTGTCGACCAGGGTCAGGGCCGGCTTGGGGACGGTCTCGGTCAGCGGCCGCAGCCGCGTCCCCTCGCCGCCGACGAGGACGATTGCCTGCACTACTCGGCAGTACCCGCGGGAACGGAATCGCCAACCGCTCGCCCAATGCCCTCGTACTCGAAGCCCGCCGAGCGCAGCTGGCTCGAGTCGAGGAAGTTGCGGCCGTCGATCAGCAGCGGGCGCGCCATCGTCTCCGCCGCGGCGGACCAATCGAGCTCGGCGAACTCGGGCCACTCGGTGACCAGGATCGCGGCGTCGGCGCCGTCCAGCGTCGCCAGCGCCGAGTCGCGGAACTCGACCCCGTCGAAGAGCTCACGAGCGACGCCGTCGGCGACCGGGTCATAAGCGACCACTTCGGCGCCCTCCCCTTCCAGGCGCGCCGCCAGCACCAGGCTCGAGGCCTCGCGCATGTCGTCGGTGTGCGGCTTGAAGGCGAGGCCGAGCAGCGCCACGCGCTTGCCGACCAGCGAGCCGAGATGATTCTGCAGCTTCTGCACGACGCGGCGCTTCTGCAGCTCGTTGACTTCGATCACCGCGCCCAGCAATTGGAAGTGGTAGCCGCTGTTGCCGGCCAGCATCTTCAAAGCACTGACGTCCTTGGGAAAGCAGGAGCCGCCGTAACCGATGCCAGCGCGCAGGAAAGCCGGCCCGATGCGCTGATCCAGGCCCATGCCCCGCGCGACCTCGCTGACGTCGGCGCCGACCTTCTCGCAGACGTTGGCAATCTCGTTGACGAAGGAGATCTTGGTGGCGAGAAACGCGTTGGAGGCAAGCTTGATCATCTCGGCGCTGGTGACGTCGGTGCGCACCAGCTCACCGCCGAGCGGCTCGTAGAGGCGGGCAACGGCGTCGCCGGCCTGCTCATCGCCGGGGTCGGCGCCGACGACGACGCGGTCCGGATGAAGGAAGTCCTCGACCGCCGAGCCCTCCTTGAGGAACTCGGGACAGGAGACGTAGGAGAGGCCGGGTCGGTCGCGGCGGATCGAGTTGCCGGTACCGGCCGGGACCGTGCTCTTCATCACCAGCACGTGGTCGCTGTCGACCGGCAGGTCCTCGACCACGGAGCGGACCCGCGAGAGGTCGGCGTCGCCGGAACGCGTCGGCGGCGTATCGACGCAGACGAAGAGCAGTTTCGCCCCCTCAAGCAGCTCCGACATGTCGGTGGTGAAGGTCAGCCGCTCGGCGTTGCGCTTGAGCAGCTCGCCCAGGCCCGGCTCGTGAATCGTGATCTCGCCGCGCGAGAGCGACTCGACCTTCTCGGGGAGGATGTCGCGGGCGATTACCCGGTGCCCGACCTCGGCAAAGCAGGCAGCGGTAACCAGGCCGACCCAGCCGACCCCGATTACCCCAATCGGCTCTCTCTCTGCGCTCATCGCTTTGACTTCCCCCTTCTGCGCTTCGGATTGGGCATCTTTACATCGGCGGAACGGGCAATCCCCATCATCTGATCGTTGCTCAAGGTGTTGAGCAGGTCGTTGGCGACCCAGTAGGAGTTGTTCCCACGATGCCAGGCGACCAGCGAGATGCGGTCGCCATCCACGTAAATGTCGTACTCCCGTCCATTGATCGTCTTGGTCAAGCTCGGGCTATCGAGGATCGGCGGGTCCGACCAACCCTGGATCCCCTGCAGGCCGAAGTAGTGGATCCCATCCGAGAGCGGCCACTCGACCACCATGCGATAGGCGCCGTGGCGCTCTTCGTCGGTGTCGCGCAGGTGGTAGACGCGTGGGTCTTGGACGTGTTCATAGGAATTGCTTTCGACGTAAGAAGCACCGGAAGGCAACCTCGTCGGGAAGAAAACGGGAAAGCCGGCGCTGACCTTCCGCGTGACGCTCTTTGCCTCCAGTTCGCCGGCTTCGCGGTCCGGCACCAGGCCGTCGCTCCCGGGCGGCTTTGGCGCGGCAATGTGCGGCTTCTTGTGCTTGTGCTTCTTCTTGCCGGACTTCTTGTTTTCGTTGCGGCCTTCGTCGAGTTCTCCTAGCGGCCCGGCGCTCGCTTCGATGCCGAGGAACTTGTCGACGGCTTCGTGGATCGCTTCGGGGGAGGCATAGACATAGCTGGGTCCTAGTTCGGCCGGGAAGTGGACCTCCTTGAGTGCTGCATTGCGCGAGGCGATGAAGAGCTTCATCACCTGCAGCATCGTCTCGGTGTCGCTGATGTCGGAAGTCGTGTACTTGGTGAAGATGTCAACCAGGTCGTTTTGACCGAGCACGAGCTTGGAGATCGGCACCCGCTCCCGCGCCGAGCTGATGAAGTCTTGCTGGCGCGCCGAGCGGACGATGTCGGTGTCAGTGTGGCGATAGCGCACGTACTGCAGCGCCTTCTTGCCGCAGAGCAGCTGATAGCCCGGCTTGATGTTGATTTCCGAATACTGTTCGGAGGCCGGCACGCCGACGTTGGAGTGGTAGTAGCGACGGTCGACGTCGGTGTAGACGCAGCCGATCGCGTCGACGGCGCGGACGAAGCCGAGGAAGTCGACGTTGACGACGTGGTTGATCTGCAGCCCGGTCAGTTCCTTGACCACCTGCAGGGTCAGCTTCGGCCCACCGTCGGTATAGGCGGCGTTGAACTTTTCCGTCCCGAAGCCGGGGATTTCGACCTTGAGGTCGCGCGGAATCGACATCACCGCGATCGCTTCGCGGTCGGGATCGAGGCGCAGCAGGATCGTCGTGTCGGAGCGGCCCGGGTCTTCGGCCAGGTTGGCGCGCTTGTCGGAGCCGAGGATGAGGATGTTCTCGGGCTCACCACCGTTGACCTGGGAGAGGTAACGGTGCAGTTTGGCGTTGTAGATGTTGTGGTGCGAGAGCGCCGTGGCGATGCTGCCGATGTAGAGCAGGATGCTGGCCGAGGTCGCCGCGGCGACGGCGACGACGATCACCACCGAGCCCAAGCTGAAGCGCCACCAGAAGCGTTTCGGCTTCGGCGCCGGCTCGTGGTCGCCCGCGGGCGGCGGCTTGCTCAGGCCGGACTCAGCCACGGTTCCTCAAGCGGCGAGTCGGGCGGGAAGCGAGCGCAGGAAGGTGTCGAGGGTCTGCCGGTAGGTGTGCAGCGAGGAGACCGAGACCCACTCCTCGGGGCCGTGGTGCCCTTCGCCGGCCGGGCCAAACTCGACTGCCGGCACGCCGACGCGCAGGAAGGAGACTGCATCGGAGGCCCCGTCGCGCCCGACGCTCATCGGCTCGCCGTCGTGGTGCTCCGTCGCCGCCTCGCGCAGGGCGAGCACGTAGGGCAGCTCGCGATCGACGACCGCCGGCGGCCGGGTGAAGAGCTGCTCCACTTTGGCCGCGGGTATCCCCTCCACCTGCTCCAGCAGGGCAGTGGGATCCTGATCGGGCAGGTAGCGGATGTCGACGTCGATGGCGCATCGGTCGGGCACCTTGTTGAGCGCGTCGCCACCCAAGATCCGGCCGAGGTTGATCGAGGGGCGGTCGAAGAGCTCCGAGGAGTGCCGTGCGAACGGTAGCGACTCGATACTGCGGAAAACATCAATCGCCCTCAAAACCGCGTTTTCGCCCAGCCAAGGCGTCGCCCCGTGGGCGGCAGTCCCCTCGACCGTCACCCGCAGCGCCAGCACCCCCTTGGCCTCGACCCCAATGTGCAGATCGGTCGGCTCGCCGGTAATCGCGAAGTCGCCAAGGAAGCCGCTGTCGACCAGATGATCGGAACCGCGTTCGACTTCCTCCTCCGACTCCTCGTCACCAACAATCCCCAACCGCACCCGCACCCCATCCTGATCCCGCATCGCCGCCGTCACCAGCAGCATCGCCGCCAGCCCACCCTTCATGTCATAGGCCCCGCGCCCGTAGAGCCGATCCCCCTCGACCCGCGGCTCGAACTGCCCGGCCTGAGCGGGCACGACATCGATGTGCCCGTGCAGCACGACCGTCGGCGCGTCCGCGGGCCCAACTTCGGCCTTGAGCACCGGTAGCCCCCGCACGTCATCGCTCTCCACCGCGATCCCGCGGGAATCCAACCACCCTTCAATGAACCCAGCGGCTTCCAGCACTCCATCCGGCTCCGCGCTGTCATAGCTCACTAGCCGTCTAACGAGCGCCACCAACTCGTCGCTCATCGACGCGCCTTTCGCGCGTGGGCAACTCGCGCATCCGAGATTGACCCTCCTGGAGTGGGGTCAAAGTCGGTTACGCGATTGTCGGCGGATGCGCTGCGGGTCCTGCGCCCCTCCCCCGGAGGCTCAGGCGACCCGCCTCGAATCGCCAGCGGCGACCTGCTGCGCAACGGCCTCCGGGGGAGGGGCGCAGGACCCGCCTCACCCTTCGGCTATCGCGAGAAATGCCTCAGCCCGATCGCGGTCCTTCTCCGCTCGGGCGTACGCACCGCTGCCGTCCTCGGACTCTTTGA
>CAWCJW010000046.1:0-79396 GCA_963795765.1 uncultured Solirubrobacterales bacterium
GACGCCTGGATCGAGGCGGGGGTCCTCAACGGCGAGCAGCTCAACGCCGCCGACTTCCAGATCGCTCCCAGTCTCGCCCTGGCGATGAAGCTCGACGACCTGCGGCCCGCGATCGAACGCCGCCCCGCCGGCGCCCTGGCCAAGCGGGTCATCCCCCATTACCCCGGCAAAGCTCCGCCGATCCTGCCGCCGGCCTGGCTGCAACAGCTGCGCGACGGAACCGCCGCCGCTAACTGAGCGAGCCGACCCGCTCGGCTCGCTGCCCGGGGCCCAGAGCTGCCAGCGCCTCGTCGAGGCGCGAGCCGTTGGGCAGCGCCAGCTCGGGATCGAGCTCGAGCAGCGGAGCGAGGACGAAGCGGCGGCTGCTGACCTCGGCGTGCGGGAGCGTCAGCCGCTTCGTCGAGAGCTCGAGATCGCCGAGCAGGAGCAGGTCGACATCGAGTGGGCGGGGACTGTGGCGGGAAGCGTCGAGGGCGCGGCCGCGGGCGACCTCGATCTCCTTGCAGAGATCGAGCAGCGCTTCCGGCTCCAGCTCGGTGCGGATGCGAATTGCGGCGTTGAGGAAGTCGGCCTGGTCGAGCACCTCGCCGACCGGCTCGGTCTCATAAGTCGAGGAGACCGCTTCGACTGCGACGCTGCGCTCACGCAGCAGCTCGATCGCCGCCCGCAGGTGTGACTCGCGGTCGCCTATGTTGGAGCCGAGCCCGAGATAGCCGGTCCTCACCTCGCCGCTCAGCTCGCTTCCGCCTCGTCCTCGTCGACCTCTTCGCCGCGCTCATGGACGACCTCGACCGCGACCTCCTGGATCGCCAGCGGCAGCGGCGGCTCCGGCTTGGCGGCGCGGACCCGCACCGACTCGCAGCCGTAGCGCTCCATCAGTCGCCCGCCGACCACTTGGGCAAGGCGCTCGAGCGTGCGGTAGCTGCGCTCGGTGGCAGCGAGGGCGACGATGTCGCAGACCTCGGCGTAGTCGACGGTGTCCTCGATCCGATCAGTGAGGACCGCGTCGCAATCGGGCACGTCGAAAGAGATGTCGAACTCGAGCCGCTGCCCGACCTCCTGCTCGGAGTCGCTGACGCCGTGATGGGTGTAGATCGAGAGCCCGCGCAGCTCCACCTCAACGCGCGAATCGAAGCCGTTGCCGTGTGCCTCCATGGGAGGAACCTACCCAAGGACGGCGTTTGTGACCGCAAGCGCCTGCGCCATCTCGGCGACGTCGTGCACCCGCAGCACGTCCGCTCCCTCGGCCGCGGCAAGCACGGATGAGGCAATCGAACCACCAATCCGGTCCTCCACATCCGACCCGTCGACCTTGCCAATAAAGCTCTTGCGCGAGGTCCCAACCACCAGCGGCCGTCCCAGCTCCCGCAGCTCGCTCAGCCGCCGCAGCAACTCCAGGTTGTGCTCAAGCGTCTTGCCAAAACCGATCCCCGGATCCAACCAAATCCGCTCCTCATCGATGCCCTGGCCGACAGCGAACTCCATCCGCTCCGCCAAAAACGCCTTGACGTCATCGACTACGTCGTCGTAGTGCGGATCGTCCTGCATCGTCCGCGGGTTCCCCGGCATGTGCATCAGCACCACCCCCACCCCACGCTCGGCGCAAAGACTCGCCATTTCGGGATCCCGCTTGAAAGCGGTGACGTCATTGACGATCGAGGCACCGGCATCGAGAGCTGCTTTTGCAACGACAAGCTTCGAAGTGTCGATCGAAACGGTGGCGTTGCCAGCCAGTGCCGCCACAACTGGCTCGACTCTGCGCAACTCCTCGACCTCGTCTACTTCGACCGCGCCAGGGCGAGTGGATTCACCCCCCACGTCCAAGATCGCCGCTCCGTCCCTAACCAGCTCTTCGCCGTGCGCGACAGCCGCTCCCGAATCGAGGTACCGGCCCCCATCGGAAAACGAATCTGGGGTGACGTTGACGACGCCCATCAGCTTCGGATTCATGGCCGGAGTATCGCTACCTGTCGAGCGGGGCCGTTGGGTGGCCCTCGTACTGGCGGATACTCAAAATGCCGGTCTAATTAGACCGGCATTTGTCAGGGCGAGGGCCACCCAACGGCCCCGACCCTCAGCTAGCGTCGCCGCCAGCGAACCCTGGCCGCGGGCGCGGCTGCGCCACTGGTCCTTCGCGCTGCGCCCGTTCCGGCTCCCGCGCCGGCTCGACCGGCGGCGTCGGCTCCTCGTCGTCGACGAAGACTTCATCTTCGGACTTGCCGTCGAGCAGGGCAATGAACTGCTCGGCGTCGATCGTCTCCCGCTTGAGCAGGATTTTCGAGATCGTGTCGAGGTTCTCGCGGTTATCGGTGAGCAGGTCCTTGGCGGTCTGGTGGGCGCTCTCGACGATGCGGCGGATCTCGTCGTCGATCTCGCGGGCGATCTCGTCCGAGTAGTCGGGCTCGGAGGAGAACTCACGGCCGAGGAAGGGCTGGCCGCGATCGTGGCCGAAGACGCGGGGGCCGAGGCGCTCGGACATGCCGAAGCGCATCACCATCTGCTTCGCCGTCTCGGTCACCTTTTCGAGGTCGTTGGAGGCGCCGGTTGTGATCTCGCCGAAGACGATCTCCTCGGCGGCGCGGCCGCCCAGGGTCATCGCCATCGTGTCGGTCAGCTCGGCGCGCGAGGTGAGGAACTTGTCTTCGCCGGGCAGGCTGATCGTGTAGCCGAGGGCCTGGCCGCGGCTGATGATCGAGATCTTGTGGACCGGGTCGGTGTTCTCCAGCAGGTGGCCGACGATCGCGTGTCCCATCTCGTGGAAGGCGGTGATCAGGCGCTCCTTCTCGCTCATCACCCGGGTCTTCTTCTCCGGGCCAGCGATCACCCGCATGATCCCCTCCTCGAGCTCCAGCATGGTGATTTCGCGCTTGCCCGTGCGGGCGGTGAGCAGGGCCGCCTCGTTGATCAGGTTGGCGAGATCGGCGCCGGTGAAGCCGGGCGTCTGGCCGGCCAGCGCGTCGAGGTCGATCACCTTGGCCAGCGGCTTGCCGCGGGTATGCACCTCGAGGATGTGCTTGCGGCCCTTGCGGTCGGGGCGGTCGACGACGACCTGGCGGTCGAAGCGGCCGGGCCGCAGCAGTGCCGGGTCGAGGATGTCGGGGCGGTTGGTCGCCGCGATCAAGATGATGTTGTCCTTCATCTCGAAGCCGTCCATCTCGACCAGCAGCTGGTTCAGCGTCTGCTCGCGCTCGTCGTGACCGCCGCCCATGCCGGCCCCACGGTGGCGGCCGACGGCGTCGATCTCGTCCATGAAGATGATGCAGGGCGAGTTCTGCTTGGCCTGCTCGAAGAGGTCGCGGACGCGGCTGGCACCGACGCCGACGAACATCTCGACGAAGTCCGAGCCGGAGATCGAGAAGAAGGGCACGCCCGCCTCGCCGGCGACGGCGCGAGCAAGCAGGGTCTTACCGGTGCCGGGAGGGCCGTAGAGCAGCACACCCTTTGGAATGCGCGCGCCAAGAGCCTGGAACTTCTTCGGGTTCTCGAGGAATTCCTTGATCTCCTGCAGCTCCTGTACCGCCTCGTCAACCCCGGCGACGTCACGGAAGGTGATCTTGGGCGCGTCGACCGACATCCGCTTCGCCTTCGATTTGCCGAAGTTCATCACCCGCGAGCCGCCACCCTGCATCTGGTTCATCAGGAAGATCCAGAAGCCGAAGAAGAGGACGAAGGGAAGGATGTAGGTGAGCAGCGAGAGCAGGCTCGAGCCGCCGGTGCCGTGCACCGTGGTCTTCACTTCGTTTTGGTCAACCAGGTTGAGCAGCGACTGCTCAGTGTTGGGCGGGTAGCCCGTCGAGAAGCTTTCGTCGTTATTGAGCTTGACGTCGAGCGTGTTGTCCTTGGTGTTGACCGTGATTTCCGCGACCTTGCCATCGGCGATCAGGCCGTTGTGCGCCTTCGAGGCGACCAGTTCGTTGTAGGAGTGCGAAGGGCCGTCCGAGGGGCTGCTGATCACCTTCTGGGCAACGAAAGCGAGGATCACCACCAGCAGGATCGGAAAAGCCGCGCTCTTGAAAAAACGCCTCACAGGGAAAAATCAGCGTACCAGGGCGGATTCGGCATCTAATCGTCCAACGCAGCGACGTAAGAGAGGTTGCGGTAACGCTGAGCATGGTCGAGGCCGTAGCCGATCGCAAAGCGGTTGGGGATCTCGAATCCGAGGTAGCGGGGCGAGAGGTCGACGCGCAGCCGCTCGGGCTTGGTCAGCAGGGCGCAGACATCGAGTGAGGCCGGGTTGCGCGCCTTCAGGTTGCGCATCAGGTACTGCAGGGTGAGGCCCGAATCGATGATGTCCTCGACGATCAGCACGTCGCGCCCTTCGATCGGTGCGTCGAGGTCCTTGAGGATGCGCACCACGCCGGAGGAATCGGTCTGCGAGCCGTAGCTGGAGACAGCCATGAAGTCGATCTCGCAAGGAACGTCGACGTGGCGCATCAAGTCGGCGAGAAAGAGGACGGCCCCCTTGAGCACACCGACCATGAAGAGGTCGCGCCCGGCGTAGTCGGCGCTGATCTGACGACCGAGCTCGGCCACCCGCCGTTGCAGGTCCTCGCTGGAGACGAGGGTCTCGCCGATCGAGGGCTCGGTCATCGCGCGCAGTCTAGATAGAGCGGGCGCTTGCGGATGTCAGCGCTCGGCGTGCAGCACGCCGCGCTCGACCACGGCGCGCACGCCGCCACCTAGATCGAGCATTGCGGTACCCGTGCGGCGCAGCGCCGCGACCTGATCGGCATGGTTTGCCGCGCCCGGCACCGGCCGGCCTGCCGCCCGGTCGGCGAGGCGCTGGACGACGAGCCGGCGCAGGGCCGGGGGCAACTCCGCCAGCCGGCTCAGCTCGATCGTTCCGCGCTGCGAACCATTGGCGCCAAGCTCGGCGTCGACGAGTGAGTCGAGCACCTCGGCCTCGTCGCGCAACAGCTCGGCCGTGCGCAGCACATTGCGCGCCGCCGCCGGGTGGACCTCGGCCAGCGCCGCGGCGAGGCCGTGGCGAACCCGGTTGCGGGCGTAACCGCCCTCGGCGTTGCTCGGGTCGTCGCGCCACTCGAGCTGGCGCTCTTCGCAATAGGTCGTGGTCTGCTCGCGGGTGAACCCCAGCAGCGGCCGCACCAAGCTGCCGTCCTGCTTGCGCATCCCCAGCAGAGCCCGGCGACTGGGAGAAGAGGCGAGTCGGTAGAGGATCGTCTCGACCTGGTCATCGGCGGTGTGGCCGGTGGCAATCACAGCACCTTGGCCGAAGGCGAGCTGGGCCGCTGCCGCGTAGCGGGTGTCGCGGGCCCAGGACTGCAGGTTGCCGGGGCCCTCGGGGCGGCGGGGTCGCTCCAACTCGAGTTTGACCCCAAGCCGCGCGCAGAATGCAGCGCAGTGCTCTTCATCGGCATCGGAGTCGTCGCGCAGCCCGTAGTTGACGTGAACTGCGGTGATCGCGTCGGGGCCGAGCAGGCGCACCGCGAGGTCGAGCAGGCAGACCGAGTCGCGACCGCCGGAGAGCATCGCAACCGCGGGGGAGTCTGCTGGCAGCAGCCCGTCCTCCCGCACGGCATCGAGCATCTGCTCGTTCTCCATATTCCTAAGTGTCGCGCGAGTCGCTGTTCAGATCGCGGCGCGGACCACGTATAGCGGGGTCGGTGCGGGGAAGCCCGTCAGTTTCACCTCACCGATCGGGTCGCAGCTGAGGCCGCGTTCCCCCAGCGCTTCGCTGACGCGGTCGGTCACCAGCACCTCGCCCGCCTGGGCGCGGTTGACGACCCGGTGCGCGAGGTTGACGTGGGTGCCGAAGTAGTCGCCGTCACGGTAAACCGCCTGCGCGTAGTGGATGCCGACGCGGGGCTGGGGGCGCTGGGAGAAGCGACCCATCAGGCCGACCGCCCACTCGGTCAACGAGGCGGGGTCGGGCGAGACCACCATCACCTCGTCGCCGATGGTCTTGACAATCGTCGCCTCGGGCGGCAGCGTCGCCTCCACCGTTTCGACGAAGTTCTCGACCACGTCGAGCGCCTCCATGTCCCCCTCCTCCTCGGTGTAGCGAGTGAAGCCGGTGAGGTCGATGAAGCAGAGCGTGACCGGAACGTGGTGCACCTGCGACTCGGCCATCCCCAGGTCACTCTCCATATGACCGACGACGTCCTGCTCGAGGAAGAAGCGCAGGTAACGGGTGTGGAGGTAGTCGGTCAGCGGCGCGGCCAGGGGGAGGATGTCGCCCGCCAGCTCACCCATCTCCTCGGCCATTTCCAGCTCCGGCACCGCGTCGCGAATCAGCGGTTCGTGCACGTAGAGGTGAAAGAGGCGCACCTCGGCGTCGGCGATCCGCCGCAGCGACTGGACGTAGACGCGGACCAGCTGCAGAAAGGCGACGAGGGGGAAACCCGCTGCCAGCACCCGGGCGCAATGGCGCAGTGCCTGCACGTCCTCGGGGCTGAGCAGGCGCTCCTGGCCCAAGGGGGTGCCGAGGATGACGAGGATGCGCTCGACCAGCTCCGGCTCGAGGCCGGTCTCCGCGGCGACCTCCTCGAGCGTCGTCTGCTCCTCCGGCTTGGGAAAGAGCTCCTCGGTGAAGCCAAAGGCGAGGCGACCCTCGCGACCCGCCCGCTTGAGGTCCTCGAGCGAGTGGCCGCGCTCGCGCATGCGGGCGACGACGCGGGCCTGAGCGGCGGCGGTCGCGGTCCAGCGGCCGCGTCGCACCGGCAGCACTTTTTCCTCGGCCCAGCGTTTCAGCGTGTTGGTCGAGACGCCGGCCCGGCGCGATGCCTCGCTGAGGGATATCCGTTCGTCGGCGGCCATCGACCGCGAGGCTATGCGCTAGGCCGGGATTTCCGACTCCTCGTGCGCCTGCAGGACGGGCTCCCCGTCCTCGCCGGTGCGGATGCGAATTGCCTCCTCAACCGGGAGGACGAAGATCTTGCCGTCGCCGACCTCGCCCGTGCGAGCGTGCCTGAGGATCGCCTCGACGACTAAATCCTTGTCCTTGTCCTCGACCACGACCTCCAACTTCAGCTTCGGTCGCACGCTGATCATCAGGGCCGAGCCCCGGTAGTGCTCGACCTCGCCCTTTTGGCGACCGGAGCCCTTGACCTCGAGGATCGAGAGCGAGGGAAGCCCCTTGTCGAGCAGCTCGGCCCGGATCGGGTCGAACGCCTCGTGGCGGATGAAGGCCTCGATCTTCTTCATTGGCTCAATCCTCCACCGCGGAGCGCACCCCACGCATTAGACAGATGGCGAAGATCTGGGCGCGGTCACTCTCGCAAGTGTCAATAGGGTCAGGCGGTGCCTTCGCGCCTCCGCCCCACCGCCCCAATCGCTGCCGATGCGGTGCTCGTCGGTGACCCGGGCCGGGCGCTGCTGCTGGCTCAGGAGTTGCTCGAGCAACCGAAGATGAGCAACCACGCCCGCGGCCTCTGGGCCTACTTCGGCACGACGCCGGCGGGCAGGGAGTTGACGATCCAGGCCACCGGCATTGGCGGGCCCAGCGCCGCGCTCGTGCTCGGCGACCTCGCCGAGCTCGGCGTTCGGCGAGCGGTGCGGGTCGGCACCTGCGTCGGGGTTGAGCCGGACAGTTCCCTGGGCGAGCTGCTGCTCGTCCGTGACGCAGTCGCGGTGGGTGGAAGTGCGGCCTCACTCGGGGTCGAACTGGGAACCCGCGTCGAGCCCGACCCAGGTCTGGCCCGGTTGCTCGAGTCCGAGCTCGGTGCCGAAGGGCGCCCCGCATCGATCGCCAGCGTCGACGCACACCCGGGAGAGCACCCGGCGCAGGTGGGTGTCAGCGCCATCGACATGCAAACAGCGCCGCTGTTTGCCCGCGCCGCCTCGCTCGAAGTTGAGCTCGCCGCCCTGCTAATCGTCAGCGAGCAACAAGACAGCGAAGTGAACCTGAAGAAAGAAGACCTCGAGCAGTTGGAGCGACGGGCGGGCAGGGCCGCCGCGGGTGCACTCTCAACCTAAAGTCGAGAGTTAGGCTTCGTCCTCGGCCCGCTCACGGGAGACCAGACGACGGCGGATGTCGCTGAGATCGCGAGAGACCCGGTCAATCTGGTCCTCGACCTCTTCCAGGCGCTGAGAAAGCGAGCGAACCCGGCGCTCCAAGCGTTCGAGGTCACCGGCAGAGGGCAGGTTGAGCGCGCTCATCGCCGCGTGCTGAGCATCGAGCGCCTTCTCGCGGGCCCCAAAAGCGGCCGCAACCGCGTTCTCCAGCACCTGGCTGTCGAGCAGCGCCTGGGCGAACTCACCGATCGCCTGCTCGCTGCGTGCGCGCAGGCCCTCTTGGTCGTCGTAATCCGCGTTCATGTTCAAATTGGCCGCCTCATTGACAGCAGCTTAACCGGCACATCCGGCTCGACTGAAATCCTCCCGCGCTTGGGGCATGAGAGAGACCTTGATTAAGGGCTTGTTGGGGGCAGCGGCCGGCCGTTGCGCACCAGTTTGCGAGCCAGTAGCTTGGGCGAGCCTGTTGCGCAGGGAGAGGGCCGATATGTGCTGCACGATCGTGCCCAATGGGTATAGGTGCGCCGTCATATGAGAAACAAGCTTGCACTGATCATCGCTCTGGCCAGCTTTGGCGTCGTTACGGCGCTCGGAGTCGGCTTTGCCGGAGCCGATGAACTCTCGACCACGCCGGGTGAAGTGACGACGCCGCTGACCACGACCCCAGCGGTGCCGGCCGCAACGCCGCCCGCCTGCTCCAACGGAGTCGACGACGACGGCGACGGCCTGATCGACAAAGAAGACCCCGACTGCGAATCGCCGGAAGATCCCACCGAGGAAGCCGCCCCCGCCCCGGCCAGTCCGACCAGCAACAGCAGCGTGGAAGCGCCTGCTGCCGCACCAGCTTCGCCCGCGGCGCCAGCAAAGCAGGGCGGCGGCTTCAAGTCCGGTGCGTCGATCGGCTCCGGCGGCGGCGACGTCCATCACAACGAAAACCTCGGCGAGGTCAGCGGCGGCGGCGAAAACTCCGGCGGCGGCGCGATCGCCCCGAGCGCCACCGGCGGTGTGCAGCTGCCCACGGAAACGAGCGACGGCGGCTCCCAGTACTCGAGCGGCGGCACGCCAACCGAAGCCAACCCAACTACGACGATTGCTCCCTTTGGCCCGGCCCCGATCGGCGTTCCCAACTTCGTCATCGACTCCTTTGAGATCCCGCCCTTCCTGCTGCCGATCTACCAGGCTTGCGGAACCGAGTACGGCATTCCCTGGGAGGTGCTGGCTTCGATCAACAAGATCGAGTCGGGCTTCGGCACCAACATGGGACCGTCCAGCGCCGGCGCGATCGGCTGGATGCAGTTCCTCCCCTCGAGCTGGGAAGCCTTCGGCCTCGACGCCAACGGCGACGGCAAGAAGGACCCCTACAACCCGGTCGACGCGATCTGCGCCGCCGCGCACTACCTGAAGCTCAGCGGCGGCAACAGCGACCTCTACAAAGCGATCTACTCCTACAACCACGCCGACTGGTACGTGCAGGAGGTGCTTGGCTACGCCCGCGCCTACGGCAAGCTGCCGACTGACCTGGTCGGCTCGCTGACCGGCCTCACCGAGGGCGCCCACTTCCCGGTCGCCGCCGACGCCAGTTACGCCGACGACCTCTCAGCCCGGGAAGCGCTGAAGCGCGCCGCCCCCGGCGCGGAAGCAGCCTATGGCGATGCCTCCGAAGTGATCTCCTCCTCGCCGACGCCGCGCGGAATCAACATCTTCGCCGCCGAGGGAGCCCCCGTGGTCGCCGTCAACGACGGTGTGATCGAGAAGATGGGCAGCACGCCGCGGCTCGGCCACTACGTCGTGCTCCAGGACGCCTACGGCAACCGCTACACCTACGCCGAGCTCGGCCAGGTAGTCCGCGAACAGCGCTCGGTCGTGATGCCGACCGGCAAGGAGCGGCGCCTGCCGGTTGAGAGTGAAGACCTGCGGCCGCGCTTGCGTGCCCTGCCGAGCCGGGCCGATGGCACGGACAAGAGCAGCGAAGCTCCTGAAGTGGATAGCCCGGCCAGCAGCGAAGACGGAACCCTAAGGGTCGGGTCGAAGGTTATAGCTGGCACCGTGCTCGGCCGGATCGGCTCCGCCAAAGACGGCGTCGACCCGCACATCAACTTCGCGATCCGCCCGGCTGGCCGCGGCGCGCCCGAGATCGACCCAAAGCCGATCCTCGACGGCTGGAAGCTGCTCGAGGCAACGGCGATCTACCGGGCCGACGGCAAGAACCCGCTTTCCGAAGACCTCAGCGGCGCCGGCGTCCTTTTGCTCTCCAAGGAGGAGCTGCAAAAGCGCGTCCTCGCCGACAAAGCCCTCGACATCTACGAATGCGGCCGTGAAGACATCGCCACCGGCCAGATCGACCGGCGCGTGCTGGCGGTGCTCGAGTACCTGGTCTCCAAGGGCTACAGGCTGACGATCACCTCGCTCAAGTGCGGCCACAGCATCATGAGCTCCTCCGGCTACGTCTCGGAGCACAGCACCGGCGACGCGGTCGACATCGCGGTCATCGACGGCGTGCCGGTGACCGGCCACCAGGGCCCCGGAACGCTCACCGATCAGCTGATTCGCGACGTCCTGCAACTCCAGGGCACGATGCATCCGCATCAGGTGATTTCGCTCGAAGGATCTGCCCGGCGAAACCAGCTTCGCCCTGCCCGATCACTACGACCACGTGCACATCGGCTACCACCCACTGACTGGCCCGTTCGACCAGCAGTTCAACGCGCTGCTCAAACCGGACCAGTGGCAGCGACTGACCAACCGCCTCGGCGAAATCAAGAACCCCCGCGTCTCGCCGAAGCCTTCGCCGTACGCGCTGCCCGACAGCAAGGGCAAGAACAAGGGCGGCGGCACCGGCCAGTCGAGCGCCGGCGACTGAGACCCCGGGCAGAATTGGGTCTTTGACCCGCCTCTTCGGATTCACCCAGTTCGACTTTGCCGGCGCGCTTGCGGTTGCCGACGGCCGCTACGTGATCCGCGACGGCGAGCGCGAGCAGGTGCTCGTGATCGAGACCCTCGGCGCCCCTCCCCCTACCCGCCGGCGTCGCAAGCGGCCCAGGGATGCTGAGATCGGCGAGCCGCCGCCCGAGTTGCCGGTGGCGCGGGCAACCGTGGTGCTGGCCTTCAACGAATTCGAGAGCGAGTCCGCCGCCGCTGCCTGGCTGAGTGATGCGATCGGCTCGGAGGAGGCGATCGACCAACTGGTCGAGCAAGGAATAGCCGAGCTCAACCAGGCCCTGCACGCGCAAGCGGTTGCCAGCGGCGACCCCTACCCACAGACGGTGACCCCGGCCCGAGCGGTCGTAATCCGGATCGGCTTTGGCAGCGGCCAGGCACTTGCCGATGGTGCCTTCACCGAGGCGCACCAAGTTGACCCGGGCCTCGGCCCGATCTCGCGCCGGCGCCAACGCGATGAGGAGTTGCGCCCGCAGCAGCGACTTGCGGCTGTCCTCGGCGATCGCGAGCAGCTCGACGCCTGCGAGACCCTGCTCCTGCGAGCCCGCGCCGACCTAGACGCGGGACGCAACCGCGAGGCCGCCCTGCAGCTCCGCGTTGGCCTCGAGGCGCTCCTGCGCGAGCTCAAGGGTGCACTCAGCGATCCCGGCCACGATGAGGACATGGGAACCCTCGAGTCGCGCCGTCACGAGGCGGGCGAGCTCGCCAATACAGCCCTCCGAGGGAGCCTTGACGCGGAGCAGCTTGACGCCCTCCGAGAGATACAAGCTCTTTGCGAACGCGTCCTGCGCCGCCGCCGCGTCCTCGAAAACTGAGCTAGAGGACCAGATGCTCGGCGACGACCGCGTCGAGCAGCGACTCGGCGATCTCATGCGCTTCGAGCAGCTCGATCCCCTCCAGCGAGGGCACGCCGATCACGGTCAGGCCTGCGGCCCGCGCCGCGGCGACCCCCGTCGGCGAGTCCTCCAGCGCGATCACTGACGGTCCCGGCTCGACGCCGAGCCGCCGGCAGGCCTCGAGGTAGGGATCGGGTGCCGGCTTGGGCGCCGCCACTTCGTGGGCGCTGAGCACGACATCGAAGTGGTCGACGAAGCCGACGATTTCCAGCGAGCGCTGGACGAAGGGCAGCGGCGAGTTGGAGACGAGGCCGAGCGGGGTGCCGCGCTGCCTCAGCCGGTGCAACAGCTCCGCCGCCCCCAGCATCGCCTCGACCCCGTGCTCAAGCTCGGCGACGACCAGCTCGTTGAGCTCCTCGATCAGCTCGGCGGCGCGGCCGGGCTCGCCGAGGCGCTGCTCGAGGATCCCCCCGGCGATCTCGGCCGAGGTGCCGACCAGCTCGCGCTTGTGCTGCGGCGTGAAGTCGAGATCGCGGCGCTCGAAGAGGTCCTGCTCGGCGCGGGTCCAGACCGACTCGGTGTCGAGCAGGAGGCCGTCGTTGTCGAAGACGACAGCGGCGGGCAGGGGCGTCTCCATCGTCGTCAGCATATGGTTGTCGGGTGCCCTTCCACGTCGAACTCAGGACCGGCATCAACCACGCCCGCTCCTTCAACCTCAGCCGCGAGCAGCTGCTGGCCCAGGTCGTCGCTCCCTGGATGGAGGAGCTGACGATCGAGCTGGGCGAACAGGAGTGGCTGCCCGCCGAGAGCCAGCTGAAGATCCTCGAGGGACCGCACCTGAGCGGGCCGGATCTCGCCTTCGGCCAAGGCTGGGCAAACGCCGAGCGCTCCTCGGAGAACGTGACCAAGCGCGAGCTGGCCTCGGCGCCGGCGCCGGCTCAACCAGATGCCTTCGTGGTCGAGAGCGAGGATCCGCAGGCCGCAATCGCCGGCATGCTCGACGGGCAGCAGGCGACGCCAGCCACCTGGAGCGACGCCCGTAAGCGGATCGACAGCCACGACCCTGCGGTCGCGGCTGTGATCCTGGTCGTCAAGCGCGAGCCTTAGACGGCCGCCGGCTCGGCGGGGCCGGCTGACTCGTCCGGATCGCTGGGCGAAGCTCCCGTGGAGGCGAACTCGACCGGGCGGCCGCGGGGCACGACCAGCACCGGGAAGCTCGCCGTCTCGACTGCGTAGTCGCTGGCAGCGCTGAGGGTGACTTTGCCGGCCGGGGACTCAGGACGCGAGCCAACGACGAGCAGGTCGATGTGACCGGCGCCGGCGCGCTCGGCAACCGTGGCCCCAAGCGCTGCGGCGAGGCTCTCAGCGGTCTGACGGGCAGCTGGGTCGCCCTCATCAATGACCCCAATCTTGTTGATGCTGACCGAGGGGTTGTCGCGCAGGCCCGCCGGCGCGACCGCGATCGCGGCCGGCCCACCGAGCAGCAGCTTGTGGGCGGGAATGCCCGGCTTGACCGTGCCCGGTGCCGTGCGGTACTCGGAGCCGAAAACGATCACGTCTGCACCCTCGCGCTCGGCCAGCTCGGCCAGACCGACGCTGGTGCCGGGATTGACGACGACGTGGCGGGGCATGTCGGGGGCGCCAACCGATTCGGCGCCGCGGGCGAGCAGGTCCTCGGCCTCCTTCTCCTCCAGCGCTCCGCCTTGCGCGTGGCGCACGTAGGCGAGCGAGAGGTCGGCGCCGCTGAAGGCAAGCAGGCGACCGAGGGCGAGCGCGTCGCGGTCGTTGTCGGTGTCGTCGTAGGAAACGATGATGCGAGTGGCCATCGGAAATCTCCTTGCTGGGATGAGGTCAAGCGGAAAGTTCGACCCGATGCTGCCACTCCTCTTCGATAATCACAACTGTTAATACCTATGCGGTCGATAAGCTTTACTTATGCTGAACGCAACCCGCCTTAACGTGCTGCGCGAGGTCGTCAGTAGCGGCTCCTTCTCGGCCGCCGCCGATGCGCTCTCCTACTCGCAGTCGGCCGTCTCGCAAGCGATCGCGACCCTGGAGGGTGAGGTCGGTACGACCCTGATCGAGCGCGACCGCGGCGGCGTGCGGCCGACCGCCGCCGGCGCCGCCCTGGTCACCCACGCCGAGGGCATCCTCGGCCGCATGGAAGCCGCCGAGACCGAGCTCGCCGCGATCGCCGGCGGCGAGGCCGGGCGGCTGCGAATCGCCTCCTTCCCCAGCGCCGGCGCGACGCTGGTGCCGCAGGCGATCGCCGCCTTCAGCGCCGGACACCCCGGGGTCGAAGTGACCCTGGCCGAGGGCGAGCCGGAGGAAATCGCACCGCGGCTGCGCGGGGGCGAGCTCGACCTCGCCCTGCTCTACGAATTCGAGGGCGTCGGCGAGCGGCTCGCCGCCGGCATCCGCCGCTTCGAGCTGCTCGAGGACCCCCTCTACCTCGCCCTGCCGAGCGCCCACCGGCTGGCCCGCCGCCGCCAGGTCCGGCTCGAGGACCTGCGCGAGGAGTCATGGGTGCAGACCTCGGTCTCCGGTCCCTGCGCCCGTCAGGTGGTCCGCTCCTGCCACGCCGCCGGCTTCGAGCCGCGGGTCTCCTTCGAGAGCGACGACTACCAGACGGTGCAGGGCCTGGTCGCGGCCGGCGTCGGCGTCGGCCTGATCCCCCAGCTGGCGCTCTCCGCCGTGCGCAGCGACATCCGCATCCGCGCCCTGCATCCCCAGAGCCCAGTGCGCAAGGTCTTCGCCGCCACCCGTCGCGGGGCGCCGGTGACGCCAGCCGTCGCGACCCTGCTCGACACCCTGCGCGAGGTCGCCCGCTCACACGACGCAACGACGACCTGAAGCAAAAATGGAACCGCCCCCGGGAGAGCACGGGGGCGGTTCCTGTCTCCTCGTTTCCGGGCTGCCAGCCGCAGCCCGGCCGTCTGGTTAGACGCCTCCTGCCGCCGGGGCGGCGGGCCGGGCACTGCCGACCCCGTCCGGGTAGCCGAGCGACGGGACATCCGAGGGGTACACCTCGTGGCCGTGGACGGCGATGTCGCCTTCCTCCATTTCGGCCTCGCTCATCCGCAGCGGCACGACCAAGCCGACCAGCTTGAGCAGGATGAAGGTACCGATCGCGGAGAACACGATCACCCATGCGGCCGTGTACGCCTGGACCCAGAGCAGGTGCAGACCGCCGCCCGAGATCAGGCCTTCGTGTTCGCCAGCCATCAGTTTGTTGGCGAAGATCCCGACCAAGAGGCCGCCGGCAACTCCGGCGAACCCATGTGTGTAGACCACTCCGAGCGTGTCGTCCACGTTGCGGAAGGGACGGACGCGACTGAGGTAGTTGAGCGCGAAGTAGACCAACGTTGAGGCGACGACGCCGATGATGATCGCTCCCCAGCCGTTGACGAAACCGGCGCCGGGGGTGATCGCGACAAGGCCGACGATCATGCCGTTGACGCTGCCGATCAGGCTCGGCTTGCGGCCGGTTGCGTAGTCGAGGGCGACCCAGACCAGGAAGGCGACCGCGGTGCAGAGGTTGGTGTTTAGCACCGAGGCGGAGGCGATTTCACCGGCGTTGTACCAGTCACCACCGTTGAAGCCGTTCCATCCCATCCACAGCAGGCCGGCGCCGACGGCGACCATTGCCAGGTTGTTCGGCGCGTCGACCTCTCGGTCGCGTTGCAGGCGCGGCCCGATCACCGCCGCCGCGACAAAGCCCGAAACCCCAGCCGCGAGGTGGATCACGTAGCCACCGGAGTAGTCAATGGCGCCCTGCTGGGCGAAGAAGCCGCCGCCCCAGATCATGAAGGCGTTGATCGTGTAGACGAGCAGAGTCCAAAGGGCGACGAAGGGGATCCAGGCTTTGAAGTTGAAGCGCCCGAGCACGGATCCGAGCATCAGAATCGGCGTGATCGCCGCGAAAACGATCTGGAAGTAGGCCAGCGTCGACATCGGGAAGAGGAATTCTTCTTCCGGCAGGTCGCCGATCCGCGCCTGTTCGAGCAGGCTGTGGCTACTGAGGATCGATCCTGGCTTCCCCCACATGTTCCCGAAGAAGCCGCTGGTAGCCCCGAAGATGTGCATCGGATCCCCGAATGCCATCTTGAAGCCGACGAGTACCCAGAGGATGAGCACGATCGCGAAGGCGACGAACGCCATCATCATCGAGTTCACCGACCAGCGCTTCTGCATAACACCGCCGTAGAGAACAACCAGGCCCGGAATGCTCATCAGGCCTACCAGGGTCGCGGCGGTGAGCTGCCATGAATTGGCGCCTTCGCTCAACCATTCCATTTATCCGATGCTTCCTTTCGAGTTGCGGGCCGAGACCCAGTTGGACTTGGCTAGACCCTGTCGCTACGGCGTCGAAAGGACTACGTACGAGTGTCTAAAGATCGGCGCGAATTGTTCGCCCCGGTGGCGATACCGCCCCTGTGAGCAGGCATTTACTCTGCCGCCATGCCACTAGAAGGACACTACGAACGACAGACAACGCCGCTCTACAAGCTGAGCTCGCGGGAGCTCAAGGCCGCCTTCGGCGCCCTCGCCGTGACCCTGATCGCCATGCTGGCGGTCGTCGTCGCGACGGTTGGCGATAGCAACCCGGCGCCCGCAAGCGGCTGCATCAGGTCGGAAGTCGCCGGCATCGTCGGCGCCGAAATGATCAGCGCCTGTGGCCAGGAAGCGGTCGAGATATGCACTCGCGCTTCGGGCTTCACCGGCGCTAGGGCGGAAACGATCGTCTCCGACTGCAAAACGCAGAGCGTCAAGTTCTAGATCCGAGCCGACGGGCACTGCAGGCGGGGTTGGGCGGCGTCAGCTAGTCCAGCGCCGCCAGCAGCGCCTGCAGCTCGGCGTCAACCTCGCCATCCAGCTTCAACGCCGCGTCGCCGTCATACGGCGTCGGGCCCTTGGTGACGATCGCCAGCTTGCCGCCGCGTTCGAGGGTCACGGCGGGCAGGCTGGCCACGGGGTAGACCGCGAGCGAGGAGCCGACGCAGATCAGCAGCTCGGCCGCTTCCGCCAGCTCCTGGGCACGGCGCATCGCCAGCTCGGGCAGCATCTCGCCGAAGAGCACCACGTTGGGCTTGACCGGGCCGCCGCACTCGGCACAGAGGGCGACGCCATCGGCGTCGAAGAGCGGCTCCATCTGATCGAGGCCGTAGGTCGTCTCGCAGCGCCGGCAGGACGAGGTCTCGATCGAGCCGTGGACCTCGACCACGTCGCGCGAGCCGGCGACCCCGTGCAGGCGATCGATGTTCTGCGTGATCACGCCCTCGATCAGCTCGCGCCGCTCGAGCTCGGCGAGCGCCTCGTGCGCCGGGTTGGGGCGCTTGTCGCCAAGCGACTGGAAGCGCGGCCGGTAGTAGGACCAGAAACGGGCCGGATCGCGCTCGAAGACGTCGATGTGGGCGACTTCCATCGGGTCGACGTTGGCCCAGAGCCCGGTCTCGGGGGTGCGGAAGTCGGGAATGCCCGAGGGCACCGAGACGCCAGCCCCGGTCAACGCCACGGTCGAGCGCGACTGGCGGATCAGCTCCGCCAGTCGCTCGACCCCGTTGGCGATGCCTACTTGCCGCTCCACTTCGGCGTGCGCTTGCCGAGGAAGGCGCCGATGCCCTCTTTGGCGTCCTCGCTACGGAAGGCGGTGGCGAAGCCCTGCTTCTCGGCCTCGATGCCCTCGTCGAGATCGCCGGCGCCCGAGACGCGCTTGATCTGCTCCAGCGCCAGCGGCGCCTGGGCGGCGAGCTTGCGGCCCCACATCAGCGCCGTCTCGAACAGCTCGTGATCGGGCACGACGCGGTTGACGAGTCCCGCTTCGAGCGCCTCGCCGGCGAGGATCGCGTCGCCGATCAGGTTCATCTCCAGTGCCTTGTTGGGACCGACCAGGCGCGGCAGCCGCTGGGTGCCGCCGAAGCCGGGGATGATCCCCAGCTTGATCTCGGGCTGGCCGAAGACGGCCGCCTCGGCGCCGATCCTCACGTCGCAGGCCATCGCCACCTCGCAGCCACCGCCGAAGGCGATCGCGTTGACGGCGGCGATCGTCGCCACCGGCGCCTGGCCGAAATCGCGCAGCAGCGCGTGAGCGGTGTGGATCAGCTCCTCGCCGCCGCCCTCATCCATCTGGGTGAAGGCCTTGATGTCGGCGCCGGCGGAGAAGACGACCGGAACCGAGGAAGCGATCACCATCGCCCCCACCCCGTCGGCCGCCTTGACCCGCTCCCAGACCGTCTTCAGGTCGCGGATCACGTCGGGCGAGACGGCGTTCATCGGCGCGTTGGCGAGCCAGGCGATCGCGATGTCGCCGCGCGTCTCCAGCTTCACAGTCTCGGCCTGATCGCCCTCGTCGGGCTGCGGGTAGGGGTAGAAGCCCTGGCCGGCCTTCATCCCGAAGCGGCCCTGGGCGACGAGGCGCCGCAGCAGGAGCGGCGGGGCGAAGCGATCGCCGTGGCGCTCCTGCAAGCCCTCCATCCGCTCCAGCACGACGTCGAGGCCCTCGATGTCGGCTTTCCAGAACGGCGGCAGCAGGCCGCGGCGCGGGTCGAGACCAGCGCCGGCCATCATCCCGAGGTCGATGTCGCGGACCGAGCAGACGCCCTCCTCGACCAGCAGGCAGGACTCGATCAGGGCGCGGCAGGTGAAGAGCGCGACCAGCTCCTCGGCGTCGGGGGCGGCATCGCCGGGGATGTTCTGCTCGCCCTCCTTGAAGAAGCCCTCGCCGCCGGACTTGGCGCCGAGCTTGCCGTCGGCGACCAGCTGCTGCAGGCCCTTGTGGACGTAGAAGGTCTCGCCGTATGACTCAGCGAGGTGCTCGGCGACGTGCAGCACGGTGTCGAGGCCGAGCAGGTCGGTGAGGAAGAAGGGGCCCATCGGCGCCACCTGGGCAGCGGCAATCGCCTCGTCGATCGCCTTCAGTGAGAGGCCCTGCTCCTCCTGGACGCGCCAGATCTCGCCGATCGTCGCCATCAGGATCCGGTTGACGACGAAGCCCGGGACCTCGCCGCAGACGATCGGCTGCTTCTTGATCGCCTGGGCGAAGTTGTAGGCGACCGTGGCGGTCTCCTCGGAGGTGTCCTCGCCGGCGATGATCTCGACCAGCGGCATCACCGAGGCCGGGTAGAAGAAGTGGAAGCCGACGACCTTGTCGGGGCGCAGCGTGTTTTCGCCCATCTCGGTGATCGAGAGCGAGGAGGTGTTGGAGGAGAGAATCGCGTGGCCGGGCGTGGCCGCGTCGATCTCGCGGAAGACGGCCTGCTTGATATCCATCCGCTCCGGCACCGCCTCGATCACGAAGTCGACGTCGCCGAACTCCTCATAGGAAGTCGTGCCGGTGACCAGTCCCATCACCTCGGCAAGGCGAGCGTCCGCCTGCTCCTGGGTCAGCTTCTCCTTCTTGACCAGGCGAGCAAGCTGGCCCTCGGTGACGGCGCGCGCCTTCTCGACCGCGGCATCGACGAACTTCTGGTCGATGTCCTTGACGACGACGGGGATATCGGCTGCGGCGATCGCCTGGGCGATCTCACCGCCCATTGTGCCGCCGCCGACGACGGCGGCCTTGGAAACGAACATTTGGCTGGCTTTCCTCCGATTTTGGCTTGCTCGCGCGGCGCGGACCGCCGGAGACCGCAGGCTATAGAGATGCCTGCGGCTCCAGCTCCTCGGCTTCTCCTTCGCCTTCCTCCGGCTTGAAGCGCTGGTAGGCGAAAGCACCGGCCAGCAGCAACAAGCCCAGGGCGACGAACGAGAGCGCCCGCGCCAGCTCTTCCAGCTCGGCGAGGTCATAGGTCCAGACCTTGGCGATCGCGACCGTCAGCAGCGCCAGACCACCAAGGCGGGTTTTCGGCGAATTGCGCCGCATGCCCCAGACGACTGCGCCGAGGCCGGTTGCGGCCCAAAAGGCGGAGAGCCAGGCCTGGCCGATCTCGCGCGCTTCGCCGCCGTCGTTGGCACCGATCGCGTCGATGATCAGGACCGAACCGAGGTAGACGAACCCGGCGGCGCCGATGAAGCCCGTCACGGTTGCGGCCTTCGGCTCGATCTGGCGACCCCAGTACCAGCAGGCGAGCGCCGCACCCGCGCAACAGGCGATTGCCACCAAGGAGCTGCCGAGATCCTCGACCCCATCGACGATCGCGTAGGGCGGCGCCTCGACAACCAGCAAGTGCACGATCCCCAGGGCAAGGAACGCAAACGCCCCGACCAGCAGCCGCTGCGCGTCCGAGAGCGTCGGCACGGAACTGCGATCCACGCGCGTCGCCATGTAGGCCAGGGCCGTGGCCATCGCCGACCAGACCGCCACCAGCGTAGGTCCGTTGAAAACGTTAGCCAGACCGATGCTGCCGAGCGCAATCCCTCCACCGGTCAAGAGCGAGCCGATTTCACGGTGGATGCCGAAGCGAATGGCGGTACCCCCAAGCAGGAGATGGACGGCAGCGAAACCGAAGATCCAGCTGTTCAGGGCGAGCGCCGAGTCGTCGCCAAGGACGATGCAGCCAGCGCAGAACACGAACACGCTGCTGCAGAGCAGCAGCAGCCAGGAAGAAACCGGAAGCTTCTCTTCGCCCCGAGCCCGCAGCTCGTAGCCGAAGGCCGCGGCGGCGTAGAGGACCCAGAACCCGCTCAGAACCGCGAGGACCAGCAGGGACGACTCGCTGGGAACGGCGACTCCCTCAAATGTGATGAAACCGCTCTTGTAAATCCAGGAGATCAACTGGGGAGCCGAGACGGCGAAGGCGGCAAGCGAAAGCCAGTTCCAGCGCTGCCAGAGGAGGACCCCGACGCTGGCGGCGAGAGCCAGGGCGACGAAGGCGATCGAGCCACCCTCACCCGTCGTGCCAACAAGCATCGGTGAGGCCAGGGCACCGAGCATTCCGACCCCGGCGACGAGCATCGAGGACCAACGCACCGCGATCGCCACCCCGATGGCGCCGATCAGCGCCGCCGCCTCGAGGCCGAGGACGGGCGAGATCAGGTCGTAGACCTGGGCGGCGACGACGGTTGTCGCAAAGAGACCGGGAATCGCGACGGCCACCGCCACCCGGGCCACCTCGAGGCGCCCCTTCCGTTCGTGCAGCCAGACGCCGAGGACGAGGAGCGCCAAGGACCCGAACGCTGCCATCAGGGTCCGGACCTCCTCCGTGAACCAGCTGCTGTCGACGGCGCTGCGCATCAGGAAGACGATGCCGAGCAGGGTCGCGAAGCCGCCGATCCAGGCCAGCACGCGGCCGCCGAAGAGGCGCTCGAACTCGATTCGAGACATCGGATTGAAAGGCGCGGGCGGGGGGTTCTCCCCGTTGCCCCCCGCTTGGTCAAATCTCTCGCTGTGCATCAGATCTCCCCTTCTGTGGATTGCTTGTTGACCGTCGGTTGATAACCGTAGCAATCTTGTCAACCATCGGTCAGCAAGGCGCTACAATCCCGCCTGTGAGCCGTCCCTCCTACCGCCGCTTGGACGTCGACGAGCGACGTCGCCAGCTCCTCGAACGGGGCGCCGAGCTCTTCACCAGCTATCCCTACGACGAGCTCTCGATGAGCAAGATCGCCGCCGAGGTCGGAATCTCGAAGGCCTTGCTGTACCACTATTTCCCCAGTAAGCAGGCCTATTTCGAGGAGACGCTGAACACCTGGGCCGAGCAGCTGCGTGAGCAGACGGAGCCCAATCCCGACCTTCCCCCGGTCGAGCAGTTGAAGGGCAGCCTCGATGCCTTCCTGGGCCTGGTCGCGGAAAACGCGGTCGCCTACAAGAACCTGATGCAAAGCGCCGCGGGCGTCGCTGAGATCCGCGCGCTGATCGAAGAGGTGCGCCTGAAGACGGCGCAACGGATCCTCGAGGCTCTCTACGCGCAGGCGCCACCGCCGAAGGCCCGAACCGCGGTCAGCGGCTGGCTCTGGTTCATGGATGGGGCATGCCTCAATTGGGTCGAGCACCGCGACATCGAGCGCGAGGAACTGCGCGACCTTCTCCTCGGTGTCCTGATGGGGGCGCTGCTCGCCGCCGACGCGGTGCCGGACCTCGCTTAAGCCTCCCGATCGCACTGCCGATAGAGGGGTTTCATGCCCAGGCGAGTGACGACTTTGTTGGTGGCCTGCGGGTGCTTGATGACGATTTCGTCAAGTGCGAGCGCCGCGGTACCGCAAGCGACGCTGCTCCCAAACGGGCGCGCCGCGGCGCCGGCCTCGGCGCCACCTGCAGTGAAGGCGATGATCGAAGCGGCCAACCGGATCAGCCACCGTCCCTACCGTTGGGGCGGCGGCCACCGCGACTGGAACTCGGCCGGCTATGACTGCTCGGGCTCGGTCAGCTACGTGATGCACGCCGCCGGCTTGCTCGAATCGCCACTCGACTCGACCGGCTTCATGCGCTGGGGCGGTGGCGGCGCCGGCAGCTGGGTGCGGATCTACGCCAATCACGAACACGTCTTCGCTGTCATCGCCGGCCTGCGCTGGGACACCTCGATGACCGACGACGGCGATCGCAGTGGCCCTGGCTGGAGCGAATACATGCGCCCGGGCAACGGCTTCCGCCTGCGCCACCCTGTCGGCCTGCTCCAGGCCGTCCCGCTTTCCTAGCGCAGCGCGTTCGGGCCCTATATCCACCCAAACGCGATGCGCTGTGGGTTTACAGGCGGTACAAGCCGCTTTGGCGATCCTTGTACCCGAGTACAAAGGCATCTTCGAGCCATCGGTATTAGGCTCTTTTGGCTCTTATAAAGGGAGTAGACCGGTAACCGACCGTGCCTGCCGACCGGGCGCGACGCCAAGCGAGGGACGACTAGAGCGATGACCCGTATCCGCCAGCAGAACGTGACCGCAGCCCAGTGGAGCGCCAACGGGGGAGCCCTCGGCGCGATCGACCTGACCCTGCCCGAGAACGAAGCCTTCGGCGCCAACGTCTTCTCGATTGCCGTCCAACGCGAACGCCTGCCCGGTGACGTCTTCGAGAAGCTGCAGGGCGGCCTCGAAGCTGGCGAAGCGATCGACCGGGAGATCGCCGATGCGGTTGCCGCGGCGATGAAGGACTGGGCCCTGGAGAAGGGTGCCACCCACTACACCCACGTCTTCCAGCCGCTCACCGGCTCGACCGCTGAGAAGCACGACTCCTTCTTCGAGCCGGCCGGCGGCGAAGGCAAGGCATTGGCCGGCTTCTCCGGTAAAGAGCTGATCCAGGGCGAGCCCGACGCCTCCTCCTTCCCGACCGGCGGCGTGCGCGAAACCTTCGAGGCCCGCGGCTACACCGCCTGGGACCCGACCAGCCCCGCCTTCATCCTCGAGAACCCGAACGGCTCGCTGCTCTGCATCCCGACCGCCTTCGCCTCCTGGACCGGCGAGGCGCTCGACGCCAAGATCCCGCTGCTACGCTCGATGGACGCGCTCTCGGGCTCGGCGATTAGGGCGCTGGGACTGCTCGGCGACACAGAGAGCAAACGCGTCTTCACCACGGTCGGGCCCGAGCAGGAGTACTTCCTGATCGACGAGCAGTACTTCTTCGAGCGCCCCGACCTGATCTCGACCGGTCGCACCCTCTTCGGCGCCAAGCCACCGAAGGGTCAGGAACTCGACGACCATTACTTCGGCACGATCCCCGAGCGCGTGCTCGCCTTCATGCTCGAGTCCGAGCTGGAGATGCGCAAGCTCGGCATCCCGGTCAAGACCCGCCACAACGAGGTCGCCCCGGCGCAGTACGAGATCGCGCCGATGTTCGAGAACTCCAACGTCGGCTCCGATCATCAGCAGCTGTTGATGCGGGTGCTCGAAAACGTCGCCCGCCGCTATGGGCTGGTCTGCCTGCTGCACGAGAAGCCCTTCGCCGGCGTCAACGGCTCGGGCAAGCACAACAACTGGTCGATGGGGACGGATACGGGCAGCAACCTGCTCAACCCAGGCGACACGCCCGCTGACAACGTTCACTTCCTCTTCTTCTGCGCGGCGGTGATCCAGGCGGTCAACAAGCACCAGGGGCTGTTGCGCGCCTCGGCCGCCGACATCGGTCAGGACCACCGCCTCGGCGCCAACGAGGCGCCACCGGCGATCATCTCGATCTTCCTCGGCGCCGAACTGGACAAGGTCTTCGAGGCGATCGCAAGCGGCGAAGGCGATCCGCACACGCCGGCCTCCTTCCTCGACCTCGGGGCGACGGTGCTGCCGCCGCTGCCCAAGGACGGCGGCGACCGCAACCGCACCTCGCCCTTCGCCTTCACCGGCAACAAGTTCGAGTTCCGGGCGCTGGGTTCGAGCATGTCGCTCGCCTTCCCCAACACGGTGCTGAACACGATCGTTGCCGAGGCGATCGACGAGATGTCAGACAAGCTGGAGGCGAAGATCGGCGACGGCATGGACAAGGCCGCGGCGGCGATCGAGGTGGTCAAGGAGGCCTACGTCGACAACAAGCGGATCTGCTTCAGCGGCGACAACTACTCCGAGGAGTGGCACACCGAGGCCGAGCAGCGCGGGCTGAAGAACCTGAAAACGACGCCGGATGCGCTGCTCGAGGTGATGGCCGACGACTCGGTCGCCGCCTTCGAGAAATACAGCGTGCTTTCGAAGAGGGAGCTGGAGTCGCGCTTCGAGGTCTGGGTCGAGCAGTACGCATTGCGGGCCAACATCGAGTCCGAGACGACGTTCTCGATCGCCAAGACGATGATCCTGCCGGCGGCGCTGCGCCACCTGGCGCTGATCTCCGAGGCCGGTGTCTCCAGCCTCGAGGGCGAGGTCCGCGGCTTGATCGAGGAGCTGGCGACCGCGCTCGATGCGCTGGAGAAGGCCAACGCCGAGCCGACCGAGCTCGAGGGCCTGGAGCTGGCGCTCTTCGCCCGCGACGAGCAGCTGGCCAAGAGCGGCTCTGTGCGCGAGGCGGCCGACAAGCTGGAGAAGGTCGTCGCCGATGACCTCTGGCCACTGCCCAAGTACGAGGAGATGCTGTTCATCAAGTAGCGCGAGCGCGATGGCGGCCGAGACCACTGCCCGCAAGGTCGCCATCGCCATCGCAGCCGGTCGCTTCGCGATCGGCGCCGGTGCGCTGGTGAGGACGCGGCAAGCGCTGCGCGCCCTGGGCTTTCCCGAGACCGATGCGGCCGGTCACAGCCTCGCCCGCTTGACCGGGGGGCGCGACTTGGCGCTGGCGGCGCTGGTATTCGCCGCTCGCAGCGACCGCGCGGCGCTGCGCACGGCGGTGCTGGCGGGCGTCGCGGTCGACGCCGGCGATGCCATCACCCTCGGCCTCGCTGGGCGCAGGAATGAGGAGCTGAAACTGGCCGGCGCGGCCGGGCTCTTCACCGGTGGCAGCGCCACCCTGGCCGGCGCCTGGGCCTGGCAGCGGCTCAGAGGCTGAGGCGCTCGTCGAACGCGGCGCGGTGGCGCTGCCTCTACTCGTCGCCTTCGTCGTTGTCGCGCACGGCGCGGTAGATGATCAGGCCGACGGCGAGGGCGCCGATGACCGGGATCAAGCCACCGAAGAGGACTGGCTCCCAGGCCTCTTCAGCTCGCACCAAGACGAGTGCGATTGCCAGCAGCTCGCTCATCCTTGCCCCGGCAGGCCAGCGCCCCCATTGAGCGGGTTGAGGTCGGCAAGCAGCTCGAGCAGGCGCGGCTCGGGCTCTTCGTCGTCGATCACGATCGCGGTGCCCGGCCAGGCGAAGCGCAGGTAGCGCCCGTAGGCCTGGCGCGAGGCCAGATCGGGCTCATAGATCCAGGAGCCGGTGTTCCAGTAACGCGTGCGGGGGCGCTCTGCACAGCGCACGTCGGCCAGCGGCTGATGGGTGTGGGCGAAGACGATCTGCTCCGCCTGCTTGTCCCAGCCCAGGTTGGCGGTCACCTTGGCGAAGGCCTCGAGCGCGTGCTCGGAGGGGTCGCTGGGCGAGATCACCGAGGCGGCGGGGTAGGCGGGGTGCGGCCAGGCGGCCTGCGGTGTCGGCTGCTCGCGGCGCTGGCGTTCGGCCTCGCTGCGCACGACGGAATCGAAGTGGGCCTCGCTCGGCAGCGCCTCGCCAGCGGCTTCACCGTCGCCGATGCCGCGGTCGCGCAGCTCGGCCGAGAGCCGCTTGATGCCGCGCACCGGCAGGCCGAGGGTGGAGGCAAGGCGCCCGGCTCGCTGAACGGCGCGGAAGACGTTCTGCTGGGCGTGCGTGCCGTGAGGCATCTGAGCGGCGATGTAGAGCCACTCGGTCAGCAGCGTAATCGTCGACTCGTAGTCGGCGATCGTCTTCGGGTCCTCGGGGCCTCCGGTGGCGATGCCCCAGAGCACCCTGGTCAGGATGCGGTCGCCGCGCGAGCCGGAGAGCCTGGCGTGGGGATCGAGGTAGTGGCCGTGCGTGCAGAGCACGCCGGCGAAGCTGTAGGTCGGGTAGGCGATCTCGATCTGCACGCCGGGCAGGCGGTGGGCGAGGAAGGAGCGGAAGAAGCCGGGACCGGGAGGGGCCGAGTCGAGCGCCGGCTCACCGCTCAGCAGCGGCGCCCGGCCGGCGGCAAGCTGCGCCTCCATCCGGTTCTCGTAGTCGCGGTGGACGAGGTGGTGGTCGTGGTTGCCGGCGAGGAAGACCAGCCGCTTGCCGACCAGGTTGGCGGCGATCAGATCGAGTAGGCCACTCGCCGCGTCGACGGCGTCGCCGACCGAGCCGAAGAGGAAATCGAAGAGGTCGCCGAGGAAGATCAGCTCGTCGATGCCCTCGAGCTGGGGCGCCAGCCGCTCGAGGAAGAACTCCTCGCGCAGCAGGTCGCGCCCGGTCCAGGCGCCGAAGTGGGTGTCGGAGATGACCAGCGCCCGCATCCTGCGGGCAGGCTACTGACGCGGCAGCACCCGCATCCGCAAGCCGCCGCGCGGCGAGAGCGTCGGCATCTGGCGCACCGTCATCGTGCGGCCCGGCATCGCGTCGAGACGCAGCCGCTGCAGCAGCATCGTCGCCACCAACTTCACCTCGGTCTGGCCGAAGCGCTTGCCGATGCAGATCCGCCGGCCGCCGCCGAAGGGAACGTAGGCGCCGCGGGGCAGCGCCGCCTTGCGCTCGCGGGTGAAGCGCTCGGGGATGAACGCCTCCGGCTCGGGGAAGACCTCGGGCAGGCGGTGACTGGCCCAGGAGCAGTAGTTGACGTAGGCGCCGCGGGCGACGCTGTGGCCGCCGAACTCGAAGTCGCGCACGGCGCGTCGCGGGCCGATCCAGGCCGGCGGGTAGAGGCGCAGCACCTCGTCGAGCACCATCTCCAGGTAGGGCATCTCGTGCTCGAGCTGATCGATGCTCGGGGTCGCCCCGCCGAGCACCTCGTCCTGCTCGGCGCAGAGCCGGGCAACGACGTCGGGGTGCCGCGCCAGCTCGTGCATCATGAAGGTCAGGGTCGAGGTCGAGGTGTCGTGCCCGGCGAACATCAGCGTCATCACCTGATCGCGGATCTCCTTGTCGGTGAACCCCTCCCCCGCCTCGTCGCTGACCCCGACCAGGAGGCTGAGGATGTCCATCCTGCTGGCGTCGGCAGCGGCCCGGCGCTGGGCGATCTCGGCGTAGACGATCTCATCGAGAACGGCGCGCGAGCGCGTCATCTTCGACCAGGGTGAGCCGGGACCGCGCAGCAGGCGTAGGTGGAAATCGATCCCGTAATAGCTCAGAGCCCGCTCGAAGTGCTCGGCCGCCACCGCCCCCTTGCCGGACTCGTCGGGATCGAGGCCGAGCAGGGCGCGCATCGCAATCCGCATCGCCAGCCCGCGCATCCACTCGTAGACGTCGACTACCTCACCCTCGCGCAGCCGCTCGATCGCCGGCGTCGCCTCGGCGACCATCGCCTCGACCGAGGCGGCGACCTGCTCGCGGTGGAAGGCGGGCATCATGATCGCCCGGGCACGGTCGTGGTAGGCGTCGTCGATCGTCAGCAGGCCGTCGCCGAGCAGCGGGATCAGGTCACCGAAGCTCGACTCGCGCCAGTGGAAGTTCTCGGGGTGAGCGACGGTGACGAAGTGGTTGGCCTCGGGGCCGAGCATGAAGATCACCGGGCTGTGCAGGAGGCGGACGCTGAAGATCGGCCCGTGCTCCTCGTAGAGGCCGAGCAGCATCGGCAGTGGGTCGCGCGCCGCCTGCAGGGTCCTGCTGAAGCTGAAGTCCTGCGGCCCAGGTGGGTAGGCGCCGTGGCGGCGCACCCGCGCCTCGGCCCAGACGTCGTCGAGCACGCGGACGACCGGGTTGGCGCTCAGCTGCTTCGGCGGCTCAACCCGAGCGGCTGGCTTGACGGTCCCGGCGGGCACCGGCGAATCGTAACTGGCTGCCCAGCCAAACTCGAAACCGGTCAGGCGCGCGAAGCCGCCAACTGACCGCAGGCGGCGTCAATGTCGCGACCGCGAGTGAGGCGCACGGTGGCGGTGAGGTGATGCTCGGCGAGGATCGCGCGGAAGCGCTCGATCTGCTCCGGCGGCGAGCCGTCGTAGGCGCCGGTCGGGTTGTAGGGGATCAGGTTGACCTTGTAGGCGCGCGGGTCGAGCAGGGCGGCGAGCTCGCGAGCGTGCTCGGGGTGGTCGTTGACGCCGTCGAGCATCACGTACTCGACGAAGACCTTGCGGCGGCGGCGGGCGCGGTAGCGCTCGCAGGCAGCCAGCACCTCGGCCAGCGGGTAGCGGTCATTTACCGGCATCAGCTGCGAGCGCAGGCCGTCGTTGGGCGCGTGCAGGGAGAGCGCCAGGCTGACCGGCATCTCGCACTCGGCGAGGCGGTCGATGCCCGGCACCCAGCCGACGGTCGAGATCGCCGTGCGGCGGTGGGTGACTCCAACCTGCGGCAGCGCCTCACAGGCGGCGAGGACCGCGTCGAGGTTCATCGTCGGCTCCCCCATGCCCATGAAGACGACGTGGTCGATCGCTTCGCTGCGGCGAAAGTGCAGCGCCTGGTCGAGGATCTCGTCGGCGCTGAGGTTGCGGCCGAACTTCATCTTGCCCGTGGCGCAGAAGGAGCAGGTCAGCGGGCAGCCCGACTGCGAGGAGAGGCAGACCGAGCGGCGACCGTCGCGGAAGCGCATCAGCACCGCCTCGATCGCCCGTCCGTCAGCAGTGTGGAAGAGCGCCTTGACCGTGCCGTCGTCGGACTTGGCCTCGGCCCGCAACTCGAGTGTGGAGAGCGGCACCCCGGCGGCGAGTCGCTCGCGCAGCGCCGCCGGCAGGTTGGTCATTTCCTCGTAACCGCGGGCGCCGCGCGCGACCCACTCCCAGACCTGGGAGGCGCGGTACGCCGGCTCGCCCGAGGCGGCGAGCGTGCTCTCGAGCAAGGCGCGGTCCATCGGACAAGACTAGGTGAGCGGGGCGGCGAGGCCCGTGCCCTCGCGAGGAATCGTTAGCCGTGGATCTTTTCGCCGCGCTCCAGCATCGCGATGAACTTGCGCAATCTTTTCTGCCGCGTCTCCGGTTTCTTCGCCTCCTGTAGCCGGTAGAGGATCGCGTAGCGGTTGGCGCTGTCGAGCGTGGCGAAGAACTCGCCCGCCGCCTTGTTGCGATCCAGCTCCTGCTCGAGGTCGTCGGGAACCGTGGCCGCTCGCTGACCCGCGTAAGCGGCGTCCCAGCGGCCGTCGGCTTTCGCCGCCTCGACCTCGGCCAACCCCGCCGGCCGCATCGACCCAGCCGCGATCAGCTCCTCGGCCTTGGCCCGGTTGATCTGCGACCACTTGCCGCGGGGGCGCCGCGGCGTGAAGCGCTGCAGGAAGAAGGCCTCGTCGAAGCCGCGCTTCTGGCTGTCGATCCAGCCGAAGCAGAGGGCGAGCCCCAGCGCTTCGGCGTAGTTGACGCTCTCAACCCCCGACCCCTTCTTGGCGATCTTCAGCCAGAGGCCGCCGGCACCGGCGTGGTTCTGCTCGAGCCAGGCCTCGAACTCCTCCTGCGAGGCGAAGAGGAGGATCGGCAGATCGTCCGCCACCCCGCCTCCCTACGACCTAGAGCCCAGCGGCGTCGGCGAGCAGATCGACCTGGTCGGGATCGCTGGAGGAGGGAAAGAGGATCAGCTCACCGCAGCCAGCAGCCTCGAACGCCTCCAGGTACTGGCGCACGGTGTCGGCGTCCTTGGCCGCGCTGGAAGCGATGTAGCCCGCCGTCTCCTCGCCGAGGAAGGCGTAGTAGTCCGTCAGATACGCCTTTGCCTCCTCCTCGGCCCGATCGCCAAGCGAGTAATAGGCGAGGCCCATCAGCCGGGGCTCGCCCTCGCGGCCAGCTGCCGACCAGGCGGCCTTTGCCTTCTCCGCCATTTCGGCGAACTGATCGGGCGGCGCCCCACCGGCAATCCAACCGTCGCCGAAGCGGGCGGCGCGCTCAAACGAGGCATCGACCGAGCCACCAACGACGAGGCCGGGAGCGCCGCTCCCCGAGGGGCCGATCGCGTCGCCCTCCCAGATCTCCTTGATGCGCTCGAGCGCCTCGTCAAGCTGCTTGCCCCTGCCCTTCAGGTCAACGTCGCTGGCCTCGTAATCATCCTCGCGAGCGCCGAGGCCGATCCCGAGGGTGAAACGGCCATTGGAGAGGGCGTGGACGCTGAGCGACTGCTTGGCCAGCTCGGCCGGGTTGGTGCGCAGGGGGCCGAGCAACACGGAGGTGCAGAGCCCGATCCGCTCGGTCACGGCTGCCGCGGCGGCAAGCGCGGTCAGCGGCTCGTAGTTGTCGTAGACGACGCGGTCGATCGTGCCAAGGCTGGAGAAGCCGCGGGCGTCGGCGCGGCGCGCCCACTCGACCAGATTCGCTCCACTCGTTCCCGGCACCGCGTTTGGCAAACCAATCCCGACGTCCATCTCGCCTCCTCGTTAGCGATCTACTCGGTGCGTGACATTAGCCAACGCCGATCGTCGGCCCGGGCGCTTCCGCCGGGTGCCCTGAGAGCCTGTCGCGGCGATGAGACCGAGGACGCGACTCGCGGCAGCCCTGGCGACCCTGGCCGTGACCGGCGCGGCCCTTGCGGGTCTCGCCGGCAACCTGGCCACAAGCGCCCCCGGCACGCCGGCAGCCAAGCGCGACGCGATGGCCCAGACCGGACAGGTCCAGGGAGCGCCCGAACGCGAATTGGTCCTCAGCCGCGTGGTGGTCCCGCCCGGAGCAAAGCTCGCCCTCCACCATCACCTCGGCACCCAGGTAGCGCGGGTCGAGGCGGGCGTGCTTACCTACACGGTTGAGCAGGGCTCGGTCACCGTTCGCCGCGGCCAGTCGGATGCTGACCCGACGATCGTGCGCACGATCGCGACCGGGCAGACCGGCCGGATCAAGGCAGGCAATTGGATCGTCGAGCAACCGTCCGACATCCACCGCGCCGCCAACAATGGCCCGAAGCTGGTCGTGATCTACATCGCCACCCTGCTGAAAGCCGGAGCACCGCCGGCGACACCGGTTTCCTAGCCGTCGCCCGGTCCCGGCAACTCTGCCAGCAGGCGGTCGATCGCCTCGCGGGCATAGACGAAGACGACCGGGTCGCCGCCCATGCGAAAGCGGGAGTTGGCCCCCATCACCACGGAGTAGAGCTCGAAGGCGAAGCGACCGGGATCAGTCGATCCGGCGATCCCAGCCTGGCGCTCCAGCTCTCCGAGCCAAGCGTCAAGCGCTCCCGCTATCGCCTCGCGAACCGGCCCCGGCCGGTCGTCGTACTCGGCCGAGGTGGCGGCCCAGAAGCAGCCGCCGGGGTAGTAGTCGTCGTCCTCGAGGTGCGCCAAGTAAGCGTCGGCAATCGCGCGCAGCCGCGGCTCGCCGTCGGGCGCCGTCAGCGCCGGCTCGATTACCGCCCCCCGGAAGCGCTCCGCCGCCGCCCCGACAGTCGCCAGCTGCAACTCCTGCTTGGAACCGAAGTGGGCGAAGACGCCGCTCTTGCTCATCTCCAGCTCGCTCGCCAGGCGCCCGATCGTCAAGCCCTCGAGGCCGTCGACCGAGGCGAGATCGAGCGCCCGGGACAGGATCGTCGCCCGGGTATCTGCCCCCTTGCCACCCTCCCGCCCAGGCTTCAGGGCCGCGTTACTCGTTCCGCTCACCTATTCAGCGTACAAAAAAGCACGAACGTTCGTTCATTCGCTACCCTGCGCCCGGCAAGAGCTGAGCTCATCAATCAGGAGGAGAGAACGAATGGCGGCACACACGGTGAAGAAGATCGACGACATGGAGGCCGTCTACCTCGGCGCCTTCAAGCGCGTCCGGGCGGAACTGGAAGTCGAGTCCTTCGGCATCCAGCTGATCGACCTGCCCCCGAACTTCGAGAACTACCCCGAGCATGACCACGCCGAGGATGGCCAGGAGGAGGTCTTCGTGGCATTGCGCGGCGGTGGCGAGATCGAGATCGAGGGCGAGCGCTACCCGCTCGACCCCGACCACATCGCTCGCGTCGCCTCCGGCGTCAAGCGCAAGCTCTGGCCGGGCGATGACGGCCTGCGGGTACTGATCGTCGGCGGCGTCCCCGGCGCCGTCTACGAGGCACCGGAAATCTCCCAGCTCGGCGTGCCGGACCCGATGGCCAGCTGAGCAGGAGTCCGTTTAGTCCTCCTCCCGGCGCCGCTCGTAGCCTGGACAGGAGGCCACTGGAACCCGCGGATAGCGGGAATAGCGCGGGTCGGTGCGCGAGCGCCGGCAGAGCGAGAAAACCGACCCGCGCGTGTTCGGCACCAGCTGCTGGTGCAGGCAGCTATCGCAGAGTCCAACACCGGGCGCTGGCGGGGGATCGCTCACGCCCTCAAGCTAGCGACCCCTCGCCGATCCTCGGTCCTTGCAGCTATTCGCGAGCACCGGACTCGAGTCGGCCGTCTTGCCATTCTGGCCGTCGAAGCGCACCGTTGCGCGGTTAGGCGACTGGCAGAGATTTGTGCTGTTGACGAGCAGCCCCTTCTTGCCGCCCTGCATCTCGAGCACGAACTTGGAGACGGGTGCGTCCGGAACGGCTTCGAAAGTGTTGCGAATGCCGCCATTGATCGAATCGATCCGACCATCGAGGACAACGTGGATCTGCCCGCGTAGGTCAGCGACCAGATCCGGCAGCTTGTGACTTGAGGAGCGCAGATAGACCGGCCCTTCGAGTGGCTTATCAAGCAGTGGGCTGAACGCTCGGGCACGCCCGTAGATGCTTGCCGCAGGGCAGTCGTCAGCCGCAAACTGGACCCTCGTGCAGATCGTCTTGATGTGGCTGTTCTCGAGGAACTCGCTCCGCGGCAGAGCCACTTGGGCCTTGGCGATGTTCGACCCCCCGGATTTCATCTTCAGCACGGCCCGCAGTCGTGGATGAGCGCCACGGCGAGTTCCGCCTTTCAGCGACAGCGCGAGCTTTGGCTTGAAGGCCAGTTCTCGACAGCCACCCACCTGAAAACGATCGGTCGGCGTCGCCTTTGCTCCTTCACTCGAAGTGACCGTCGCGCCCACTGCCTTCGTCGCGCAGCTCGTCGGGTTTAGCGAGAACTGCTGGCGATCGACACTAACCTGGATGTCCCGATAGTTGATCGGGATGCCCTGCAGGATCTGCGGCAGCGGATCGGAGCGAACACTCACCTGAGTCGTTTCGGGATCAACGTAAATGCCGGAGCGAACCGCAACGACGCCGAGATCGAACGGGCCGGCCTGGGCGGGAACCTTGGCGACGATGCTGTAAGGGGCGCCCTTGTACGACCCGGCAAGGTAGACGGCGGTCGGAGCCTTCCCGGGCTGCGGGACCCAGAGCGGCAGCGTGCCCGAACCAACCGCCGTATTCACCGACCCAATCTGGCTTCCCGTTGGGCAATTCCCGGTGGTCGCACCAGCGTCCGGACAGAGGTCAACACCCGCTAGCTTGGCCGTCTCCCCCTTTGGCAGCGTTACATTTAGCCCGGCGATGTTTTGTTCGCCATCCTCGCGACTGACGTTGAAGACAAAGGGTGAGTAGTCGCCGCCCACGGGGTTGATTGCGCCGGCCTGAAGCTTTGGCGCAAAACCTCCTGCAGCGCAGCCCTGATCGACCACGAAAGAACTCTGTCCACGCACAGGGGCGCTGCCAGACCAAGGCGTCAGTTCATATTCAGACGTGTAAGTGCCGCAGGCGCGTGGCATCTGAACCACGCCGCGAGCTCCTCCCTTGAGGTGCATTTCGAGTTCGCTGAATGGCTGCTGCGGGGCGTTTTCGACAATCGCCGTGATCTGGCCGCTGGCGGAGTCGAGCTCGAACCGCGCCGCCTGCTTGACGATCGCGCCGTTTCCTTCGGCCACGATGTAGCCGGCGAGGAGCGAGTTGAAGGGATTTTCTCCTTGCCTCGCGACGTAGAGAGACCCTTCGAGAGGATCCTTCAGGACGGGCGTAACGATCTTCACCGTCCCCACCCGTGAGGATTCGGGGCAATTGGTCTGAGCAGCGTCGAAAACGACCGGAGCGACCGATTCAAGACCGACTTGGGCCTCTGAGCAGCCTTCAAGGCCATCGGCCGCCGTAGAGCCGAGGGAAACTCCCTTCGGAAGCGTCACCCGCGCGTCCTTCAGGTCCGAAGTGCGAATCGCGGTCGGGTCCGTGATGCTTTCCTGAGGGACCTTGAGGTCCACATCGACCCCGCTTGGTGAGCCGGCACGCCTTTCCGTCGGCGCAATCGACATCACCGGCTTGAACGGAACCCCAGCGCAGTCTTCAATAGTCTCCAGGTCGGTTTCGGTCGACACGAATCGCGCCGGCAAGGGATATATGTTCGCCCTGAAGCCGAGGCTCTTCTCGCCGCAACTGGTGGGGTTGCTCATAAAGGCCGTTTTCCCTAGTCCGCTGGGAATTGGAACCCCGCTACAGATGCCTTCGCAGGCGATCGCTTCGAATGGGTTGAACCGCTGGCTGTCATGGCTGGCGTCGGTCGGAACAGCCCAGATCGTGGTGATCGCCCCGGTCAGGGGCGAGGTATCCACGTTTGATGTGCTGGTGACGGTTGCGATCAACGAGTTTTCCCGCTGCGGATCAAGCCGAATGTCGATGAAGCTTGGGAAGAACACCGAGTAGAAACCGAGCCGCGCTACTACGTCACCCCCTGGCGGTTGCAGGTTGTAAAGCGGCTCATTGATGAAGCCAGGCGGAACAGCTCCCTGGATGCCAGGGCTCACCAATCCGACTTGAGAGTCGGTCGGACATTGCTCCGTGGAGGGGTCGTTGAGGAGCTCTAGCGCACCGGTGAAGACCGCGACGCTGCAGGTGGGAAACGCCTTAGCGTTGCCGGTCAAACCGGGGGGAATCTCGACCGAGAGGTCCCGCAGCGGACCCCAGGGTAGCGGCTGCCCGAAGGGATCTTTTTTTGTTGGATCGCCATTTACGGTGAAGCTGGTTACAAAATCCGCATGGGCCCCCGCCTGATTGTTCGTGAGGGACGCGCTAACAGATTCAAGATTGAACTTTTCGAAATTTTCGAGTTCGGTGTCGGCCCGGGCAGGGCTAGCGGCAACCGCACAAACGATCAGCGCGAGACATCCCAGCAACGACCAGGAGATATTCCGGCGCGACAAACTTCGAACCTCCTCGTAGGCAGTCATCGGGCCGCCCCCCGACTGTGATTCGCTTTGTGCCTGGGCTTTTTGTGGTGCTTGGCCTTGTGCCTTCGCTTGTGGTGCCGGCGCACCTTCGCATTGCCCCTGCCAGCGAACGATGAAGACGCCGGGCTCGGAAGGGCAGGCTGGGTCGCCGGCTGACCCTGACATGCATCGCCGGAGCAGGGTCGCGTTTGGGCAACTTCTGAGCTCGGAAACCCACCATCCACGCGCGCGTCATAGATCGCTCCATTGACGTTTTCATCTTGAGGCAAAAGGTGGTCATAGGTGACGATGGCGACATCGGAGCCATCGTCACTAACGGCGTACAAAAAGTTGTCTTTGTTCCCCGTTCCAGATGAGATCAAGTGGAGACAACCACCCGCTGTTACGCAATCTCCGCTCCCTGCGGCCTCCCACTCATATACGTCCTGCGCCGGGCCGGAGTCCGCTCCAGGGATCAGCCGGTCCATGGACTGGAAGAAAACAGTGGTGCCATCGTCGGTCACATTCGTCACAAGATACGGCGCCGAAACAGGATTGCGGTTGTCGGCGGTAAACCTGAAAACATCCTGCAAGGTGGAATCCGCCTGAGATGGACTGCCGTCCGTTTGGCAGGACACGCAAATCAGAGGTTCTTTCGGTTCCGCACTGTCATAGCGATATATCGCCGCATGACCATTGTTGTCCGCAGCCGTGAGCTTCGCTCGCGACTGGAATACGAGCACCTTGCCATCCGGAACGCTGCGGGAGTTGTTCTTGCCAGGCCCCACGTAATTCCCTCGGTTGAATTGTTCGGTGACCTGACTGGTCCAGCGGACCATGTCAGCGCCACCGAAGAAGACGCCGGGCGGTTCGGGGATTGTCACGTCGAGCGGATCGAGCGTGCCGATGAAAGCAACGGAGGTCGTGTCTCGATCCCACACGTAGAGATTTGGCTGCCCTTCCGTGCCTTCGCCGGAGATCTGTTTTTCAGAGACAAAGTAAACGTGCGATCCGTCCGCCGACACGCTCGCGAAACGCGCATCTCCAACGCTCGATATCTGCGTTGTCACCGGGCTCGATACGTCGGTTTCAAACGAGAAGATTTCCGCCGGAGCCTGATCGTGTTCGCTTGATTCAGGCGGTGCCACTTTCGCGTAGAAGACCTGGCCCCCGCTGTCGGAGATGCCAGCAAAAGTGGCAGGGCCACCGGTAACGGTCTCGGTCACAGCGTTGTTGATTCGCACGTAAATGCTCGGATCGCCTTCAAGCCTGAAGGCGACCGCGGAGCCGTTCTTAGAAGCGCCGAGAAATTCAGCGTTCTGTCCCCCCGCGGGTGTTGTGTTGCCCGGGAGCAGGGAGACGACTCGCGTGGGACCGGTCAGGCCGCGATCGTAGATTGCAGCCGTTCCTTCCGGTGGGGCGTTGGGCATCAGCTGGACTGGCGGTTCCCCGTTGAGGCCAAAGGTCTTTGAGGCGCTACTGAAGATGATGTGACTTGCGCCCGGGCTAATGTAGTAGCCCTGAGCCCACCTACTGGTCACGACTTCGCCACTCGCGTTTTCGCCTCTGCCGATCAGTTGGTATCCGCCTTCCGGCGTCCGCAGAAGATCCGATTGACCCCCAAACAGCGCCAGCAGCGAGCCAGCGTTGCCGTTGGTGTTGATCGTGCGGTCGGCGAGAAAGTAGGCCGCATGAACGCCGTGCTCAGCTTCGATGCCCCCGGGATACTGGAGCCTGGCCTCCGCTCCGGTAGGAGCAAATAGTTCCGTCGACCAACCATCGGCGCCCCTCACGGCCTGGTAGCGATCCGTGAAGCCGGTGCCATTGAAGCCAGGCAAAGTACCCCCAAGCGTGTGAAAAACGATGGCTCGCCGATCGGCAGACAACGCCGAGCTATTGAAGGACAGGAAGTTGGCGTCGTAATTCGCCGCGTCCGGTCGCAGGCCGTTCATATTTGCCGGCGTAACCAGCTCATAAGCGCGACAGTCCGGGAGATTGGCTGACGCGCCGACCCGGAACGAGTCATTTGGGCATGCCTCGGCAAGCGGAGATGCGACAAGGGTCAGGAGAAGCGTCGCAGCTCCGAGCAGGCTCAAGCAAAGAACACGGGCGCGGCGCACCGATCGTGCCAGCTGACTCACAAATCCTCCCATTCATCTGCTCCCTTCTCCACCCAATTACGCGCCAAGCGCGTCGTCAGGATCACTCCCACCGGTTCTCCTAGACGAGCGTGAGCTTAGGAAACAGTTGCGGTCTTGTCAAGGTACTAAAGAGTAATTTAGCGCCTGAAGCACCAAGCCACCCCGGGGCCGTGCCCGAACGGCACAGCCCCAGGTGGCCGAACTACAACAGCAGTCCCCTACCTTTTACTTACGGTAATGAGGTGATGAAAATTGATCCACCACCAGTTTCGTCTTTCGTCACCGCGTAGGCCGCGTCCCAGAAGCCTTTAGCTGGGCAAAGGGCACTACCGGAGGTCCGTTTCAACGGCACCTGGGTGGCCGTCAACGTGCTACCCGAAGCCGTCAGTAATTGTTTAGCTGATTCGAGCTCGTAGTTGCATTTAACACCCAGGAAGCATTCTTCCAGTTCTGCTCCAGGTGCTAAGGCGCCGTCAGCCGTTACCCATGCGTCTAAGGTTAAGGCTTCGACTAACAGGTTGCTTCCGACTTTTCCAGTTGCTTTTTTGCAGATACCTTCACAGTTGGTGAAAGACAGCGGCTGCAGTAAAATCGAAAGGCCTTTGTGAGACCCCTCGTTGACAATGCTGCTGCCGTTGCCTAAGACTTGGCCAGTGCATTTCTCGAGCTGTTCTTTGCTTTCGTTTAAGAGAACTGCTGAGCTGGTTTTGCCCAGGACGTTGCCTGTGTAGATATTCCCGGCCGGACATGTGTTGGGGTGGCCGGCATTGGTAGTACAGAGGGAATCCGCAGATGCAGTGGTGGCACCTACGAGAGCCATAGCGGCCAGGGCGGAGACTGCGGCCAAGCCTAGAATCTTAATTGTTCTCATTGGACATTCTCCTTTTCCGGACTGTCGCCGGAGGTTTGATGTCGGTTGGGAACTGCTGGTACGGCTATCCGTGCAGGCGAAGCCCAATGATCTGACAGCGAGCCCCACCCGCTGCGCCTGAGCTACCAAAAAGGCGCTGCTTAGCTATAGCACAGTAATCCTTGAGTAGTCAAGATTCATTACGGCAATCGTCCAAAACCGAATGATTCGCTCGGGGTCTGGGCTAGGTGGCTCAATAGAATTAGAGCAATGGTGAGAGAGCCACTATCGTTTCTCGCGACCGCAATTGCAATCAGCATTTTTTCGGCAGCGTTCGCGGGATGCGGGTCCTCTACTCCCGCCCCGGCCGTCGAAACCGGGGCACTCAGCGTCAACGGCGGCGGTTCCAGCCAATACCGCAAGCCTGGCCTCGACAATACGATCGAGGAATATGGCCGCGAGGGCAGCCGCGGGGAACTCAAGCAGGCGGCTCGGATCGTGCATGGCTATCTGGTGGCGCGAGTGGAAAAAGATTGGCGCGCGGCCTGCTCCTTCCTCAGCAAGGCGCTTCAGGCACAGCTAGAAGGGGACACCGTGCTTGCCAAACAAGCGGGTTCGAAGAGCTGTGCCGCCATTCTGCCCACGATCTCAGTGCCATTGGCCGGCAATACGCCCCGCGAATCGACCGAGATGGACGCTGGCAGCCTGCGCGTCGAGGGCAACTATGGCTTCCTTTTCTTTGGCACCCCCGCTGGGGACCATAAGTTGCTTGTGCTTCGCGAAGGCGGCAGCTGGAAAGCGAATGGCCTCTTCCCCACGCCGCTCCACTAGCGGGGCCGCGCGCTTGTCTCCGCCTTAACTCCAGCTAGCTTTGCGGTGTGACTGGCACTGCGACCCTCTTCGATGCCGACGCAGCATCCCACTCGGCCACCGTCGAGGTGCTCGGGATCATCTTCAGCGCCGAGGACGACGGCTATGCGGTGTTGGAGGTCCAGGATGCCGAGTCGGGTGAGGGATTTGCCCTCGTCGGCCCCGTCGCCCACCTCGGCGTCGGCGATCGCGCCGAAGTAAGCGGCGAGTGGCAGACCCACGCTCGCTATGGACGCCAGCTGCGCGCGCAGGGAGCGCTGCCGCTCGACCCGGCAGACCGCGAGGGCCAGATCGCCTACCTGACCTCGCTGCGCCACATCGGACCGGCCCGGGCCGAACGGCTCGTCGACGAGCACGGCGAGGGCGTGCTCGGCGCGATCGCGGCAAATCCACAAGCGGTCTTCAGCTCGCTGCGCGGCATCAGCGCCAACCAGGCTGCGGCCGCGACCGAATCCTGGCACGCCAGCCGCGCCGTGCGCGACCTGCACGTGCAGCTCGCCCCCCACGGCCTCGCCCACCTGGCGGCGCCGATCCACGCCCGCTTCGGCGAGAGCTCAATGGCGATCCTGCACGAGGACCCCTACCGGCTGACCGAGGTCGACGGGGTCGGCTTCGTCCGCGCCGACAAGATCGCCCTCGCCGCTGACGTGCCACCGGAGTCCAGCAAGCGGGCACAGGCGGCGGCCGTGTACGCGCTCGGCGAGGCCGAGCAGCAGGGCAACAGCTACCTGCCGATCGCCGAGCTGAGTGCCCGCACCGCCAAGTTGCTCGGACTCGCCCCGGACCCCGAGGTGCTGAGCGAAGCGCGCGGCCTGATCAGCGACGAGGGCCGCCTCTACCGCCAGCTCACCCACGCCAGTGAGCTCGCCGTTGCCGAGACCCTGGCACTGCGCAGCGCAGCGCCTGGCTACCTCGACCACGATCCCGGCGAGGCGCCCAGCCACGACGAGGCGGACACCGAGCTGACCGACGAGCAGTGGTCGGCGGTGCGCGGCGCCTTCGGCGCCCGCATCTCGGTGCTCACCGGCGGCCCCGGCGTCGGCAAGACGGCCTGCACGCGGGCGATCGTCGAAGAGGCCGAAAGCGCCCACTTGCGCATCGCCCTCTGCGCCCCCACCGGCCGCGCCGCCCGCCGCCTCGAGGAGGCAACCGGCCACTCGGCGCAGACGATCCACCGCCTGCTCGAGTGGAGCCCGGGCCGCGAACCGGCCTTCAAGCCGGGCCACCCACTGCCGGTCGACCTGGTCATCGTCGATGAGTCCTCGATGCTCAACCTGCGCCTGATCGAGGTCCTGCTCGGCGGCCTGGCGGAATCGACCCACGTTGTCTTCGTCGGCGACGCCGACCAACTGCCGCCGATCGGCGCCGGCAAGCCGTTCGAGGACCTGATCGCCTCGGCAGTCGCGCCGGTCGTCCGCCTCACCCAGATCTTCCGCCAGGCGGCGCGCTCGATGATCACCACCGCGGCCCACGAGATCAACCAGGGCCGGGAACCACAGCTCGAGCCGGGCGAGAACCAGGACCACGACTTCTTCTTCATCGAGCGGACCAACCCCGAGCGCGCGCTCGAAGCCGTCGTCGAGGTGGTCGCCGAGCGGGCGCCGAAGCGCTTCGGCGTCGATCCAATCCGCGAGGTGCAGGTGCTGGCGCCGATGTACCGGGGAGCGATCGGCATTGATGCTCTCAACGAGCGCCTGCAGGCGGAGCTCAACCCCAACGGCAAGCGTGCCGTCAGCGACCGCTTCCGGGTCGGCGACCGGCTGATCCAGACGCGGAACTCGCACGAGCTCGGCTTGATGAACGGCTCAATCGTCTTCCTCCGCGCCGACCACCCCGACGATGAAGAGATCCTCGTCGACACCGACGAGGGTGAGCCGCTGACGATTCCCTATGGCGAGACGGGGACGCTGCGACTCGCCTACGCGATCTCGGTCCACAAGGCGCAGGGCTGCGAGGTCCCGGTCGTGGTCGGCGTCTGCCACCGCTCGCACTCGCGCATGCTGAGCCGGCCGCTGCTCTACACGGCGATCACCCGCGCCCGCAGCAGCTGCGTACTGATCGGCGACCGCGCCGTGTTGGGAGCGGCGGTTCGCCGCGGTGACGGCAGCGGCCGCTATTCCGGATTGGCCGAGCGCCTGCGTGGATAGCCGCGCTCCCCTGCTGGAGATCGGCATCACCCTGGCGGGAGTGGCCCTGCTCGCCGGCCTGGTTTTCGCAATCCCCGAGCTGCACGAAGCTGCCCTGGCAGCGATCCACGGGGAAACCGACAAAGTGCAGAGCGAGATCGCCAGCCTCGGCCTCGCTGGGCCGCTGCTGATCCTCGTCCTCACCCTGATCCACGCCGTCGTCTTCTACCCGGCCGAGATCGTCGACGCTGCCGCCGGCCTTGCCTACGGCTTCGTCCCGGCCCTGCTGCTGATGATGGCCGGCTGGCTGCTCTCGGGCCTCGCCTGCTTTTTTGTCGGGCGCTCGGTGGCGCGGCCGCTGCTCGACCGCTGGTTCGGCTCCGAGCGCTTCGAGCGGATCGAGGCGCGGATCGAGCGCGGCGGCGCCAAGGCGCTGATCGCCGCCAGGCTAATCCCGATCTTCCCCTTCAGCATCGTCTGTTACGCCGCCGGCGCCGCCCGGGTGCCGGTCTGGCGCTACACCTGGACAACCGCGGTCGGTTACCTGCCGATCACCGCGATCGCGGTCTACTTCGGCACCCAGCTGGACCTGCTCAGCGGACTTTTTTGACCTTGAAGCTATAGCTGGCGGGGGATTTGTCGCCGTTGCCGGCGGTATCGCGTGCGGCGACCTTGACCACGTGGTGGCCGATCGGGAACTGGCGCACCATGCGCGCCGGGCAGGGCCGGAAGAAGCCACCGTCGACGCGGCAGACGAAGGAGGTTTCACTCTCGTTCGAGCCAAAGCGAAAGACCGCCCTCGCCTGGTGGTGATGGGTGCGGATGACCCTGCTCGGCTTCTGCAAGAAGAAGGTCCGCGGGTTGGGCACGCGCTTCGTTTCTTCTTCTTCAACCACTGGCGGATTCGGGGTCACCGGCGTGATCGGAGGCTGCGGCGCCGGAGGCGGCACTTCGCTCCCCCAGTCTCCCGGCGCCGCGGCTTCATCTGGTTCGACTTCGGGCGCGGGCGGTTCGCACGCTGCTGCGGCTTCGCCGGTGAGGGCGAGTACCTCTTCAACAGCCCCTACCGCTTCGACCATGCCAGCGCCCACCGCGCACGAGCCGAAGCTGCCTACCGGCGCAGCACTTCCTTCCAGCGCGACCCGAACCGCTTCCGGTTTGGCTTCCGGTTTGGCCTCGAGCATCAGCGCCGCCACCGCGGCAGCGTGGGGTGCTGCGGCCGAGGTGCCACAAAAGCGCCAGAAAGGCGAGGCGAATATGGCGAAGAAGGTCGTCTTGCCGCAGTCAGTCGCGGTCAGGTCGGGCTTGCTGATGACTTCCTCCGGGGGCCCAAGCGGCGCGGCCGGGGCGGTTCCTTCGACCGGGCCGAAACCGTGGATGACCGGGCCCCGCGACGAGTAAGGCTCTGGCTGGGAGCCGGAATTGAAGGGCACCGCCGCGACCGAGATCGCCTTGGCCGAGCCACTGTGGCCGAAGATCGTCGGACCGACGACGTCTTCGCCGCTCGAGCGCGGGTACTCGGTGGCTTCGACGCCGCCACCGTTCTCCAGCAGCGCCAGCTTGACCCGCGGCGAGGCTTCGCCGACGGCGCGGTTGACGACCAGCTGCACCGTCTTGCTGGTGCTGCTTTCGTTGGTCCAGCTCAGCACCTCGACCGGCATCTGGGTCGTTTCGACGTTGGCTTCGCGCGATTCCTGGACCAGGAAGCCGCTGGCGTTGAGCAGGTAGGCATCGAGGTCGGTGGCGACTCCGTTCCAGGGTTCGTCCCACTGCAGGTCGAGCGTCAGTTCCGATTCCGGTTCCACTTTGATGCCGAAGGTTCGGTCGACGTCTTTGGGATCGGGGTTGAAGTCGAGGCAGTGGAAGCCGTTGGCGCCCGCCCTCGCTTCGACCGCCGGGGGACACGAGCCGGAGTCGCGGTAAGCGGGGGTTTCCCAAGAGGCGATGTCGTGTTCGCCGCTCGCGTCGAGCAGGTTGTCGTTGCCCGCCGCCGAGAAGTAGGTCGTGCCGGCTTCGACCACTTCGTTGACCGCTACTGCCACCGGGCCGTCCTGGAAGAAGGGCTCTTCGAAATAGAAGACGTCATCGGCGATGACCTTGGCGCCCGCAGTCGCCAGTTCCTTGATCCCTTTGGCGAAGGCAAGTTCGCCGTTGAAAGCGGAAGCGAAGTCGATGCGAGCCCCGGGGGCCAGGTCATGAACGATCTGTGCCATCCCCCTTCCCTCGTCCGAAGCTTCGGCGGCGTTTTTCTCGTTTTTGAGCACGAGCACCGGTGTGGTGTTGCCGCATTCGTTGCCGGTGCCGGGAAGGTCGGCGCTTTTCACGTCATCGGCGGCTTTGGTCGCGATCGGTTTGCCGCTGCCGTCAGCCGCTTCGGTCGCCTGGTTGAAGGAGTCGGAGAGGATGCCAACGGTGACGCCGCTGCCGTTGACGCCATCTTCTTCGCGCGCCGTATGGGCCTTCAGCTGGGTGTCGCCCTCCGAGACGATCGCGCCGGAGGGACAGGTCGCCGCTGTCATCGGCGCCAGCACGGGCGTGACCCCAGCGACACCCGGCAGCTGCGCCACCGCGTGCAGCTGTGCAGGCGCTACCGCTGCGGTAACCGTCTGGTAGCGACCGCTGACATCGAGGACCTCTGCTCCGGTTGCGTCGAGATCGCTGCGAGCCGCCAAGGCGCCACGGTCGAAGCGCACGTAAACCAGGACGCGGCTGCCCCGCCGCACCAGGCTGGCCGGCCCTTCTGCCGACAGCGATAGTGCCTTGGCCTGTCGGCCCGGCGCCGCGCCGCGCAGCGAGGGAGATGCCAACGCCGCCAGCCGCGGCGAGAGCCTCCCCGTGGCCTTGCTGGCCACCGCCGAGGCGGGCAGCGCGAGCCCGGCAATCGCCAAGAGCGAGATCAAAAAGCCGCCCGCCTTGCTGAGGGGGCTATGCATACGCGTCATCTGAATCACCGTATCGACTGGTCTCCTAGCTTCTTCAAACACGCCTGGACGGCGATCCGAGCGCCGCGCTTCCCGCATCATCCCTGCTACGGTCCCCGCGTTAGGTCGGATTGATATCCGGCAAAAAGTCGTGTCTAGCGCTCGCGTCGTTGCTTTACCGAAGCCTCCGCGTTCGCAGCACAACAAGTGGAGGCAATAAATGCCGACTGGAACAGTCAAGTGGTTCAGCGACGACAAGGGCTACGGGTTCATCACTCCCGATGACGGCTCGAAGGACGTCTTCGTCCATCACAGCGCCATCCTCGGCGAGGGCTTCAAGTCCCTTGCAGAGGGCGCCAAGGTGACCTACGAGTCCGAGGAAGGCCCCAAGGGCCCGGCCGCGGCGAGCGTTCAGCAGACCTCGTAGTCGCGTACCGAACTTGAGCAGTTACGGGGCCCGCCGCAAGGCGGGCCCCGTTTGTGTCACGAGATTCAGGCAATTACGAACGCGCACTGCACTTCCCCTACCTCTTCCCCCTTTATGACTACTCGAAACGATCTGAGGAATATCGCGATTGTCGCCCACGTCGACCACGGCAAGACGACGCTGGTCGACGCGATGCTCTGGCAGTCCGGCGCCTTCCGCAAGGGCCAGGACGTGGCCGAGCGGGTGATGGACTCGATGGACCTCGAGCGCGAGAAGGGCATCACGATCCTGGCCAAGAACACGGCCGTCAACTACAACGGGGTCAAGCTCAACATCGTCGACACCCCCGGCCACGCCGACTTCGGCGGCGAGGTCGAGCGCGGCCTGACGATGGTCGACGGCGTGCTGCTCCTGGTCGACGCCTCCGAGGGCCCCCTGCCCCAGACCCGCTTCGTCCTGCGCAAGGCGCTGGAGGCAAAGCTGCCGGTGATCCTCGTCGTCAACAAGGTCGACCGGCCCGACGCCCGCATTTCCGAGGTCGTCGACGAGGTCTACGAGCTCTTCATCGACCTCGACGCCGACTCCGAGCAGATCGACTTCCCGATCGTCTACACCAACGCCAAGGCCGGCTGGGCCGCGCTCGAGGAGGGCGTTGAGGGAAGTGACCTGGCGCCACTGATGGACTTGATGCTGGAGAAGATCCCGGCCCCCGAGTACGACCCCGACCACCCGCTGCAGGCGCACGTGACCAACCTCGACGCCTCGCCCTACCTCGGCCGCCTGGCGCTCTGCCGGGTACACAACGGCACGATCCGCTCGGGCCAACAGGTTGCCTGGTGCCGAGCCGATGGATCGGTGGAGCGGGCAACCGTCTCCGAGCTCTACATCACCGAGGCGCTGGAGCGGGTCCCAGCCGAGGAAGTCGGGCCGGGCGAGATCATCGCCGTCGCCGGGATGGAAGAGATCACGATCGGCGAGACGCTGGCCGACCCGGCCGACCCGCGGCCGCTGCCGGTGATCACGGTCGACGAGCCCTCGCTCTCGATCGTGCTCGGGATCAACACCTCGCCGCTCGCCGGCACCGAGGGCAGCAAGCTGACCGCCCGCCAGGTCCGCGACCGGCTCGACGCCGAGCTGGTCGGCAACGTCTCGATCCGCGTCCGCGACACCGAGCGCCCCGATGCCTGGGAGGTGCAGGGGCGCGGCGAGCTACAGCTGGTCATCCTGCTGGAGCTGATGCGCCGCGAGGGCTTCGAGCTGACCGCGGGCCAGCCCCGCGTGCTGACCCGTGAAATCGACGGCAAGCTGCACGAGCCGGTCGAGCGGCTGGCGATCGACGCACCCGAGGAGCACGTCGGCGCGATCACGCAGCTGTTGGCTGGGCGCAAGGGCCGCCTCGAGCAGATGGCCAACCACGAAACCGGCTGGGTGCGGATGGAGTACCTGGTACCGGCCCGCGGCCTGATCGGCTTCCGCACCGAGTTCCTCACCGAGACCCGCGGCACCGGCGTCATGCACCACGTCTTTGAGGACTGGGAGCGCTGGGCCGGCGAGCTGCGACTGCGCCCGACGGGCTCGATCGTCGCCGACCGCCGCGGCAAGAGCGCCGGCTACGCCCTGATCGGGTTGCAGGACCGCGGCACGCTCTTCATCGGCCCGGGCGAGGAGGTCTACGAGGGCATGATCATCGGCGAGAACGCCCGCGCCGAGGACATGGACGTCAACGCCACCAAGGAGAAGCAGCAGACCAACATGCGCGCTGCCGCCGCCGACGTGCTGGAACGGATGGCGCCGCCGAAACGCCTCTCCCTGGAAGCCGCGGTCGAGTTCCTGCGCGAGGACGAGTGCGTCGAAGTGACGCCGGAGTCGGTGCGCCTGCGCAAGGTCGAACTCGACAAGCTGAAACGCCAGAAGGCTGCCCGCTCGGGCAGCCGGAGCGGCTAGGCCCCTAGAGGCCGCCTAGCACCCTTCCAGCCCGTACGCCGCCGCCAACCTTTCGGCTTTTCCAAACGCTTCAGTCCCATCCTGCGTCGCTTGTTCCGGGTGCGCCAAGGCGATTTCCACACCTTCCTCGTAAGCGCCGACGATTGCCTCGGCCAGTTTTTCATCACCCGCTGGGGCCCCCAACGCGCGAAGTTCTTCGGCCTCCTGGCGCTTCGCCGGAACGACAATGGTCTTGCCGACCTCGGCCTGAGCCGCGCGTTCTTTTTCGGCGGTCAATGCTTCACCACTGTGCTGAACCATGTAGGCGCGGAATGCCGAACTGGCACGTTCCTGCGTCTCCGCACAGATGGCCTCGGCGCGTTTGACGAAAGCGGCTTTGCTGATTTCACTCGTCGTGCCTTCCCCATCATCGCCGCCGCTCCCACAGCCAACGACAATCAACGCGAAGACCAGCGCTCCGCCGAGCAGAACGCCCACCTTCTTTCGATGAACTATTAAATTAATTCGAGTGATCGGGAAAATCTACACGATCAATCTCGAAGCTGAACTCGAGGAGACTGCTTTTAGCCGGATGTCGAACTAAGCGGGGGCATCTCACAGCAGAGCAGCGCCGCCAGCGCCCGGAAGCCGCTTTCGCCACTCTCGGCAAGGCGCTCGGCGCTTGCGGCTTCGACCGCGAAGACCGCGTTCAGGGCGTTGTCGAAGATCCCGCATAGTTCCTTCCAGCCCTGTTCGTCGACCATCGGGGTAGTACGGCTGGCGTGTGAATCCGAATGCCGGCTATAGGTGCCCTTGTCGACGGCTTCGCGGGCATCGGCGCTGACCATGTCGACGATCCAGCCGGTCAGCCCCTTCTGTTCTTCTTCGTTGAGGGTCGCCCACTCCTCCTCGTCCCACAGCGTACGGACCAGAGCCCGGTAGCGCGGCTCGACCGCGCCTTTCGTCAGCACCTCGCCGACCACCTCGATCAGGTCGGCCTCGTGCATGGCGTCGAGATGGCGACCGGCGGTACTGAGGCTCACCTCGAGCTCCGCTGCCACCTCGCTGGCGCCAGCCGAGCGTTCGTTGAGCAGGGTAAGCGCCTGTAGCCGGACCGGATCGGAGGCAATCCGAATTAGCCTGCGATCGATCCCGCTTTTCTCAGCCACTGCAGCCCCTTCCCTCGCACGCCGGTCGATCCACCATAAACGCCGCGGCACTCCAAAAAAAAGAGCCGCCGGCAGAACATGCCCGGCGGCTCTTTACATAGGGCCCCTGCCCTAAGTGACGTGGTGCGACTAGACCGTGGCGGCAGCCTGCTCGGACTGACTGCCCTCGGACGCCTTGGCCGCCTTCGCCTCGGCCTCGGGGGTGGGCTCGCCGACGGCGCGCGGCAGCAGCACTTCTTTGGCGATCACCAGGCGCTGGATCTGGCTGGTGCCCTCGTAGAGCTGCATGATCTTGGCGTCGCGCATCAGCTTCTCCACCGGGTACTCCTTGATGAAGCCGTAGCCGCCGTAGACCTGAACGGCATCGACGGCGATCTCCATCGCCGAGTCGGCGGCGAAGCGCTTGGCCATCGAGGAGACCTTGCTGTTGCGAATGCCCTGGTCGAGCATGACCGCCGAGTTCCAGACCAGCAGGCGGCCGGCCTCGACCTTGGTCGCCATGTCGGCGATCATGAACTGGATCGCCTGGTGCATCGCGATCGGCACGCCGAACTGGACCCTTTCCTTGGAGTAGTCGGTTGCGTACTCGAGGGCGGCGCGGCCGATGCCGACGGCCATCGCCGAGACGCCAGGGCGGGTGCGGTCGAGGGTCATCATCGCCAGCTTGAAGCCCTTGTTTTCCTCGCCGAGCAGGTTCTCGGCCGGGATCTCGACTTCATCGAAGGAGATGGTCGCGGTGTTGGACGCCCGCTGGCCCATCTTGTCCTCCTTCTTGTCGACGGAGACCCCGGGAAGGTCGGCATCGACGACGAAGGCGCTGATCCCGCGGTGTCCACCCTCGGGATCGGTCTTGGCGTAGACGGTGAAGTAGTCAGCGTAGGTGCCGTTGGTGATGAAGCACTTGGAGCCGCTGATGACGTACTTGTCGCCCTTCTTCACGGCCTTGGTCTTCATCCCGCTGACGTCGGAGCCGGCGTCGGGCTCGGTGAGGCAGAAGGAAGCGAGCTTCTTGTCCTCGGTCAGCATGCCGAGGTACTTCTTCTTGGTCTCCTCGGAGCCGCCGAGCGTGATCGGCGCCGAAGCGAGGCCGTTGGCCATCAGCGTGGTGCCGATGCCCGAGCAGCCCCAACCCATCTCCTCCTCGATCAGACAGCCGGAGAGGTAGTCGAGGCCGGGTCCGCCGTAGGCCTCGGGGATGTGGGTGTTCATCAGGCCGACATCCCAGGCCATGTCGATGATGTCCTGGGGCCAAGTGCCGTCCTTGTCGTACTCCCAGGCAACCCTGCGCATCTCTTTCTCGGCAAAGTTGTGCGCGAGCTCGCGCAGGTCTTTCTGCTCGTCGGTAAGGGTGAAGTCAACCACTGGTCGAGGGCTCCTTAATCTCGTTGCGTAAGCCTTTTGATGCGGCCTCGCCACGGGGCGACGACCACCCGATTGACTGGTCAGTCAACCAAGCTGAAAGGGTACCGGATAGCGGCATCGAAGCGATAGCCCTACCCTTGTGGCGATGGTCTGCCCGATGGCATTGACCGACATTCAGAGCGGCTACCTGCTGGCCGCGATCACGCTGTTCGTCCTGCCCGTTGCCGCTTTCAGCTTCATCCGCTCCAGATCGGCCTGGGATGAGCTCGGCAAGGGCCGCTTCGGCGTCATGCACTCGATGACGCCACCCCGCATGGCCCAGCCCTCGCCCGAGATCGATCTGGCGATCCAAGCCGCCGAGGCGCGCCAGATGTTGGAGGCGAAGTCCTACCGGCGCTTACGGCGCGGCGAGGAGCCGCTCGATATCGAGGCCGAGATGGCGGCCCTGCTCGACACCGAGCTGAGCGGCGCCAAGGGCAAGCGCGACCTCGACGAGAAACTGCGGGCAGAAGTCCGCCAGCTGGTCATCGCCCGTAATGAACGGCGTATGCGCCGCGGCGACGACCCGCTCGACGTCGAGGCCGAGGTCGAGCGTCAGGTCGCGGATTTCATAGGATTGGGCACCTGATGGCAGGCGCCGCCAAGGAGAACCTCTACGAGGTCGAGGAGCTGCTGATGCAGCCCGGGACCTACTTCAACCCGCAGACCGAGGTGCTGGTCGTCGTCGACGACTCGACCTCGCTCGATCAGGAGGTCTTCAATATGGAGGCCTACGAGGGCGCCGAGTGGGTGCGCATCTCCGACGAGGTGCCGGTCGACGAAGACGGCCGCGACCGCGCACTGGAGAGCTTCCAGACCAGCTACCACCCCGGCGCCACCGGCTCGGTCTCCGAGACCGCCCTGGAGCAGGGTGACGATGAGCTCGACCAGGACGAGGACGGCCAGGACCCCGGCCGCGAGGACCTCGACGCGTAGTGCTCGAGGCCGGCGACAAAGCACCCAGCTTCACCCTGCCCGATCAGAAGGGCGAGAAGGTCAGGCTCTCGGAGCTCAAAGGCGAGACCGTCGTCCTCTACTTCTACCCCCGCGCCGACACCCCTGGCTGTACGACCCAGGCCTGCAGCGTGCGCGACCGCAGCGCCGAGTACAAGGCGGCGGGCGCCCGCGTAATCGGTATCTCCCCCGACGAGGTGGAGGCGGTGGGCAAGTTCGCCGGCAAATTCGACCTCGACTTCACCTTGCTCGCCGACGCCGACCACGCGGTCGCCGAGAAGTACGGCACCTGGGTCGAGAAGTCGATGTACGGCAAGAAGTACATGGGCGTGCAACGGGCCACCTTCATCATCGACCCGAAGGGCAAGATCGCCAAGGTCTTCCCCAAGGTCTCGCCCAAAACGCACGACGGCGTTGTGCTCAAGGCTCTCTCAGAGCTAGCCGCCGCCTGAGCGCTCCACTCTCAGGCGCTCAGCGCCACGACGGCGATGAAGCTGGCGTAGAGGGCGAACCAGGAGATAACCGCGGGTAGCTCGAAGCGGCCGCGGCGATGCAGTACCTCGTAGGCAAGCAAGCCGCCCGCCAAGCCGAGGCCGACCGAGATCGCCGCGTTGGTGCTGAGCTGCCAGTCGGTGAAGATGAGGCCGATCCCGACCGGGATCGTCGACTGGAAGACCATCGCGCCGCTGATGTTGCCGAGTGCCAGCGAGTCCTTGCCGTCGCGAACCCAGAAGAAGCTGTTGACCTTCTCCGGCAGCTCGGTCGCCAGCGGGGCGAGGACGAGGGCCAAGACGACCGCCTCGACGCCGAGGCTCTCGGCGATCGCCAGCAGGTGTTCGACGAAGAGGTGAGCGCCGCCGACCATCGCGCCGAGGCCGACGAGGAGCTGGACCACGCATAGACCCAGGGCCGGATCACGGCTGTGCTCCGGGCGGCGCTCGAAGATCAGCGGCTGCAGCGTCTCCTCAGCCTGAGCGGCTCCGGCGCCGCGCAGGGTGCGGCGGACGTAGAGCGGGTAGGCGAGCAACATCGCGATCCCGACCGGAATCCGCAGGGCCGCCGGCGCCCCCCAGGCCAGCGCCAGGGCGAGGGCGAAGAAGCAGAGGAAGAAGATCAGATCGCGCTCGAGCGTTGGCCGGTGCGCCCTCAGCTCGATCCCCTGCTCGCGGCGATCGCGATAGAGGTAGGCGAAGAGGCCGACCAGCCCCATCGCCAGCGTGGCGAGCAGGAAGGGAGCGCCGACGATCGCCCCGATCGCCACCTGTTCCGCCCCCGCGGTGGCGTCAAGCAGGGCGACGATCGCGATCAGCGTCTCCGGCATCGCCGTCCCGACCGCGGCCAAAAGGCTGCCGACTGCTCCCTCACCGAGCCCGAGCCGATGCCCAATCCACTCGACCGCATTGGTGAACAGCAACGCCCCGCACAGAATCACCGCAAAGCTGGTGATCAGGAGGACTACGTCCATCAGCGCAGGCTATCCACCGGACTGGTGCGGGTCCGGAGGGGACTCGCCAAGCCTCCACATCTGTTGCGCAGGTGAGTCCCCTCCGGACCCGCACCAGTCACGCGTAGTAGAAGGCGATCCCAAAGACGACGTACACGGCGAGCAACTGCACGCCCTCGAACCAGGTCGACTCGCCGTCCTGGGTGACGTAGTTGGCGATCAGCACGGCGAGCAGGATGGCGCCGAGCTCGAAGCCGTTGAAGACGAGGGCGAGCGGGTGCGGGCCGATGAAGAAGGAGGCGAGGACGAGAACCGGGGCGACGAAGAGCGCGACCTGAGCGCTGGAGCCGATCGCGATGTTGACCGAGAGGTCCATCTTGTCCTTCATCGCGACCAGGACCGCGACCCAGTGCTCGGCGGCGTTGCCGACGATGGCAACGACGATCACGCCGATGAAGAACTCGGAGAGGCCGACCGCGTGCGAGGCCTCCTCGATCGAGCCGACCAGCACCTCGGACATGACCCCGACCAGGACTCCGGCGCCGGCTAGGACGAGGACTGATTTGCGCACCGACCAGCCCCAGCTGTCCTCATCCTCGTACTCGGGGTTGAACAGCGCCCGGTGGGTCTTCAGCGAGAAGAAGAGGCCGGCGACGTAGGTGCAGATCAGGACGATCGCGACCAACAGCGAGAGGTGCTCGGCAGTCGAGCCGTAATCGACCAGTTCGGCCCCCGGCAGGGGTAGGCCCTTGCCGTCGACCAGCTCGAAGATCGCCGGCATCAGCAGCGCCGCCGCGGCCAGCAGCAGCATCGAGGTCTGCACGCTGGCGCCGGTGCGGCTGAAGGTCTGTTTCTCGCGGCCGATGCCGCCGATCAGCATCGCCGCGCCGAGCACGAGCAGGATGTTGCCGATGATCGAGCCGATGATCGAGGCCTTGACCACCTCCTGCAGCCCCTTGCTGAGGGCGAAGAGGGCAATGATCAGCTCCGGCGCGTTGCCGAAGGTGACGTTGAGCAGGCCGCCGATGCCAGGCCCCGAGCGGGCCGCCAGCTCCTCGGTGGCGCGGCCCATAAGCGCTGCCGTCGGAATGATCCCCAGGGCCGAGGTGATGAAGACCGCGCCGGCAGCGGCGCCGGCGAGGTCCAGCGCCACCGCCAGCGGGATCAGCGGCGTCAGCAGATAAGGCCAGCCATATGGAGTGCGGAGGAAGGCGACTACTGGAGCAGTCCCGTGCAGTTCTGGATGTCGACCGGCGTGTGCGCTTCACCCAGGCATTCGTAATAGGACTGCTGGCCGCCGCCACCCGAGTTGCCGCCACCCCCACCGCCGCTGCCGCCAGAGCTGCCACCGGCCCCGCTGAGACCTTCAAGCAGGCCGCCGATGCCTTCGGAGCCGCCGTTCTGGAAGGCGCCCAGCAGTTCGATCGGGTTGATGCCGAGCTTGAGGAAGAGGTTGCTGAGCGGCTTGGCGCTGCTCGGCGCCGAGATCGTCTGCTCTTCGTTGACGCCGGTCAAAGTCAGGTCGAGGTCCAGTTCGACCTTTTTCGCGCCGGTTTTGGAGCTCTTCGGCGGTTCGATCGTCGCCTGGGCCGTGATCCGGCGCACGATGTGGTCGTCGCCGACGTAGAGGTCGACGTGAGCCGACTTGAGCGAGTCCTGCACGGTGCTCTTCGCTTTGTCGAGTTCCGCCGCCGATGGCAACGGGCCGGCGGCGCTCAGCTGTTCGCTGCACTTGGGGTCTTCGATCAGCGTGCTGATCGCTTCAATCGCGGAGGTGGCATCGAGATCGCCGCTGACCTTGGTCGTGCTCGTGCCGCCGACCTCAGCGCTGCCGTCGCTCTTCAGGTTTTCGACGAAGTCGGAGAGTTCGAGTTCGCTGGCTGCGTCCTTGCAGGCGGCGATTTCACTCGATTTGCCCTGTTCCCCACCCTGCTGCTTGATCATCGACTTGACGAAGTTGAAGGTGGTCGAGTCGACTTCGTACTCGGTCCCTTCGTAGCCGACGTAGGCTTTGTTGCTGAGCAGCGTGAAGCCGCCTTCGCGATCCAGGGGTTTGCCGCCGAGCGAGCCCTTGGCCGAGACGGCGAGGTCAAGTTCGGGGTATTCCGCTTCGCTTTCGCTCTGGAACGGCCCGGAGAGGCTGACGTCGACCTTGCCGCCTTTCTTGCCCTCCACGTTGACGTCAACCGCGAGGTCCAGCTTGCCGCTTTCGACTCCTTTCAGAGTCGCTTCTTCGACCACCGACTGGGGGTCGCTGCTGCCGCTACTGCCGCAGGCGGCAATTGCTGCTGTCAGCGCGACCAGCGCGACGAAAACGGAAAGCATGCGAACTCGGCTCAAAGCTATGGGCCTCCTGGACGAGACGATCGGGTTGGCGTAGTCGTAAAGCTAGCGGGTGCGCCTCAGCGAATCGTTTCCAGCGCCCGCGGGCTTTCTTCGGGCGCTTCTATCCTGCCGGGACTGTCCTGGGTGAAGTTCACCGCCAACGGAAAGAGGAAGGCGCCGAGGAAGATCAGGATCACTCCAGCGGCGACCAGCCAGCGGGCCGAGCTGAGGTGGCCGAGAATGCCAACCGCGAAGCCGATCAGCACCAGCGCGATGTAGGGCGTGGCGCTGTGTGGCAGCAGCGTGGCAAGCGGCAGGACGAGGTCGAGCACGGGGCCAATTATCATCGCCCCCATGGTCGATGGTTCCGCAGCGGAGGTTAAGCAGGCGCTGGCCGAGGTCGGCTACCTGGCCGACGAGCCCGCCGCGCTGGTCTCATTCCTCGCCCAGCGGCTGGGCAAGCCGGTATTGGTCGAGGGCCCGGCCGGGGTCGGCAAGACCGAGCTGGCCAAGGCGCTCTCCAGGGCCACCGGCCGCGAGCTGATCCGCCTGCAGTGCTACGAGGGCCTCGACGAGGCCAAGGCGCTGTACGAGTGGAACTACCGCAAGCAGCTGCTGCGGATCCAGGCCGGCGGCGAGGACGGCTGGGAGGACGTCCACGGCGACATCTTCGACAAGGAGTTCCTGCTCGAGCGCCCGCTGATGCAGGCGATCGCCAGCCCCGAGCCGGTGGTGCTGCTGATCGACGAGATCGACAAGACCGACCAGGAGTTCGAGGCGATGCTGCTTGAGCTGCTCTCCGACTTCCAGATCACGATCCCGGAGCTGGGCCAGGTATCGGCGACGACGATGCCGATCGTGATCCTCACCTCGAACAACTCGCGCGAGCTGACCGAGGCGCTGAAGCGTCGCTGCCTCTACCTCTGGCTCGACTACCCCGACCTCGAGCGCGAGATGGAGATCGTCCGCCTGCACGCGCCGGAGCTCTCCGAGGCGCTCACCCGCAAGCTGGTCGAGGTGGTGCGGATGATCCGCGACCTCGACCTGAAGAAGCCGCCCTCGATCGCCGAGTCGATCGACTGGGCGCGGACGCTGTTGCTGATGGGCACCGAGGACATCGACCGCGAGACCTTCAACCAATCGATGTCGATCATCATCAAGCACCGCACCGACATCGATCTGGTCGCCGAGCGAGTCGGGGTGAAGCTTGCCGAGCCCGTACGGCCCCAAGGCTGAGGCGGGCCCACCCGGGCTCGCCGCCAAGCTGCTCGGCTTCTGCGAGGAGTTGCGCAGCGAGGGCGTCTCGGTCGGCACCTCGGAGATCCTCGACGCCTTCGCCGCGCTTGAAGAGGTGCCCTGGACCTCGCGCGAGGACTTTCGCGAGGCGCTGGCGACGACGATCGCCAAGTCCCAGGAGGACCGTCGCCTCTTTGAGCTGCTCTTCGATCGCTGGTTCTTCCGCGCCGCCGAGACCGAGGCGATCAGCCGCGGGATCGAGGAAAGCGCTCAGCGCGGCGAGGGGGCCGAGCGTCTCGACATCGACGAGCTGCGCGAGCAGATCCGCCAGGCGATCATCGAGCAGAACGACGGCGAGATGCGCGACCTGGCCCGCCTGGCGATCTCCGCCTTCGGCCGCCAGGGCGAGGGCTCGGGCGTGGTCGGCGTCGATGTGCAGCGGATCCGCCGCACCCTCGGCCTCTCGGCCGGCACCCAGGCAGCAGCACAGGACGGGGCCGCCGAGCTGCCGCCGATCGAGCGCGAGCAGCTCAACGCCTTCGAGCGCCACCTGCGCCGCGAGCTCGAGCGCGACCTGATCGAGCGCACCTCCACCCTGCCCCCGTCGCGGCCGCTGGCCGAGCTCGACCGGGCGCTGCCGACCAACCCCACTCAGGACCTCGCCGCCGTTCACCGCGCCGTCTCGCAGATGAAGCGGCGGCTGGCGACGCTCGGCCACGAGCAGCGCGGCCGCCGCAGGAGCCAGGGCATCGACGTGCGGCGGACGATGCGCGGCTCGCTGGAGACCGGCGGCGTGCCGATGAACCTGCACTACCGGCCGAAGCGGCCGCGCCGGCCGGAGATCTACGTGCTCTGCGACGTCTCCACCTCGGTCACCTCGGCCAGCGTCTTCTTCCTCTCCGTCCTGCACGCCCTGCACGACTCCTTCCGCAAGCTGCGCAGCTTCGTCTTCATCGAGCGCATCTCCGAGGTGACCGACGTCTTCGAGCACGAGCGAGATTTCCGCGCGATTGCGCAACGCATCTCCAGCGAGGGTGGCGTCGCCGACGTCTCCGGCTACACCGACTACGGCCGCGTCTGGCTCGAGTTCCTCGGCGAGATCTCCGACGATCTCGACCCGCGCTCGACCGTGATCGTGCTCGGCGACGCCCGCACCAACGGCCGTGAGCCCCATGCCGACGTCTTCGCCCAGGTCTCCGAGCGCGCTGGCCGGCTCTTCTGGCTCAACCCCGAGCCGAAGCTCTACTGGAACTACGGCGACTCAGTGATGGCCGCCTACGAGCGCTACTGCGACGGCGCCTTCGAGTGCTGGACCACCCGCCACCTGGAGAACTTCGTCAACGTGGTTGCCGGCGGCGTTCCCGCAGCCGACTAGGGAGATTCGAAACGCTTCCTATGCAGCGAGTGCGGCGGCGAGGTCGCTCGCGGGCGTTTCGATCCGCTCCGGGACGCTGATGGTGATCTGGCCGTCTCGCTCTACAAGCCACTTCGCGTTAACGATTGTGATGCCGATTACCTCGCGAGCATCGTCGAACATCACCGCGTGGCCCTCTGGCGTGGCGAACGTTTCGGAAGCAGCGACAGGATCGCCTCGGTGCAGGTACAGCACGTCTCCCTCAGCGTCGTAAGCAACGTTGTCGAATTCGTATTGCCCCACTCGAATCATCATCGTTCTCGCCACCGCGGACAAATAGTTGGCTAAATAGCGTGGGATCGGCTAGCGGGCGACCCAGGCGTCCGGTTCGGCCGCCAGCGCCTTGACCTCGCTGGGCAGCTGGCCGTTGACCAGGTCGGCGAGGGTGACGTGCTCGAGCACGGTGCGCAGGCTGGCGCGCACGGCGATCCAGACCTCCTGCAGGTGCTCGGCGTTGCCGCGGTACTCGATCGACTCCGGCGGTGCCGATTGGACGTGGGCGATCGGCCCCTCGACGGCGCGGACGATGTCGGCGATCGTCACCTCGTCCGCCGGCTTGGCCAGCCAGTAGCCGCCCTTGGCGCCGCGGCGGGCGCGCACGATGCCGGCGTGCTTGAGCTCCAGGAGAATGTGCTCGAGGAACTGCAGCGGGATGTCCTGGGCCTCGGCGAGCTTCTCGCCCTTGACCGGATCATCGTCGGCGGCGGCCAGCTCGGCTGCCGCCCGCACCGCATAGTCAGCCTTGGCCGAGACGCGCATAGATCAGCAGTTAATCATTCAGCCGGTCGCGTCCGGTGCCAGCGCCGCGGCGCGAGCGGCGGCTTGCGCTTCCTTCTCACGGCGGCGATGCAGCCAGCGTGGAGCGGCGAGGATGCCGCCCAGGCCGAGGGCGGCGACGGCAGCGGCAATCGGCCAGACGTTCGGATCGCCCTTCTGGATCGTGACGATGCCCGAACCGACCAGGACGAGACCGAGCGCGGTGCGGATGAAGCCCTGCGGGGCCTTGTCGGAGAGCGCCGCGCCGATCACCACGCCGGGGATCGAGCCGATCAGGATGTTGGCGGCGAGGGTGAAGTCGACGTTGCCACCAACCCAGTGGGCGATCCCCGCCGCCCAGAGCAGAATCGCGGCGTGGAAAACGTCGGTGCCGACGACCTTCTTCGGCGCCAGGCGGTAGACGGCGATCAGCAGGATCGCGATCACGGTGCCCGAGCCAGCGGAGGTGATGCCGATGACGAAGCCGGTGGTGGCGCCGATCAGGACGGCGGCGACCTTGTGCCGGCGCTCGACCTCGAAGCGATCGCGCTCGACCACGAGGTCGCGCAGGATCAGCGCCCGGGTGAGGGTGATCACGCCCACCATCAGCAGGGTGCCGCCGAGCACCGCGTAGACGAGCGAGTCGAGGCGGTCTTCGCCGATCTGGTCCTGCAGCACCGAGACGATCGCCACCCCGAGCACGGCCGCCGGCACGCTGCCGAAGGAGAGCCACTTGACCAGCTCCATGTTCACCGTCTTCATGCGGAAGTGGCGCCAGCCGCCGACCGTCTTGGTCACGGCGGAGTAGAAGATGTCGGTGCCGATCGCCGTCGTCGGCTGGATGCCGAAGATCAGGATCAGCAGCGGGGTCATCAAGGATCCACCGCCCATGCCGGTCATGCCGACGAGTACGCCGATTCCTAGTCCGAAGACGATGATTGCCGGGTCCATATGGAGTTCCGCGCTGGGGTGGTTATCGACTTTCCTGACCTTGTTGGTCAGGAGCACGGAGTGCGCCAGGATACCAATATGTCTGCGACCAAAGCCAGGGATTTCGCCGCCAGCGAGGCATCAACTGCCGACCAGAGCGCGGCTAGTGCCACCGTCTCGATCCGCGATCTCGGGCACTCCTACGGCGAGCTGACGACGATCGAGCGGCTCGACCTCGAGCTGCCGGCCCACGGCGTGCTCGGCCTGGTCGGTCCTTCCGGCTGCGGTAAGTCGACGCTGCTGGAGCTGATCGCCGGCCTGCAGGAACCCTCGCGGGGTGAGCTCGAGGTTGGCGGTGCCCGCAGCGGCAAGGAGCGTCTCGCACACTGCGCCTTCATGCCCCAGCGCGACCTGTTGCTGCCCTGGCTCTCCGCGGTTGACAACGCGGCGCTGGCGCTGCGCAACCGCGGCATCCGCCGCGGCGAGGCCCGCGCTCGGGCTGGTCAGCTCTTCGAGCGCTTCGGCCTGGCTGGCTTCGAGCGCGCCAAGCCGACCGAGCTCTCCGGCGGCATGCGCCAGCGCGTCGCCTTCCTGCGCACCCTGGTCGCCGGCAAGCCCGTGCTCGCCCTCGACGAGCCCTTTGCCTCACTTGACGCGATCACGCGGGCGGAGATGCAGCAATGGCTGGCCGGCACCCTCGGCGCCGACCCGCGCACGGTCGTGCTGGTCACCCACGACATCGAGGAGGCGCTCTACCTCTGCGACAGCGTCGTCGTGCTTTCCGCCCGGCCGGCGCGAGAAGTCAAACGGCTGAGCGCTCCGGCCCCGCGCGCCACCAACCGCGACGAGGCGGTCACCGACCCGGCCTTCGTCACCGTGCGCGAGCACGCGATGCAGGCCCTGCGGGAGGGCGCCAAGTGAGGCGCTGGCTCCTCCCCACCCTCTTCCTGGCGACCCTGATCGCCGCCTGGCAGCTGGCCGCCTCCAGCGGTGCACTGGCCGATCTGCTCAAGCTCGAAAGCTACGCCGTCGCTTCGCCGCTCGAAATCGCGGAATCGCTCTGGCAGAGCCGCTCGCTGCTCGCCGAAAACGCCTGGGTGACGCTGCGGGAGATGCTGCTGGGGCTCGGGCTCAGCCTCGTCGTCGGAGTCGCGCTCGCCTTCGCCATGCACCTTTCCGGCGTAGTCAGGGACACCCTCAACCCCTTGATTGTCGTCTCCCAGACGATCCCGATCCTCGCGATCGCCCCCATCTTGATCATCTGGCTGGGGTTCGGGATCTGGCCCAAGGCCATCGTCGTCCTGCTGATCTGCTTCTTCCCGGTCGCGGTGAGCACATTCGCGGGCCTGGGCACCGCCGACCCGGAGGCAACCAAGATGATGCGCAGTCTCGACGCCTCGAGGCTGCAGATCCTCTGGCGCGTCGAGACACCTACGGCATTGCCCTACTTCTTCACCGGCGCTCGACTCGCGGTCGTCCTCGCTCCGATCGGGGCGATCTTCGGCGAGTGGGTCGGATCGAGCTCGGGACTCGGCCACATGATCCTCCAGGACAACGGCCAGCTGGAAACGGCGCGCCTCTTCGCTTCAGTGGTGATTCTCTCCGCGATGGCGCTCCTCCTCTTCGCCCTGACAGCGCTCGCGCAGCGTCGCATCGTCACTTGGCGATAGAAATGCAGGGGATGAAGCGTGCCTCGATCCCGGCGGTCGCCCTCGCCGTCGCCCTGCTCGCCCTGGCGCTTGGCCTCGCCGCCTGCGGTGAGAAGAGCGAGGAGGAGACTGGCAAGACGGAAGCGCTCAGCCTCACCCTCGACTTCTACCCAAACCCCGATCACGCCGGGATCTACATGGCGCAGAAGCTCGGCTACTTCAAGGAAGCCGGGCTCGATGTCGAAATCCAGACGCCGTCCGATCCCGCCGCGCCCCTGAAGCTGCTCGCCGCCGGTCGCACCGACCTGGCGATCTCCTACGAGCCCGAGCTGATCCTGGCCCGCGAACAGGGCCTCGACGTCAAGGCGGTCGCCGCCCTGGTAAACCGCCCGCTGACCTCGATGATCTGGTTGAAGAAATCGGGGATACAGGGAGTAGGGAGCCTGCGCGGCAAGACGATCGCCACAGCGGGGATCCCGTATCAGGACGCCTACCTGAAGACGATCCTTGGCCGAGCCAAACTGAGCACTTCGGACGTCAAGACGGTCAACGTTGGCTTCGGTCTGCTGCCAGCACTGCTCGGCGGCAAGGCGCAGGCGATGCTCGGCGGCTTCAGCAACGTCGAGGGCGTCGACCTGCGGCTGCGTGGATCGGACCCGGTCGTCACCCCGGTCGACAAGCTCGGCGTGCCGACCTACGACGAGCTGGTGCTGGCCGCCCGGGGCAAGCGGCTGCAGGAAGACCCGCAGGCGATCAGGCTCTTCATCGCCGCCTTGGCCCGCGGCACCACCGCTGCCGCCAAGAACCCAGGGGCAGCGGCCAAGGCGCTGGAGGAAGCCAACCCGGACCTCGACCCGAAACTGACCAAAGCCGAGCTCGCGGTGACACTGCCGCTGCTCAACTCGGCCGCAGGGGGCAAACAGCCCTACGGCTACATGGACCCGGCCCTCTGGAGCGAATTCAGCGGCTGGATGCGTGACAACGAACTGATCGACGGCCTGCCGGCCCCCTCCAGCCTGCTCAGCAACGACTACCTGCCCGGCGCGATCCCCGAATAGAGCGGTGCTCCTTCGCTGAGCAGGGCGGAGATCTTCTCCGGCGGCAGCGCCCGTGAGAAGAGGTGGCCCTGGGCGTAGTCGCAGTCGAGTCGGCTCAGCTCCAGCATCTGCGGCTCGTTCTCGACCCCCTCGGCGATCACGTCGAGTGAGAGTGCCCGGGCCATGCCGATGATCGCCTCGACGATCGCCGTGCGCTCCTGTTCGACCCCGAGCGCGTCGACGAAGGAGCGGTCGATCTTGAGCGCATCGAAGGGGAAGCGGTTGAGGTAGGCGAGCGAGGAGTAACCGGTGCCGAAATCGTCGAGGACGAGGCCGACGCCGAGGTCGCTAAGGGCTTCCAGGGTCCCGGTCGCGGTCGCCGACTCCTCGACCAGGACGCTCTCGGTCACCTCGAGCCGCAGGTGCACCGGGTCCAGCCCGGTGCTGGTGAGGATCTCGCTGATCGAGTTGGCCAGCTCGCGGTGGGTGACCTGGCGCGCCGAGAGGTTGACCGAGACGTCGAAGGGGCGCTGGTCGGGGCGCAACTGGTGCCACTCGAGCACCTGGCGACAGGCGCTTTCCTGCACCCAGCGGCCGATCGGCTCGATCAGGCCGCTGTCCTCGGCAATCGGGACGAAGTCGCCGGGGTCGAGCAAGCCGCGCTCGGGGTGGCGCCAGCGCACCAGCGCCTCGAGCCCGGTGATCTCGCCGCTGCGCAGGGCGATCAACGGCTGGTAGTGGAGCTCGAGCTCGTTGTTCTCGAGCGCCTGGCGCAGCTCGCGCTCGACCTCGAGCCGGCGCAGGGCGCCCGCCCGCATCTCAGCGTCGAAGAGCTCGCAGCGAGCGCGGCCGCGTTCCTTGGCCCGGTACATGGCGGCGTCGGCGTCGCGGATCAGCAGGTCGGCCTCGATCGGCTCGCGGGTCGAGGGACGTGCCACGGCAATGCCGACGCTGGCGCTAACGAAGTGATCGACCCCGCCCATCGCGTAGGGCTCGGCGAAGGCGGCGGCGATGCGATCGGCGATTGCAACGGCCTCGTCCTCGTCGGCAAGCCGATCGACGAGGATGCCGAACTCGTCGCCGCCGAAGCGAGCGACGATGTCACCGGGCCGCAGGTGGGCGCGCAACCGTGGCGCCACCGCCCCCAGCAGCTCATCGCCGGCGTGGTGGCCCATGCTGTCGTTGATCAGCTTGAAGTTGTCGAGGTCGAGGAAGAGGATCCCGACCGGCGAGCCCGAGACGGTGCTGCGCTTGAGCGCGTCGGTGAGCGAGTCAACGAAGCTGAGCCGGTTGGGCAAGCCGGTGAGCGGGTCGTGCAGGACGCGGTGGCGCAGGGCCTGATCGGTGGCGTGGCGCTCGATCGCGTCGGCGAGGACGTTGGCCGAGGCCTGGACGAAGTGAACGTCCTGGGGCGTGAAGCGGTTCGGTTCTGTGGAGTGGATGTCGAGCACGCCGAAAGGCTGCTCCTTGCCGTCGATCAGGACGGCAAGGCTGCTGCGCACGTCCATCACCCGCAGCGCCGGCGGCATCGAGAAGCGACGCTCGGCCGACCAGTCGTCGACGATCACGTGCAGGCGCGAGTCGAGCGCGGCGCCGGCGTGCGAGTCGCGGGCGGCGGAGGCGCGGGCGGCGCCGACGACCCGGTCCTCCAAGCCAGCGCGCAGGCCAAGACGGCGACCGTCGCGGCCGACCTCCCAGATGCAAGCAGCGTGGACTCCCTCGATCTCCTCCAGCAGCGAGACCGCCTCGCGCATCAGGCTCTCGGGGTCACCGTCCTGCAGGGCGCGGCCGCCGAGCTGCGCCACCGCGGCCTGCTGCGCCGCCGCCCGCTGCAGCTCCTGCTCGGCGTTCTTGCGCTCGGTGATGTCGTAGAGAACGCCGTGCCAGACCGGCGTACCGGCTTCATCGGGCTCGAGCACGGCCTCGTCGAGGATCCAGACGGTGCGCCCGTCGCGGGTGATCATGCGGTAGTCGACCGGCGGCGGGTTGCGGGTGCCGATCGTCTTGCGCGACTCCTGGGAGAGGGCGCGCTCGCGATCGTCGGGATGCAGGAGGCGGGCCCAGAGGCCGGGGTCGGCGAGCCATTCCTCCGGGGTGTAGCCGAGGATTTCCTCGACCTGGGGGCTGACGTAGCGCCAGCGGCCGTTCTCGCCGAGCTCGGAGGCGTAGACGATCGCCGGCAGCCGCTCGACCAGGCGGCGGTAATCCTCGCCACCAGCAGAGATTTGGTCGAGGAACTCGTTGACGCGTTTGTCGGGCCAGGTGCCGCCCCGTTTCGAGCTCTCCATTTGCTCGCTTATCGACCGTAGGCGCGCACGCTTGAGTTCAGCCGCCGACGACCCTCTATAGGCCGACTGTCCAAGCTCCGGCGAGGCCCCTGAACGGCGCGTAGGGAGCGTAGAACTCTTCGACCTCCTCGACCGTCGCCCGGCGCCCCAGCCGGGCCAGGCGGCCAACCAGCTTGAGGTAGATCAGATCGCCGGCCGGCAACGAGTCGGGATCGCCGCGACCGAAGAGCCCGAGGCACTGCACGGTCCAGGGACCAATCTCGCGGATGCGCAGCAGGCGGCGGTCGGACTCCGGCCGCTCGAGCTCGCAGCGACCCCCAGCGACCTGGCCGGCGGCGGCGCGCAGAGCGATCGCGCGTTTCAGCGCCAGCCCCATCGACTCCAGTTCGACCGGGGCGCGGCCGGCGATCAGATCAGCGGAGGGCACGTCGCGCAGCCCCTCGCCCCGAGGACCCAGCCGCAAACCCCAGCGGCCGACCATGCGACGCTGAATGCGAGCGGCGCGACTGGTCTCGATCAGCTGCTTTACCACCGCCCAGGCGAACGCCTCCCAGGGCCAAGGTCGCCGACGCGGGCGCAGGTGCGGGCGACGACGCAGCAGCGGGCCGAGCAGTGGATCGCCCTTGAAGCGGCGGTAGAACTCGCTGAGATCGTCGTCGACGGCGAGTGCGAAGCGCATTCGCTCGAGCGCCAGCTCGAGCTCGGGGGGGCCGGCCTCGCGATCGGGGGCCGCCATCGCCGGGCCGGGCGCAGCGATCTTGCCGGGATCGAGCGCCTCGGCGCGCAGCGAGACCCGGTCCTTGCCGGGTTCCCAGGCCCGCACCAGAACCGGGCTGCCGTCCACGTGCAGGAGACGGGAGGTGACGCCGCGCTGCACCCGCATCACCCCATCCTCGCTGCCGTAGGCCGGCAAGCGGAAGGGCGAGGGCGGTCGTACCTCTACCTCGAGACTCACCGACCCAGAAGGTGGACGTCGACCAAGAAGGAGCGGCTGGCAACAACATTGCTGGGCCGCTCACGGCGAGTTAGGCGGCGCGGCGCCCGTTTACGGCCGGCGACCGCTGTAACCGCCCGCACGGCTGCCACCGTCGCGGCACCGGCTAGCACGCCCCCGGCAGCGGCCATCACCGCAGTTCGCGCCTCATTGCGCACGACAAGCCCAGCAGCACTCTCATGGGGAAGGACGCGAACCGAGACCGGCTCTAGCTCCATTTCGCTCACCCAGCCGACCTTAACGATGCTCCCGGCGGGCGCATGGAGACAAGCCGCACCTTGCGCGGATCGAAGGACCCCGACGGACTCTCCCGGCAGGGGTGGAGCGTCTTGCACTTTTTGGGCGCCCACCTTGCGGCGCCAGCAGGACACGCACCACCCAAAAAGTTAAGCGGAACCCCTGCCGGGAGAGTCCGTCAGCGCCTTCTCATACACGCGGTACTTCTTGACCACTTTGCCGCCCATACCCTCCATCGCCCGGTTCATCGCGCCGTTGGTCTCGAGGATCCAGCCCATCTCGCCGCCTTCGATCAAGCCCGGCCCAGCAGCGGTCTCGAGGTGCTTGAGGTAGAGGCCGGCGGCGACGCCGCTGTGACGGTACTCGTGCTTGACGCCGAGGGCGAAGACGCGCAGCTGATCGATCTTGCGCTTGGCGAGCAGGAACCTGAGCCAGCCGAAGGGGAGCAGGCGGCCGTTCAGCTTCGCCATTGCCTGGTTGATGTCGGGCAGCGTGAGAGCGGCGCCAACCGGCTCGCCGTCCTTCTCGGCGATATAAGCCCAGTCCTCGTCGAGGACCTGCTTGAGCAGTTTGGCGTGGAACTCGATCTCGGCGTCGGTGGCGGGGACGAAGCCCCAGTTGCTGCCCCAAGCCTCGTTGTAGACCTCGCTGAAGGCGCGCATCTCGGCCGGCAGGTTGCGCAGGCTGATGTTGCGGATCACCACCCCTTCCTCGCGCAGCGCCTTCTCCGCCGCGGCGTGGATCGAGGGATCGAAGCGTTCGCCCTCCTTGAGGTCACCGAACTGCAGTTCCCACATCAGCAGGTCCATCGCTTTGCCGAAGCCCTCGGCCTCGATCAGCTGCTTGTAGAACGGCGGATGCCAGTTCTCGAGGATCATCGGCCGCCGCTCGTAGCCCTCGATCAAGACGCCGATCTCGTCGTTGGTGGTGAAGTCCATCGGGCCGAGTACGCGGCTGCGGCCCTTGTCGCGAGCCCACTCGCTCGCCGCCCCGAGCAGCGCCGCGGTGACTTCGCGGTCCTCGACCGTCTCGAAGAAGCCGAACATCGCGTCGCTACCACCCTGGGTCTCGTCCCAGTTGCGATCGATCTGCGCGCTGATGCGGCCGACCGGCTCGCCGTCGCGTTCGGCGATGAAGAGCTCGGCCTCGCCGTGCTCGAACCAGGGGTTCTTGCCGCGGTTGAGAAACTCCATCCGCTCGAAGATCAGCGGCGCCACCCACTGCGGGTGGTCGCGGTGCAGCCCGAACGGCACCTTGACGAAGCGCTTAAGCTCGCGCTTGCCGCGGACCGGCTTGATAGTCACGCTCGCCACGAGACCCGGAACCTACACTTCCGGCATGAGCGAAACCGCCAGGACCCCCGTCGACGTCTTCGAGAAGGCGCGCAGCCACGATCGCCTCGAGCAGCTGGAAGCGGCCAAGCAGCACGACCTCCTCCCCTACTTCCGCCTGCTCACCTCGCAGGCCGGTCCGGTGGTCGAGATGGAAGGGCGCGAGACGATCATGCTCGGTTCCAACAACTACCTCGGCCTGACCGGCGATGAGCGGGTCAAGCAGGCGGCGCGCGACGCCCTGGAGACCTACGGCACCGGCGTCACCGGCTCGCGCCTGCTCAACGGCACGACGCCACTCCACGTGGCGCTGGAGCAGGAGCTGGCCGAGTGGATGGGGGCCGAGGACGCGATCGTCTTCTCGACCGGCTACCAGTCGAACCTGGGCACGATCGGCACGATCCTCGCGCCCGGTGACACGGTGATCGTCGACTCCGGCGACCACGCCTCGATCCTCGACGGCTGCCGCCTCTCCGGCGCCAAGCTGCGGCCCTTCCGCCACAACCGCATGGACAAACTGGAGAAGATGCTGCAGCGCGCCGCCGAGGACGGTGGCGGCGTGCTCGTCGTCGTCGACGGCGTCTTCTCGATGGAGGGCGACGTCTGCGACCTGCCCCGCATCGTCGAGCTCTGCAAGGGCTACGGTGCCCGGCTGATGGTCGACGAGGCGCACGGGGCCGGGGTGCTCGGAGCGCGCGGTGCCGGCGCCTGCGAGCTCTTCGGGCTCGAGCACGAGGTCGACCTGCGCATGGGCACCTTCTCCAAGAGCCTCGCTTCCTGCGGCGGTTTCGTCGTCGGCCCGGCCGACGTGATCGAGTACCTGCGGATCTCCTCGCGCTCCTTCGTCTTCAGCGCCTCGGCGGTACCGGCCGCGGTCGGCGCGGCCCTGGAGGCGCTGCGGGTGATCCGCGCGGACGGGCCGCAGCTCTTCGAGGCTTTGCTCGCCAACGCCGAGTACCTGCGCGAGGGCCTGCGCCACCTGGGCCTCAAGGTGATCGAGCCCGGCACCCTGCCCGACGGGACCGTGGCGACGACGCCAGTGGTTCCGGTCATCGTCGGCGACGACTGGCAGGCGGTGCTGCTGTGGAAGGCGCTCTTCGATGCCGGCGTCTACACCAACGTCGCGATCCACCCCGCGGTCCCGCCCGGCGGCGCCCTGCTGCGCACCAGCCTGATGGCGACCCATGAGCGCGAGCACCTCGACGGCGCATTGGGAACAATTGCCAGAGTTATCGAGAACTTTCCCGATCTACCCCGGTCGGGGTAGTTTCGGGCCTGTCCGAAACGGGACGGATCAAAACGTCCACGAAAAAGATGCTCTTAGCGACCGGGCCGGGGCCTTTTTCCATCCGACGGGGTTGACGGTCTCCACCCCGAACGCATAGCTTGGCCACGCGCCGACCGCATCCCGGGGCAGGGACGCGAATGGTGGAGCACTCAACTCAGCCAGGCCGAGGTTCGCCCCTCCGGTTCGGTGCGCAGAGCTACCCAGTTAAAGAACCTCGAATGGAGGAGTCCCAGTGGACGCAGCTACGATCGCCCCTGCTCAGACGACCGCTTCCGCAATCCAGGCCCCGCAGCACATGCAGGCGCTTGCCCGCGCCAACCGCGTGCGACTTGCGAGAGCAGAGCTCAAGCGCTCGATTGCACGGGGTGACGTCGACGCGGCGGACGTTGTGCGCGAGTGCCCCTGGGAGACCGAGAGCATGACCCTGGCCGAGCTGCTGACCAGCCAGCGCCGCTGGGGCCGCACCCGCGCCCGTAAGTTCCTGATCGGCCTCGCCCTCAACGAGAACAAGAAGCTCGGCACGCTGACCTCGCGCCAGCGCTCGCTGCTCTCCGCCGAACTGTCTTCCCGCGAGTCAGTCCTGGTCTGAGATCGGCCGGCGGTCAGCCGCCGCCGAATCTCCCTACCTTGAACGAGAGTCCGCCTGAGGCGCGCTGAAAGGCGCGCCTCATGGCGATGAAGGTCGCGACGAAGGCGAGGGCGCCGATGCCGAGGCAGACGGCCAGAATCAAGCCGCCCAGATAGAAGAGGCCTCCGGTGACCAGCACGAAGACGGTGCCGGCGAGCAGGGTGGTGTGCGAGCGGTAGCCGGCGAAGTGCTCGCGCACGGAGACCTCGAGCCCGCCGAGCCCGGCGAGCACGACGCCGACACCGATCGCGGTCGGGCCGCGGCTGACGATGCCGATGACCAGCATCACGATGCCGGCGAGCACGGTCAGCTCGGCCAGCGGGAAGTTTCCCCAGGGCGCCGGCGGTCGCTCCTCGTGGCCCGGTCTATCGCTCAACGGCCGCAAGCCGTGCGGATAACGGACATCCGGAGGAGACCTTGACCCGCCACCAGCCCATCAGCATGCCCAGCGGGCCGAGGCGCGGCCGCGAGTGCCAGTGCCCGCAGCCGGGCTCGCCGACGTCGGCGCGCGAGATCCGCATCCACTTGTGCTCGGCTGGGGTCGCCAACATGTCCTTGAGCAACTCGCGATTGCGGGTCTCCAGTTCGTCCTGCTCGCGCAGGGCGTGGTGAGCGCTGGCAATCCGATCCGCCAGGGCGTCGCGGACCTGCTCGAGCTCCTCGAGCCTGGCGACGCGAGGCACGGCAAAGCTGGCCGCGACCCCCGTGTCGAGCTTCAGACGGGGAAAGGCCTCGGCGCAGAGACGGGAAAGCTCATGCTCGAGACGGCCGACCTGGCGGCGCAGCTCAGCACGCGCGAGGCGCTCATCGCCTCCCACTCGAAACGGCGTAAGTGTGTTTCGATCGAGCAGATCCGGCATAAAACCCAGATCGAGTGTAAATCACGGCGCCGCGAGCAAAAACGATGAACCGGTTAAGGAGCTCTAAATACGCGCTCAGGCGTCAATTGCGGCGCCAGCGATCCAAAGCGCCTCGTCAACTGCCGCCTGTGGCACGCCCTTGACCTGCACGGCGACGATCAAGATCTTGCCTGCCTCCGACTCGAGCGCTTGATCGGCCTTCGGCCCGCCGAAGAGCAGCGCCAGCGGCGCCCGGCCATCGGCGATCGTCAGCGTCCCCTGAGCCAGCTTCGCCGGCTTGTCGGGCAACGCCTCCCCCGGCGCCGAGTCGCGGATACAGAGCTCGCCCCTGATCCGGGCGGCATCGAAAACGCGCAGGGCGACGCCGGTCTCGACCGTGGCAATTGTGAGCGCGTCAGCGGGCATGCCGCGACTGATGAAGGCGCCGTCGTGGAGCCGATCGAGGGCGAGCTGCTCGACCGGAGTGCGGGTCTGGTCAGGGTCGAGGCCAATCTGGCGGAAGAAGACGCGGTAGGCCCAGGGGATTGGTCGCTCCCGCATGTGAATCGCGTGCGAGCCGTAGAAGCGGTCGGAGAGGTCGCGCAGGCGCCGCTGCACCGGCTCCGGGCTCTTGGTCCGCTTGCTCTCGAGCTCGACCCAGGCGATTCCGAGGCCGGGGAACTCGGCGGCAATTTGGGGGGCGACCCAACCCTGCTGCGGCAGCGGCTCCGAGCCAAGATCTGACCCCGTGGCCTCGGCCCCAGTCACTCAGCTGCCCTCCGCGACCCGGGTCGCTTTCAGCAAATCATTGGTCCGCGCTTCCAGCTGCGGCGCGGTGAGCGCGCCGATACTCGCCTCCTGCAGGGTGCCGCCAGGGTAGACGTAGGCGAAAGTCGGGCAAATGCCGACCCGGTAGAGCCCGGCAACCGCCCCGTCGCGGTCATAACCGACCGGCATCTTCCAGCCGTTGCGCTCGATCAGTTCGCGGACCGTGCTGCGATCGTCGCGAATGTCAAGCGAGAGGAAGTTCACCCGCCCACGGTAACGCCGATAGACACGATCGACCACGCCCTGCTGTTCGCTGCAGGTACCGCCGCCGCGCGAGAACCAGAACGAGATCACCAGCGGGCGACCAAAGAGATCGCAGACCCGGATCGCACCGGGGGTCGAGATTCGGCAGGCGGGCTCGCGCCGGGCCGATTGCGGACAGGGGGTCTGCGCGGTTTCGCAATCGTCCTGGGCGACGTTGGCATCCCCTTCCAGCGGCCCGTTGGCACGCGGCACGGCGAACTCCGGCAGCGGCCAGCGGCTGGAGAGCTTGTCGAGCCCCAGGGTGCCTTCGTCCTTGTGCTGCAGGGTGTTGATTGCCGCGATCACGATGATCGCGGCGAAGATCAGGCCGACGACGAGCGAGTAGCGGTCCCTCATTGCTGCTCCAGCCAGGAGAGGGCGGCGGGCAATGCAACCATCACGCCGAGCAGCGCCACGCCGAGATCGATCACGGTGACGAAGCCGAAGTCGCGCAGCATGCTTACGTCGGAGGCGATCAAGACCACGAAGCCGGCGATGACCGTCACCGCGGAGGCGAAGACCGCGGGCCCGGTGCGGGCGTAAGCCGCCCGGATTGCCTCGGCGACCGCCAAGCCACCGCCGCGCTCCTCGCGAAAGCGAGCCGCCAGGATCACGCTGAACTCGGTCGCGATCGCAATTGTCAGCGCCCCCAACGCCGCCGACATCGGGTTGAGCGGGATCTGGCTCAGCCAGAGCACCAGCGATGACCAGCCCGTCGCGAGCACGACCGGAACCAGCGGCACCAGCGCCCGAACGAACGAGCGATAGGCGGCAAGCAGAGCGAGCGCCACCGCCGCAAGTCCCGCCAACGTCAACCAGTAGCGACTGCTGGCGAGATCCGACGCGGCAGCCGCGGTAATCACAGGCAGTCCGGCGAAGCGAACCCTGACCCCGGCCGGTGGCCCTCCCGGCGATCCGGGCTCCCCCACCGCCGCTCGCACCCGCGAGATCACTGCCTGCTGGCCCTGCAGCGACTGCGAGCGAATGCCAAAGCTGAGCAACGCCAGCTCCCCCGGCAGTCCGGTCTTCGGGTTCACAGGAGCCAACTGTTCGAGGTCGTAGGGAGGCAGTTCCCGCAACGTCGCACGAATCTCGCTCCGCTTCAGTTGTTCTTTTCTTTTGCTGCTGACAAGGAAGTCAGACAGCGCGGGCCCAGGGCAGATTTCGGCCTTCAAACAGCTCGGCCGCGGTCCCGAAAACCCGTTCTCGTCCAGCACTCGCTGCTTGAAGTCAGCCATCCACCGAATCGTCGCGGGATCTGAGAAGTCCGGAGATTCCACCGCCACCTCGAGCTGCCCCGCCACCCCCGTCGCATCCTGCACCTTTTCGAGGTCCTTGATCTCCCTCAGTCCCTGCGGGCCCAGCGACTGCACGTCAGACACCGTGTCGATCTGGGTGCCGACCCCCCACCCGATCACCGCCAGTGCTCCGCCGATGGCAAGCACTCGCTTCGGGTGGCCGAGCGCGAGCCCGATGATGCGCTCAGAAGGGAGGAGGGGGTGCCCTGGATGCGCGCGGCGTCCTCTTTTTCGCCCCACCCACTCAACTAGTGCCGGAAACGCCGTGGCGAAAAACCCAGCAAGCGGAGGGGCGCCCCCTCCTCCCTTCCGTGGTCTCAAGCTGAGAGCCGCGAACCCCACAGTAAGAGCCAGACCGAAGCCAAGCGCGATGCCGACGATGAGCAGGGTCCCAAAGTCACGGACCATCGGAATTGGCGAAAGCTGAAGGGCCAGGAAACCAGCAGCGGTAGCGAGACAAGCGATGGCGATCGTCGGCCCAGCCCGACCTGAGGCTGAACGCGCCGCCTCGAGCGGGCCAGCTCCGCCGGCGCTCGCCTCGTCGAACCGCGCCTGCAACTGAATCGCGTAGTCAACGACCAGCCCGATCAGGATCGGCAAGGTCGCGATCGAGGCGATCGTCAGCGAGCCGCCAAAGAGATCGAGCAAGCCGAAGGTAAGCGCGGCAGCGCCCAATGCGATCGCCAGCGGCAGCAAGCGCCAACGCGAGCGAAAGACGAGCAGCAGGACGAGGCCCATGACGACGATCGCGACCGCGAAGAGGATCAGCAGCGCTTCCTTCAGCGCCCCCGTGATCCCTTCGACCAGGACCGGCACGCCGGTAACCGTGTAGGTGCCGGCCCCATGCAGGCCAAAGCAGGCCTCCGGCTGCCCCTTGTAAGTGCAGGCCTTGCGCGGCGTCGTGTCGTAGACCGCCGCGCGGATCAGCGCCAGCGCCCGGCTGCGTTCGGCATCGCTTAGATCGGGCCGCAGGCGCAGGACGATCTGGGTCGAGTGGTCATTGGGGAAGAGGTAGGCGAGGCGAGCCTTCGGCGTGCCCCGGGCTTGGTGCAGGTCAAAGACGACCGTGGCGAGGAAATCGGGATTGTTGATGCTGGGCGCGCTGGTGATCCCGTAGCGGGCCGCCACCTGGAGCAAAAGTTCGCGCAACTGGTCGGGCGGGACGGTGGTCGCCAGCCGTCGCAGCTGTTCATCGATCTGGATCACCGCCTCGTTGAGAAAGGTCCCAGGGCCGGCAAGGAACTGCACCGGGTGCAGCTTCGCCAGTTCGGCGCAGGGTCCGGGGATCGGCGTGGCGCCTTTCGGCACCTTGCCCGAGAGGCAGCCCTCGAGCCGCAGCAGGCGGCCCAGGTTCGGGGTCAGGATCAGTTCCTGCAGGTCGCCTTCGGCAACGACGACGACCGGTTCTTCACCGAAGACTTCGCGCACCCGTTCGGTGGCGCGGTAGCTCTCGCTATCGCGATCGACCAGCGTGTCGGTGCCGGCGTCGGTCGAGAGCTGCGTCGCCGCAACCGCGGCCCCGATCGCAAGTAGCGCCGCAACCGCGAGGACCGGCCGCGCGTGGCGGACGGCCCAGGCCGCGATCGCGCTCAATCCATCGAGAGCGGACCGGAGACGTCCGCGTTGAGGAACTGGTTGACGAACCGATTTTCGGAGTCGAACAGTTCCTCCTTGGGGCCCGACTCGACGATCTTGCCGTTCCAGAGCACCGCGATGAAGTCGGAGACGCGTCGCGCCGTGTTGAGGTCGTGGCTGATCACCAGGTAGCAGCCGCCGTTCTCCTCGTGCACCTCACGGACCAGCTCGCAAAGCAGCGCCGTGCGCACCGGGTCGAGGCCGGAATCAGGCTCGTCGAACATCACGATCGCCGGTTCCAGCACCAGCGCCCGGGCAAAGCCGGCGCGCTTGCGCATGCCGCCCGAGAGCTCGTTCGGCATCTTGTAGATCGCCTCGCTCAGCCCGACCTCCTTGAGTCGGCGGTTGCAGATCTCGCCGATCTCCTCCTCGCTCTTGTCGGTGTGCTGGCGCAGCGGGAAGGCGGTGTTGTCGTAGATGTTCATCGAGCCGAAGAGGGCGCCGTCCTGGAAGAGCAGGCCGAACTTCTTGCGCACCTCGAAGAGTTCGTCGTCGGTCATGTTCGGGATCGATTCGCCGTGCACCAGCACGTCGCCCGAGTCGGGGTAAAGCAGGCCGACGATGTGCTTGATCAGCACGCTCTTGCCGGTACCCGACGGGCCCAGCACCATCGAGATCTGGTCCTCGGGCAGGCCGAGGTTGAGGCCGTTGAGGATGCGGGCGCGGCCGAACTGCTTGACCAGGTCGATGATCTCGATCGCGTCCTCGCCACCGTGGTCGCGCTTGCGGCCGGTGTGGAAGCGGTAGGGATCGGACTCGGCGGGGTCAACCCCGGGGATGACGAAGTCGCGGCCCATCGTCAGGCCGTCCTCACTGACGTAGGGACCGCTGTGAGCGGGCTCGGCGGTAACTGGTTCGGCAGCCTCGGCGGTGGTCTCCGCCTCCGCCTCGAACTCCTCCTCTTCGGGCCGGGTCGGGTCGTCCATGCTCATAGCCTAGTCAGCCTCCTATCGGCGCGCGCGGGTTGGCTCCCCAGAAGACCAGGGTGCCAAGCATCCCAATGATGTGAACCAAGACGATGTTGAGCACCATCGACTTCGCGGTCGCGGTGCCGACCCCGACCGGGCCTCCCGACGCCGTGTAGCCGTAGTAACAGCCGACCATGACTATGGCGGTGGCCATGAACATGCCCTTGATCAGGCTGAAGAGCAGGTCGGGAGGGTTCTGGAACATCCAGAAGATCAGCAGATAGCCGCCCGAGGAGACGTCGCCGATCTGCTGGACGACGGCCAGGTAGCTGGCGAAGTACATGATCCCGATGCCGCAGAGGTACATGAAGGGGAAGGCGATCCAGGCGGCGAGCAGGCGGGTCGCGCAGAGGAAGGTGACCGGCGGAACCCCCATCACCTCGAGTGCGTCGATCTCATCGGAGATCCGCATCGCGCCGAGCTCGGCGACGATGCCGGTGCCGACCTTGGCCGCCAGCATGTAGCCGAAGGCGTAGGGCATGATCTCGCGCAGGTCGCACCAGGCCGAGAAGACGCCGGCGTAGGCGGGCGCGCCCTGGGCGCGCAGCAGGTAGGCCCCCTCGATCCCGCACTGCAGGCCGAGGATGAAGACGAGGCCCCAGATGATCAGGGCCGAGCCGAGGATCAGGATGCCGGCCTGGCGCAGGCTCTCACCGAAGAAGCGCAGCACGCGGCCGCTGTAGACGAGGCCGGCGACGCGGGAGCCGAAGCGGGCGATCTCACCGAAGGAGTCGAGCCAGCCACGCGGGACTTCGAGCCAGGCGTTCATCGAATCGTCTGCAGCTCCGGATTGGTGGCAAGCAGGGTCTGGGTGAAGGCGTAGTTGAAGGCGAAGACGCCCATGAAGGCGATCACCACCGCCTGGTTGACCGCACGTCCGACGCCGGCGGCGCCGCCGGACGCAGTCATCCCCTTGTAAGAGCAGACGACGGCGATGATCGCGCCGAACAGGGTGCACTTGATCACCGAGCCCCAGAGGTCGGTGACCGAGGCGTTGGAGAAGAGGGTGGCGAAGAAACCGCCGAGCGACTGGTGGTAGAGCAGCTCGGCGCCGATGCCGCCGGAGATGCCGAAGACCAGGGCGTAAATATCGAGCAGGCCGGTAATCAGCATCAGCGCCAGGAAGCGCGGCACGACCAGGTTCTTGATCGGGTCGACACCGAGCACCTGCAGGGCGTCGAGCTCCTCGCGGATCTTGCGGGCACCGAGGTCAGCCGTGATCGCAGTGCCGGCGACGCCGGCGACGACTACCGCGGTGACGAAGGGGGCGAACTCGCGGATCGAGGCGAGGACGAAGAAACCGCCGAGCCGATCAAGCGCGCCGAAGAGGGAGAGGAAGTTGGATGCCTGCAGGCCGGGCGCGCCGAAGCCGAAGGCCACGGTCGAGATCAGCAGCGGGAACCAGCAGAGCTGCAGGGCGAAGAGGAACTGGCCGATGAACTCCTCGCCATAGGGATATGGCGGCTTGACGGCAGAGACAAGCGTTCGAGCGGTGAGGATCATCATGTCCCCAACTTGCTCGAACAGCGACTTGGCGGGCAGGAATGCCCTGTTGACCGCAGATCCGACCATCGTCCTCCTCCTCATTCGAGTCTATGCGATGCGCCAGCGGGCTCTGTTGAGTTCGGGCTAACGCGCTCGGGAGCAGGGCAAACCCCGTGGTATGTTCCGGCCGCTTTGGGGGGGCACGCCAGACAGGTCTCGCGTCACCGCCACCGTGCTGGGGTTACCGCTGCCCTGGCCGCTGTGCTGGCCTTCTCGATCGCCGCCTGCGGCGGTGGATCGTCTTCTGACTCAAACGAGGCGGAAGGCAATTACCGAGTCAAGGTGACCGACGCCAGCTTCCCGACCAAGCAGCAACTTGGTCAGACCTACCTGCTCGATCTCGGCGTCCGCAACAGCGGCGACAAGACGATTCCCGCCCTGACCGTCAACGTCTCGATCAAAAGCAAGCAGGGCGAAGGCTCCACCCTGCCCTTCGGCATCCGTGACCCGCAGCCGGAACTGGCCCAGCCCGACCGGCCGGTCTGGGTGCTCGCCGAGCACTACCCAAAGTTCATCGGCTCGACCACCAACGGTGGCGCCCAAACTTCGAATCCAAAGACCTTTGACTTCGGCCCGCTGAAGAAGGGCGCGAGCGCAGACGTAGTTTGGAAGCTGAGCGCGGTCAAGCCCGGCGACTACACGCTCGTCTACGGGGTCGAGGCCGGGCTCAACGGCGGGACCAAGGCAGAGACCGGTGGCGGGGCCGCCCCCGGCGGCACCTTCTCGGTGGACATCAGCTCGGCCGAACGCAACACCGAAGTCAACGACAGCGGAGAAGTCGTCGAAAAGAAATAGGCGGTGGCGGGTAGCGTGATGGTGTGAGGCGGGGACTCGCAGCAAGCATCATCTTGTCGACGCTGGCCTTGGTGGCGCTGCCCGCCTGCGGCACCGCCCAGCAGCACCGGCCACAGGCGAAAGGCGCTGGCCTGGCGCTGAAGCGGGTCGGCAACTTCGACAACCCGACCTACGTTGCCGGCGCCCCCGGGTTCCCCAAACTGCTCTTCGTGGTCGAGCAGCCGGGCAAGGTCGCCGTCTTGCGCGGTGGCCACAAGCTCAGCCACCCCTTCCTCGACATCAGCAGCCTGGTCGACTTCGGCGGTGAGCGCGGCCTGCTCTCGATCGCCTTCCCGCCCAACTACAAGCAGAGCGGCGACTTCTACGTCTATTACACGGACAAAGCGGGCAACGTCCGCGTCGACGAATTCCAACGCGCCACGGCGACCCGGGCGAAGCCGAGCTCTCGCCGCAACGTGATCGAGATCGCCCACCCGGTCAACGCCAACCACAACGGCGGCCAATTGCAGTTCTTCGGCGACCTTCTCTACTTCGGCACCGGCGACGGCGGCTCCGCCGGCGACCCGCCCAACAACGCCCAGAACAAGGAGAGCCTGCTGGGCAAGCTGCTGCGCATCGACCCGCGTCCCAGCGGCGGACAGCCGTACTCGGTCCCCGCCGACAACCCCTTCGTCGGCAAGCCGGGCCGCGACGAGATCTACTCCTACGGCCTGCGCAACCCCTTTCGCTTCTCCTTCGACACGACCACGGCCAAGCAACCCCGGCTCGCGATCGGCGACGTCGGCCAAAACCGCTTCGAGGAGCTCGACTACACGACCCTCGCCGGCGCCAGTGGCGCCAACTTCGGCTGGGACGCCTTCGAGGGCTACCACCCCTACGAAGAAGAAAGCAGCGGCACCCCCGACCCCGGCGGCACGATCAAGCCGATCATGGCCTACAGCCACAGCCGCGACGGCGGCAGCTGCACGATCATCGGCGGCTACGTGGTTGGACCCAGCGGCCCGCCCGCCCTGCGCGGTCGATATCTCTACGCCGACTACTGCTCCGGCATCGTGCGCAGCCTCGTCCCCCACTTGCATCGCGCCAGCGGCGATCGCAAGACCGGCCTCACGGTCACCTCCCCCACCTCATTCGGGGAGGACGAGGAGGGCCGCATCTACATCGCTTCGCAGGAAGGCCCCGTTTTCAGGCTGATCGCGCGTTAGCGGTTACAGTTGGCTGACCAGCCAAAGGGTCGAGGAGGAGAGCAACTGTGGAGAGCGGAACGGTCGAGACGAGCACGACAGCGGTCAATGGCTCCAACGGGAGCAGCGCTCCGCCCGTAGAGCAAATCGAGGTTCTCAACCCGGCCAATGGCGGCTCGGCCGGCTCGATTCAAGTCGACACACCCGAGACGATCGCCGCCACCGTGGCCCGCGTCCGCGCCAACCAGGCCGAGTGGGAGGCAATCGGGATCGAGGGCCGCTACCACTGGCTCGGCAAGCTGCGCGACTGGCTACTCGACAACGTCGAGGAGATCTCCGACACGTTGCAGGCCGAAACCGGCAAGGTGCGCGGCGACATCGCCGCCGAGCTCTTCTACGTCACCGACCTGATCAACTTCTACGGCACCAACGCGGCGAAGTTCATCGGCGACGAAGACGTCCGCCCCCACTCGCCGCTGATGGCCTCGAAGAAGCTGATGATTCGCTACCGGCCGCATCCCGTCGTCGGCGTGATCAGCCCCTGGAACTTCCCCCTGGCGATGGGCCTGGGCGACTCGATCCCCGCCCTGCAGGCGGGCGCCGCGGTCGTCGCCAAGCCCTCGGAGTTCACCCCGCTGAGCCTGATCCAGGTGATTGACGCCTGGAAGCAGGAGATCGGTGCTCCAGACGTCTTCGATTGCGTGCTCGGCACCGGCGAGGCCGGCAGCTCGCTGATCGACCAGGTCGACTACATCCAGTTCACCGGCTCCGACCGGACCGGGCGCAAGGTGATGGCTCGGGCAGCGGAGACCCTGACCCCGGTCAGCCTCGAGCTCGGCGGTAAGGACCCGATGATCGTCCTCGCCGATGCCGACGTCGACCGCGCCGCCAACGCCGCCGCCTGGGGCGGGATGTACAACGCCGGCCAGGTCTGCCTCTCGGTCGAGCGGATCTACGTCGAGGAGCCGGTCTACGACGAGTTCATCGCCAAGCTGACCAAGAAAGTCAGTGGCCTGCGCCAGGGCACCGACGGCCGCAAGCCGGAGAAGGACGTCGGCGCGATGACCTCGCCCAACCAGTCGACGATCGTCGAGGACCACGTCAACGACGCCCTCGCCAACGGCGCCCGTGCGCTGACGGGCGGCAAGAAAGGCGACGGGCCGGGCGACTACTTCGAGCCCACTGTCCTCGTTGACGTCGACCACTCGATGAAAGTCATGCGCGACGAGACCTTCGGCCCTGTCGTCGGAGTGATGAAGGTGCGCGACTCGGAGGAGGCCATACGCCTCGCCAACGACAGCCGCTATGGACTCGCCGCTTCCGTCTTCGGCGAGAAGAACCGAGCAGAGACCATCGCGCGCCGAATCGAGGCCGGCTCCGTCAACGTCAATGACGTGATCACCAACATGCTGGCGATGGGCGTCCCCATGGGTGGCTGGAAGCAATCCGGCATCGGCTTCCGCCATGGCGACTACGGGATCAAGAAGTACTGCCGCCCCGAGTCGATCGTTGTCACCCGCTTCGGTGGCAAGAACGAACCGTCGTGGTACCCGTACACCAAGGGACGTCGCGGGCTGGTCAACCGGGTCTTGACGGCGTTCAACGCGCGGGATTGGCGCCGGCGGTTGGGGCTTCGCGGCTGACCTGAGCGTAGGGGCGGAAGGGGTCGGGCTTGCCCTGCCCAGAAGACCGTTGCGCAGCAGATCGTTGGCGGAGTGAGGGGCGTGGTCCCTGAGCCTTCTGAGCAGGGCAAGCCCGACCCCTTACCCTCCTATGTTCATGTCCGAGCGAGATTTCATAGCCGCGGTTCACGAGCGCGTTGTCGTCTTCGACGGCGGGATGGGTGCAACCCTTGAGCAGTTTGAGCTGACTCAGGAGGATTACGGCGGGCTCCAGGGCAAGTGCCATGAGGCGTTGGTGCTGAATCGGCCCGATGTGATCGAGGGCGTTCATGCGTCGATGCTCGAGGCGGGAGCTGAGGTTGTGGAGACCGACAGCTTCCAAGGATCGCGGCTGAAGCTCGAAGAGTGGGGGCTAGGCGAGCACACGCTGGAGGTCAATACGAAGGCCGCTGAAATTGCGCGAAAGGCCGCCGGGCCGGACCGCTTTGTGGCTGGGTCAATCGGGCCGACGGGGTTCCTGCCGGCCTCGACAGATCCCACCCTGGGCGACATCAGCTTCGGCAAGCTGGTCGAGGTCTTTGCCGAGCAGGCAGGTGGCCTGGTTGCGGGCGGCGCTGACCTGATCATCATTGAGACGGCGCAGGACATTCTTGAGGTCAAGGCGGCGATCTTCGGGGCGCGCGAGGCGTTCAAGCAGGCCGACCGCACGCTGCCGATCCAGATCAGCGTCTCGCTGCTCCCGAACGGCGGCAAGATGCTGCTTGGTACCGACATCCAAGCGGTGCTGACGACGCTGACGGCGCTCGATGTCGACGTGGTTGGGCTCAACTGCTCGACCGGGCCCGAGGACATGCGCGACGCGATCCGCTTCCTCGGCGAGACCAGCCCACTGCCGGTCCACTGCATCCCCAACGCCGGCCTGCCCCTGCAGGGGCCC
>CAWCJW010000047.1:0-46912 GCA_963795765.1 uncultured Solirubrobacterales bacterium
GCCTTCTATGGCAAAGAGCCTGATGCACTCGTTAGCTGTCAAAGTTTCGGAAAGCCGAAATCAGTGCCAGTAAGTAGCGGTTACTTACCAACGCCAACCAGCCAATCCACCTATATTGCGCAAGTGTAGAATGCCGAATGCCAGAAAGGCTGCCACAATTTGCGTCGTGACATAAGAGGTCCAAAAAAGAAAGACGGATCGGGAGCTCCCGACTTTTGTAGAAGTAGCTGAGGTATAGGATAACCTTGATCCAGACGAATGTCAGCTATCATGCAGTTCAAGACATACGATGGTCGTAGACTGACGTCCGGAATGAATCCTCTGAAATCCGTTAGCAAACCAAGAAATAAATCTTGAAAATAAAATTGGAGAACGACATACCCTTCAATGAATCCCAGAAGCCAGCGGCAAATAAAAAATGATTTCCGGCCAGAGAGGGCGGCCTGTGACGCTGCAACGGCGCTGAAGCATGCGTCAACAACTATGTCAGTAAGGATGGAGGCCTGGATGACTCACCTCCAGGCGATCATCTGAATTCTTCAAGGATTCATTCAAAATTAGTTCAACGCTCACTGTGCAAAATGTCCATTGGCTTACGGTATCCAGTTGTCTGGGCCGATCTTCTTGCTGATCAATTGAGATGGCAGCTCCGCAAAGAGGAAAGAACAATAAAATATCGTTTGTCCATTATTAAAATCATTGGTGTTCATACCAAGATCCTCTGGAAACATCAGTCAGCGTATCACAGAACTCAAATTTGCAGCATTACACCTTTTCCAACTTACTCAACATATTGTCGGACAGCGCCTGATTGATATTGCCCCGATCAAGCTGCAAGGCAAAAAACATGATGCAAGCCCAAAGGCATACCTTCCAGTCCAAGCTGCATTGAGTCGGATGAGCGCTCATCATATGGAATTCTCGGGAACGAAAACAGGGCCTTACTCTGCGCACGAGGTTCGCCTCCTCCTCCTCAGTCCACGTTGCCTTTGGGTCAAATCGGTGACGACCTTCATAGTTCTCAATCGGCGCATAGACATCCTTTGTTCTCGAGTCAGCAAAAACACCTTCATCCAGAGTGTCGTTGCTGTTGGTGTCGAAGTCGGCTTTGTTTGAGGGCAATCCGTCATCGCGGACGGAGACAAAAATAACATCTTGGCCGCCGATCTGCCACCACTTCTTCCTCCAACGAGGATGAATAGGCTCATGGGGTTCATTATCTCGAACGGCCCCAGAATTGGAAACCACCGTGCTTTTCTCTTCGAACTCTGCCATTTTCTGTACGTGGATTGAGCGGCCTGCACAATTAATCGAAGGGAGAGAACATTGACCTTAACAGCTGATAATAAAATAGTCGTGGTGGGAGGTAAGCCTCTTGCGGTTGATTACGACGCATACAACAAACACGACATCATCTCATCCGACCAAGCACGACAGACGAAAGAACCTGGAATCAAACCAGACAAATGGACGAACGCAAGAGAGCCCCGATAGGAACGCTTCCACATCCATTAAGGATCCAGATCGGGATGGCGGATATCGAAGAAAGAAGATGTAGGACCCACTCGCCCTCCTGGACCTGCGCCATCCCTCGCGAAAAGAACAGATGCTCTAAACCTCTGGCACGCAAGCAGCCGAACAGAGCTCCATGATGCTTCAATCAGTGAACATGGACCATTTCAATTCGTAGATCAGCCTGACCTGCATTAGACAAGCCGCATTTAGAGTGGGGGTCCATCGAGGAATCTGTGGGCGGGATTAATGATCCGCGAGGCATGTTTCCAGGCGGGGAAGGTAGAGTCAGGCCACAAGGTATCATCGGTCATCTTCTCTTTGGTCTAAGGCATCGAGTCTACAACGGAAGTGGCAGGTCGGAATGTTGGTCCAGAACAATGGGGGGAGCCGATAATGTTGAAGTCTGCCGGCAATCAAAGGTGCCCCCGTCGGGACAAAACAATTCCCTCCGCGTTGGTCTCGTGATCCACGGCCCTTCCATTACTGTTGTCAAGGCACGACATAGACTACACTCCAATCGCCTGTTTAAATCGTCGGTACCTCTGCCTCAAAAAGGAATACTAGGGGCGTCCTTTGATTTCTACCACCTCCTCGCTGGTCGGCGCTTTCCCTTTGTTGTTAGTCGCTCGTCCCAGTTATCGTTAGACCCGCGGTCAACCCTGAGATGCCGTGTCAAGTGCATCGAATTGCGTGCTCCAGGCTTATTGCCTAACCACCCCGGAGGGCAATATTGGATACGTAACCGGCTTTAATGATAACAGGAGAAGCGGGCACTGTTACTATCAGTGCAGTAGCATGCATGACGACCTGTTGGGATGATGAATAAATCAGGGAACCGTGGAGGGGTGTGAAGAAGCGTTTGTGGCAGGTATCCCGCATGTGAGTGTCCGAGCAAACTTGCAGGAAGAGGTACAACCCGTGCCTTATCTAAGGTAAATTTCGTTTGTTTGCATGACGAGGCGTAGATTCATCCTATTCATTGTGACGGTGATGCGCAAGATGGCGCCTCAAAGCACGAAACTGGTCGGGCAATACCCAGTAACAGAAGTGACCTCGGGCTAAGACTGGGCCTATCACTGTGCAGACGAATTGATACCTCAACGTGAGCGAGGAGTAGAATATTTCTCAAGGGCCGACTGAGGATTATGTCTATACAGATACCTTGGCCCATAGAAGTGACAGCACGAGGCCGAAGCAACGAAGCCATTATAGCTGTTCACGGGGCAATGCGGCCTAATAGCACACCCGGAAATTTATCAGCAAATTCCCACGGAGATCTACGATCTAGTTACTCGGTTTCGAAGCAGGACTTCCTTTCTGGACGCCTAGGCCTTCATAATTGACCCACGAGCGAGCGACGATATTCAAGCTTGGGATGTACCGATACCACTATCGGAAAATAACGGGATTGGAGAAGTTTTGCGTGAAACGGAGAGGCTTCTAGCTCGAAAGACATTCAACATCTAAAGTTCGAGCTTTCTGCGCGGAGTTTCCGCAAAAGTTTTCGAATTTCAAAATAACGACCCTCTAGTATTTGCGAAGAGGAAGGCTGGTTCCATGTGGAACTTCGAAAGCAGATTTGTAGAAACGCGCAGGCGAGGTGATGGGTGTGGGGCTACTTCTTACGTCAGAGATAGAAGCGCCCGAGTAGAAAGCCAATGAAAGGAGTGGAGCCATTTCGTTCGCAAATATGTTGAAGCGCAAGTCCCTTTTCAATTCAAAATCTCCGACAGAGAACCAGATTCAGGGTTGAGGGGGAAGACTAAGATGATTAAGAGCCATAATAGCATCGACCGTTAATAGTGATCGTCACAGATCAACTTAAGCGCTGTTAATTTGGTACTAGTGCGCCGGTCTGACTCTATTGCCAATCAGACATCGTGAATCTAGATACAACTAACAATTGGTAGGCTCGCCGCATATACGATTCTCTCCGACATCTGAAATCTGAGAAGCTAGTCAGTTTGCTAATTTACGGTCTCCCGGCATGAGTGATGATTTCTCTTAGGGACGAAAAGAACTTTGAAGGGGTATAATGAAGATTGCTTACTTCTTTGAGCGCTTTAACCGGCGCAATCTCCTCATCGCTCAGTCTTATGTCAAAAAAAATCACACCTGGTTTGAGTCTCCATCTAGAGATGAAAATTGATCTGTCTTCTCCAACGACTTGACGTAAACTTTCATAGATACGATCTGATTCTTCATCCGTGACGTCGATCACGGGATATCCCCCACAAGGGAGGCCCGGTGGATACCAGCCCTGAGCATCGCGCCAGCCTCCTTCATATTTCAGTTTCTCAATACATCGGTTCATAATATCTGCCCTCACAGTTCCGGTCTGAAAGGTACCCCAGAGCAAAAGCTTCACGTCGGCCCGTCTGAAGACATTTGCAAGGGATACTGCTATGTCCACAAATTCTTTCCTCCTGGGTCCATTCCAAAATCCCGAGTCTTCGTCTGGGTCGCTTCCGGTGAAGGTCAATTGGAGTCTCACCTTCGTCAATTCTGGTTGATGTCTTTCAAAATGCATAAAGATATCTCACACTAATTCCAACTGTTTCGATGGAGTTTTGGGAGGCGCCCACTCCGCACTAGTTCTGAGATGCAGATCTGTGGAGAAGGATCGCAAAAAGTGTTTGGAACACAAGCTTAAATTACTCAAAAATGCAGTGAGGCTAAAATTCGGTCGCTGAGGCCGTTCGGTAAGGATTGACAAGTGGGATGGGGAAACGTGTGAAGAAACAGCGCTAGCCTCATGGTAAATCTGTCGTGAAACACAGAGCAGAGCTGTCGAATGTTTGGCGGTCCAAGGAGCTCTGCTTGTTTATGTAAGATTGGTAATAGAGGACCTACAGGAGACTCTCGAAAACTCAGTCGATCTAGACTGAAACAGCGCTTCGCTGCATGCATGAATGTCATGAAAGACATCGGAAATGCCCGTCACGCATGCGGCCACTTCTGCCAACTCGAGTTCTTAATATTGGCAATGACCCGGAGAATCAACCCGTCAAGCTACATGTCAGTAAAGGCAGACGAGTGCGCTCCCTATGCAGCTCTAAGCTATTGTTGGGGCGGTCCACAAGAGCTAGTAACGACAGTAGGGAACGTTGGTGACGCCATTGAAGGAATCCATTTTGAAAATCTCCCCCAGGCTCTTCAAGATGCGGTTATGGTTGTCAACCGACTTGGTATACAGTACCTGTGGGTCGACGCTATCTGCATATATTCCCATCGAACCGCAATGAAATACCTCGGAACTTGAGGTTTGCACCTCAGTTTTTTGAGGGGTTTAATTTTACGCATTTGGTTAGTCAGATCTGGCAATACATTCTTTCGTGTTTTCAATTTAAAATCTATCGGTACGCCTTGCCAATTCTTCGACTTGATATAACTACGTATCCCTGCTCCGAAACGCGCCAATTTAGCTTAAGGAGGCGGCGCAGCACTGACTCATCTGTGAATTGCTCTGCCGAGAGTTCAGCGAATTATCCGTAAAGAGAAGTGGTGCTTAAGTTTCCGGCGGATAAGCAGAACGAGCAGTGCGTGGGTACCAGGGAAAAAAGAGCAGGGCAGTCGAGTGAGCAATGGGTAAGCGGTGGATGAGTACCTCCGTGGGCTGTGTGAGTAGAAGGTTTTGAGGCGAAGCGGCAAATATATCGACAGCGACTGCGCAAAAAACCAGTTTCGGCCGCTGCACGGACATACGTTAAATCGAATCGATAGACCTTCACCCTTTTTTTTAAGCAGACGACGCGGTTTTTTGTAAAACTAAGAAAAAGAAAACCTATCGGGTAAAATAACGAAGTATTCCCCGGACCAAGCAAGGGGACACTGCAAGTACGTTATTCGACTATGTTGAACTCTTATCCGAAGAGATCGCGGGAAGGGGAAAAAAACGGCAGAGATCTTGATAGTCTGCAAGAAAAGTTCTCTACCGGTGTAATACCACGAACAACAGATCTACTAACTGCCATACCGCGGCTGACGTTCAATTGCGCAAGTCGCGGGCCCATTACAACACGCCTCCCTCCCATTTTTTTTTGGCCAATTACAGGATCTTCTACGTGGAGATCACATGCAATTTCTACATAAGATTTCCTCCACAGGAGCGTCTCCGCATAGGATTCCCAACATTTCACGTGTGACGTACTATGTACGATGTTCACGGACGAGGTTCAATTTCGCGGGGTAAATGGACAAATGAAGGGCCAGGCCGATCCAGATAGCGGTACGGTAGGCATGCTTCGTCCGACCCGGTATATACGCTGGATCGCTTTACTCTCCGATTTTTTACCCAGAAAACTGGAACTCTGAGGAATAGACAGTGGCTTGTTCCTTAAAAAGTCGGTGGTAGAGCCCTCGTCTTTATCCAAATCGGCCCGTGTCAGCTTTTGCTCTTCCGGCAGAATTCTCCGGCGAAACTGAAGTACGACTTGCAAAGCTGTAAGGGTCCATTAGGGCAGGCAAAGAATAGTTAAAGGCCTATCCGCACACTCAGTGTGTCTCAAACCGCCTCAATCTCAATAACCTTCTCCACCGCCCCCTCCACATTCCATATCTGCCTAACCCTCAACCCACCGACCGCATCCACTAAGCCCATCCACTCCCGTTCCCTCCGCTCCTGTGCGGAATGCACCTGCATCATCAGCAGATCCACACTAGTTTCGAACCAGCCTGCCTTTTCCTCCGGAATCACAATCTCATTCAACAAGATCCTGCTATACCCGGGCTTTAGAGCAGGCTTCAGTTGTGAGAGGATTTGAATGCATTGCAGGTTCGGCCAGTCATGCAAGCACATCTTGAGGTAGTACGCCTTGGCGCCGTGGACAGGCTGGGGCGTAAAGAAGTCATGGCCCATAGGTTTGATGCTCTGCTGGGCTAGCGCGGCGGAGTCGAGGGACTGGATGGTTGTGGGAAGGTCTTGGAGGATTAAGCGGCCTGGCATGGAGGGATGTGCTTTGTGAAAGCCAATCAAGTCGTGTCCACCGCTGCCCCCAACATCAATAAGCAGGACATCTTCCTTCCCAACCTTCGCATCCCCAAATACCGCCTCCATAATCCTCGGCACCTCATACCACTTCAGCCCAACCGGGATCCTGATGCGCTCCGGGCTGATCCTGATCAAGTACTGGCTCTCGATCTCCGACGAGGAGCAGGAGCGCCGCTTCAAGGCCCGGATCGAAGACCCGAGCAAGCAGTGGAAGCTGAGCCCGATGGATCTCGAGGCGCGGGCGCACTGGGTCGACTACGCCGAGGCCAAGGACGAGATGTTCGCCTACACCGACACCAAGGACTCGCCCTGGTTCGTGGTCGAGGCCGACGACAAGCGCACCGCCCGGCTCAACTTGATCAGCCACCTGCTCGAGCAGATCCCCTACGAGCCGGTGCCGGCGGAGAAGCTCAAGTTGCCGCCGCGCCAGGAGCGCGCCTACGTGCGGCCGCCGGTCGATTCGCAGACCTTCGTGCCGACCCGCTTCCTGGTCGAGTAGCCCCGGCCCGGTATAGGTTCATCTCGTGGCGCGCTTGATCTACTCGGCGATTGCTTCGCTCGACGGCTACGTCGCCGACGAGGAGAGCAACTTCGACTGGGCGGCTCCCGACGAGGAAGTGCACGCCTTCGTCAACGATCTCGAGCGGCCGGTTGGCACCCACCTCCTCGGGCGGCGAATGTACGAAACCATGGTCTTCTGGGAGACGGTTGACACCGGGCCCGACCAGGAGCCGGTGATGCGCGACTTCGCCGAGATCTGGCGGGCCGCCGACAAGGTCGTCTACTCGCGCACACTGGCTGAGGCGCCGAGCGCCAGGACTCGGATCGAGCGGGAGTTCGATCCCGACGTGGTGCGCGAGCTGATCGCGTCGGCGAGCCGGGACGTTGCCGTCGGCGGGGCCGAGCTTGCGGGCGAGGCGTTTAGGGCCGGCTTGGTCGACGAGTGCCAGCTGTTTCTCGCCCCGGTCATAGTCGGCGCCGGCAAGCGGGCACTCCCCGCGGGTGTGTTCGCGCGGCTCGAGCTGCTGGACCAACGCCGCTTCGACAGCGGCTTCGTCTACCTCCGTTACGACGTGAGGCGCTAGAGCCCGCTTGGATGGCGGGCCGCGAAGTTGGGCGGCTCCACTTTGGCCCGGTGCCAGCGCGGGCCGTTGACGCCCGGTGGGTCGTCGCGGGTGTCGAAGCGCAGGCCGGCGATGACCATGAAGACGTGCTCGTTGTTGGCGTAGACCGTGATCCAACGGCCGGTGCCGGCGTCGCCCCAGTAGGCAAGCTGCCCGGAGACCATCGTCTGGTCGAGCAGGCCGGCGGCGTGCAGCACGTAGCTGACCGCGCCCGAGCAGTCGTAGCCGCGGGAGAGGAAGCTGACGTGCCCGCCGCCCCAGACGTAGGGCCTGCCGTCGATCTGGTTGGCGGCCGCGATCGCCTGCTTAACCGCTTCCGGGGCTCCGGCGGGCGCGACGGCGCGCCTGTTGGCCAGTTCGGCACCGCAGTTGGCGCTGGTGCGGACCGCGCCTTCGGGGGTCGGCATGCAGCCGGCCCCCCAGGGGGCGGGTTCGGCAGCTGCCAGCGGCGCCGCCGATGCGCAGAGGCCGAGTGTTGCGAGACAGATAAGGGCGAGCAAGGATCTGGAGGCGCGCATCGCGCGAGGGTACAGTCCCGAGTGATGGGCAGGCTGCAAACTGGGACCGCACTGCGACTGCTGGCCGCGGCGATGCTCGTGGTCGGCTTGTGGTTTGTGGCCACGGCGGATGCGGCAACTGCCAGTAAAGATGGGGAAGACGCCAACCCGCTGGGCCAGACCCTGATGACCGCGGCCAAGGCGAGCGGCGTTCTCGATGCGATCGAAGGCAGCCTCGTCTACCTCGGCGCGAAGTACGACGGAACGTCCACCGCCAAGAAGGTGGCCGCGGAGTCCACCGCGCCAGGATCGGTGTATTCGGGGGAGGGAAGCACCTACAAACCGGGAGAACCGCTGCCGCCCGCTTCGGCCGGCACCAATGGCACCCCGATCCCGCCGCCGCCCGGCAGCCGTAGCGAACCCTTTGTCGCCCGCATTCCGGCGACGCCCAACAAATATGGCGACCCAACCGCGACCTACGTCAGCGGCATCGCCCTGGCGCCGGCCGGCGCACCGGAACGCGTCGCCGGCGTGATCAACGCCGCCAACACGATCGTCGGCCGTCCCTACATCTGGAGCGGCGGGCACGGCTCCTGGTACGCCCGCGGCTATGACTGCTCGGGCGCGGTCAGCTACGCGCTCGCCGGTGGCGGCTTCCTCTCCGAGCCGCTCGCCTCGGGACCGCTCGAGAGCTGGGGCGCGCCCGGCCCCGGCCGCTGGATCACCGTCTACGCCAGCGCCACCCACGCCTACGCCGTGATCGCCGGCCTGCGCTGGGACACCGTCGGCGACGCCCGCGGCAGCGGCCCCCGCTGGCACGTCGCCGGAACACCCCCCGCCGGCTTCATCGCCCGCCACCCGCCCGGCTACTGAGTCAGGCCCGCGAGACCGCACAGAGCCGCGAATATGGCGGCCCCGTGCGGTCTCGGCGCATTTAGGGCCGGGTCGGCTGCAGGCCGATCAGCTCGTAGTAGCCGATCAGGTAGAGGCGACGGCCGTCGGAGACCATCGGCGTGTACCCGGCCTGCTTCAGCTCGAAGGTCTTGCGGTGGGTGCGAGCGTCGACGCCGATCGTTTCGCGGGTCTTGAAGCTGGAGGCGTAGACGGTGTGACCGATCACGGTCGAGGTGCCGGGCACGGGTCCGCCGACGTCGTAGCGCCAGCGCTGCTTGCCGCTGCGCGCGTCGAGCGCGTAGAGATGCTCGTCGTAGGAGCCGATGTAGACGCTCGGCGGCGTGCCGGGCACGCGGGCTACGGCCGGCGAGCCGTAGACGAAGTTGTTGGTGGGGAAGGACCAGTCGACCTTGCCGCTTTTTTCATCGAAGGCGAAGATGGTGCCGTCGTCGCGGGCGGCGTAGACGCGGCCGAAGGCGATCGCCGGCGATGAGAAGAAGCCCCCCTCGCCGAAGGGAGGCGCCTTCGAGGTGTTGGTGCGCCAGATCAACTTGCCGTCCTTGGCGTCGAGGCAGAACACGCCGCTCTCGTAGTCGGCGATGTAGATACGGTCGTCGTGAAAGCTGGGACTGGCTTTGATCGCGGCCGGCGAGTTGAACTGCCAGAGCACCGCACCGTCCGAGGCCCGCAGCGCGACCACGTTTGTTTTGTCGGTGCCGAGATAGAGCGTGCCGCCAACGGCCATCGGCGAGGATTCGAGGTGGCCGACCAGCTTGCGCTTCCAGACTTGCTTGCCGCTCGTGGCGTCGACCGCGACCAGATCGCCGTCGACGTCGGCGAAGAAGACCTTGCCTTCGCGGTAGACCGGTCCGGTCACGTCGGTCGGTTTGCCGGCGTCTTTCGGATTCGTGTTCCGTTCCCAGAGGATCTTGCGATCGCCCAGCCGCACCGCCTTGGCATTGCCGTACTTGTTGACCACGTAGGCGACCCCGTCGGCAATCGCCGGCGGGAACTCGATCAGCGCGTGCGTGTTGATCGACCACGCTTCCTTCAGCGGCGGATCGAGAAAGCGCTCTTCGGCGGGCAGATAATGCGTCCGCTCCGGCACGCGGCCAAAGAGCGGCCAGGGGACGAGGGCGGCTTGGGATGGGGAGGAGGGCGAGGTTCCCTCGTCGTCGGAGCCTCCGCAGCCGCCTAGCGCACCGAGGCAGGCTGCGGCCACGAGCAGCAAAGCGAGAGGTCTTCCCGTCGGGAACCGCATCCCGCTCTGCATCGGCCGATCGGCGCGAGTCTTGAGCGGCCGACCGTCGAGGCTCTCGAGAGAGCGGCGGACGAGAATCGAACTCGCGTCATCAGCTTGGAAGGCTGAGGCTCTACCGTTGAGCTACCGCCGCGGATGAATCCGTAAGAATGTAATTCAGCCACGGGGAGTGGCGCAGTCTGGTAGCGCACTCGGCTGGGGGCCGAGCGGTCGCAGGTTCAAATCCTGTCTCCCCGATTAGCTAGGTCGGTATCTCCGGATCGTCTGGGACTAGGCGCCCAGTCTCGAACAGGACACGCCGGTGCCGACGAGGGCGCAGTGAATGGCGTTGGGGTTCTTGTGCAGGTACTGCTGGTCGTCGTCTCCGGCGTAGTAAAAGGACGTGGCGGGCTCGACCTCGGTCGTGATCGGATCGTGGCCGGCGGTGCGCAGTGCCTCGTCGTAGGCTTTCAGCGCCGCCTCGGCAGTCGCCTTCTGGGCGTTATCGGTGAAGTAGATGCCCGACCGGTTCCAAGTCCCCACTTCGCTGCCCTGGCGCATTCCTTGGGTCGGGTCGTGCGCCTCAAAGAAGAGCTTCAGCAGCTCGGCGTGGGAGACCTTTGTCGGGTCGAAGGCCACCAGCACCGTCTCGGCGTGGCCGGTCTCGCCCGTTTCGACCTCCTCGCTAGTCGGATTCGGTGTGGTTCCGTTCGTGAAGCCGGCGGCGGTCGTGTAAACGCCGTCGACCGTCCAAAAGATCTGCTCGGCGGCCCAGTAACAGCCAAGCGCCAAGTAGGCGACCTCGATTCCCTCCGGAAACGGCGGCTTCAGTGGCGTGCCGAAGATCGCGTGACGGTTCTCGATCTCGTAAGCGGGCTCGCTGCGACCGGGGAGCGCCTGCTCGGGAGTGGGCATCCGCGTCTCCGCCGGATTCGACATCACGGTCAGCGTAGCGATTCCGTTCGTCCACTCAAGTCATCTGACGCCGGTTAGGTTGCTCGCTTGACTTCCACTCGAGCAGCGGAGAGTGTGCCGGAAAAAGGAGGCTGAGATGAGCAGCGCAGAGACGAGTAGCGAAAAGGCGGCGCGCACCCCACCGGTCAACCCCGGAGAGATGAAGCTCGAGGTCGTGGTTGTGCCGGTCTCGGATGTCGATCGGGCGAAGCGCTTCTACGAGGGGCTGGACTGGCGCCTCGATGCCGACCTTGCGGTCGACGATGGCTACAGGGTGGTGCAGCTGACGCCCCCCGGGTCTACCTGTTCGATCATCTTCGGCGAGGGGGTGACGGCCGCGCCGCCGGGATCATCCGAGGGGCTGCAGCTCTCGGTCTACGACATCGAAGCGGCCCGGGCTGACCTCGTCGCGCGCGGAGTCGACGTCAGCGAGACGTTCCACGACGTGACGGGGATCTTCCACCATGCCGGTGCCAATGGGCGCGCCAGCGGACCGGCGCCGGAGCATGCTGACTACGGTTCGTTCGTCGCCTTCAGCGATCCAGACGGCAACGGCTGGCTGCTCCAAGAGATCAAGACCAGGATTCCGGGTCGCTGAGGGGAGAAAGGGCGATGACGACGACATATGAATCCTCCGAGGACCTCGCGGCAGCGCTGAGGCGGGCGGCCGAAGCACATGGCAAGCACGAGGAGCGAACGGGCGAGGAGGACCCGAACTGGCCTGACTGGTACGCGCTCTACATGGTGCGCGAGCGCGGCGGCGAAGAGCTGCCGAGCTGAAGTTCCAGCTCGAAGGCGCTGGTCGGTTCAACGCTGAGGCCCACGATTGATCGACAGCTCACTCGTCGTATCGGCCCGGCGGCGCAGGCTCACTACCATTGGCGACGATGCTCTTCGGCCAAGAACATGTCGAGCGCTACCGGGCCACTGACGGCGCCGAGGGGCACGAGTGGCAGGGCACGCAGACGCTCTTGCTGACGACGACCGGGCGCAAGTCGGGTGAGCCGCGTACAACGCCGCTTATTTATGCCCCCGAGGGGGACTCGTTCGCGATCGTCGCCTCCAAGGGCGGCGCCGATGAGCCGCCGGCCTGGTACCTGAACCTCTCTGAGGAACCCGAGGTGGAGGTGCAAGTGAAGGCCGATCGCTTCAAGGCCCACGCTCGCACTGCCAGTGCCGATGAGAAGCCCGGACTGTGGAAGAAGATGGTCGGCGAGTGGCCCGCCTACGACGAGTACCAGCGCAAGACCGATCGCGAGATCCCGGTCGTGGTGCTGGAGCGCGTCGCCGCTGACTGACGCTCAGTACGGCGCGCCGACCGCCTTCGCCCAGTCCTCGTCAACGTGCAGTTGACCCTTCGCGTCGGTGTCGACGATCACCACGGTCGCGGGCTGGCGGTTGCCGTTGTGGGGATCGATCGTGACCGAGCCGGTCCATCCCTTCCAACCGCTGACGCTGTTTAGCGTTTGGGTGAGCTTCTTGGCGGCGGTACCGCCCGCCTTTTCGACGCCGTCGGCGAGGAAGTTCAGCGAGTCGTAGGTGTAGGGGCTCCAGGTACCGGGGTCTTCGTTGAATTCGTCCTCGTATTCCGTCACCTTGGCACCGGCACCGGCGAAGTCGCTCGGGGCGGGCACGCCCACCACGGGGCACGCCTTAGCGGCCGCGATTCCCGCCGTTTCAACAAAGCCCGTGTCGTAGGAGGCGTAGTCGGCGATGCACTGCGATTTGACTTTCGCTTCCTGCATCTCCTTGGCGATTAGACCGCCCTCGGGGAAGTAGACGGCGGCGTAGATGACGTCGGGCTTCGTCGCCGCGAGTTTGTCGACCACGTCGGTGTAGTCCTTCTTGCCGGGCTGCACCTTTTCGAATGCGGTCACGGTGACCCCTGCCTTTTCCAGCGAGCCCTTCAGCGCTTTCGAGACCGAGACGGTGTAGTTCTGGGTCGGGTCGTAGGCGATCGCGACCTTCTTGGCGCCGAGCCAGCCGGTCAGTGCTTGCGAAGCAACTGGTGCGATCTGGTAGGTCATCGGCTGCAGGGTGAAGCCGAGGCCGTTGGTCGAGTTGTCGGAGGTCAGCCTGATCGGTACCAGGCCGGCTTTGATGTAAAGCGGCAGGGTTTCGATGCCGACGCCTGAGTTGTATGGCCCGACGATGCCGTCAAGACCGGCATCGATCGCGGACTTCGCTGCCTTCACTCCCGTCGCCGGATCGGCGGCGTCGTCGATCGGCACGACTTCGACCTGCTTGCCCGAGATCCCGCTCCCCTCGTTGAGCTTGGCCGCCGCCAGTTCGGCGCCCTTCAACATTCCCTTGCCGAGGGTCGACTGTTCGCCGGAGAGTGGCGCCTCGAGGCCGACGCGGAAAGCGTCGGAGTCACTCTCGTCGGAGCCCGAGCTGCCGCAGCCCGCCGCAGCGATGGCGAGACCGGCAAAGACGAAGGCCATGGCGAACCGGATCTTGTTCTGCACGACTGGCGGCTCCTTTCGAGAGCGGAATGACGTTTGGTTCGAATACGTTCCAGCCAGAAGGCTCTGACGATGTCCAGCCGGCTCAAGTACGTCGACCCTAACCGGCCACGCGGCTGGTTCAGCCGCGCCTACGCGGCGTTCTCGAACACCCGCCTCGGTCGCTTCCTCTCGATCCACGTCGTCTGGAAGCTCGATCCGCCGCTGATGCGGGCGACCGGCGGACGCCTCGGCTTCGATCTGATGATCCCGACGGCGCTGCTCGAGACCCGCGGCGCCAAGAGCGGCAAACGGCGGCGCAACGTGGTGATCTACTTCCACGACGGCGAGCGGGTCACGATTGTTGCCTCGAAACTCGGTCTGCCCAAGCATCCGGCGTGGTTTCACAACCTGCGGGCCGATCCTGACGTCACGCTCGGTGGCGTCCCGATGCGGGCGACGGTGATCGCCGAGAAGGCCGAGCGCCAGCGACTCTGGGCGCTCGCGGACCAGGTCTTCGCGCCTTACGCTGCCTACCGCCGCCAAGCCGCGGAGGCGAACCGGGAGATCCCGATAGTTCAGCTGAGCCCGCGCTAGTCGCCTTTTTTCTGTCGGGTCGGGTCGGCCGCGTGGGCGATCCGTTCGGCCCCTTCGCGCATTTCGACCCCGGCCTCGCGTGTCGCGGCAACGGCCTCGTCGCCGACCGCGGCCAGACCCTCGCTCGGCTTGCCGCCGACGATGTCGCGGAAGGCTTCCTTGAAGCGCTCGGTGCGGCGGTCGGGCTGGAAGCGATCCTCGGCCTTGGCCTGCTTCTTCGGCCGGCGCTCACCGTAGCGCCGCCGCGCCCAGCTCGAGCTCGGCTTGCCGATGCGGCTGGCACCGTAGATCGCTACCGGGAAGACGAAGAAGCCAACGACGCCGTGCAAGATTCGCCCCTTGAGGAAGCAGATCGCGACCATGAGGAAGACGAAGAGGGTGGCGAGGATGCTGGTGATCACCACCGCGGGAGAGCCGGAGTCGATCGTCAGCGGGTTGGCGCCGAGGACGATCAGCAGCATCACCGCCGCCGCGATCACCGTTGCGTCGATTGAGCTACGCCCCTCCTTTGCCCAGTAGACGTCCTCGAGATGCACCCAGAGCGCAAACTCGTCGATGGTCAGGCCGATCCCGATGCCGAAGCCAAGGGCGCAGATCTCAGTGAACGGAGTGCGTCCGTCGGCGACGAAGGCGAGCGTTCCCGCGATCATCATCGTGACGATCCCGAAGACGAGGTGATGGACGTGGACGCCGCTTTCGCTTTCGACGTTCCCCGGCCACCACGAGACGCTTTCGCTGCGGATGATCCGCGTACTCATGCGGATGAAGGCGAAGGAGCCAAGGAAGCCGACGAGGACGAGGAAGACCGCCTGCTCGTGGTTCTCTTCGAGGTTGCCCCAGAAGTTGGAGAGGATCGATGCGGTGGTCATGCGAGACGTTCGAGTTTAAGCTGGCTCTCGACAAGTAGAAGGACGGCAGGGATCGAGAAAGGGAGAGATGCAGAACTGGGATCTCAAGAATGTTGAGGCGGAGCCGCACCAACCGCAGATTCTCGCCTCGGCTGACGATGCGCGAACGATTGTGCTCGACCTTCCTGCCGGGGAGGAGTTGCAGGAGCATGAGGTCCATGAGCGAACCCGGCTCGTCATCGTCAGTGGTGAAGTCGGCGTCACGATGCCGGCCGGAGAGGCTGTCTCGGCAAGGGCCGGCCATCTCTTCGAGTTCGATCCTGCTGAGCGGCACACCGTCACCGCGAAGTCCGACGCTCGCCTACTGCTGATCCTCAGCCCGTGGCCGGGCGATGGCCATCCCGGCGCGATGACGCTTGAGCAGAAGGGCGAAGCGCGTGAGCGCGCCGCCGGGCACGCCTGATGTCCACTCTGGGTCCGCAGGCTTCCGCGGTTGACCTTGCCGCCGCGCTGAGGGCACGTGAGCTCTCGGCGGTTGAGTTGCTTGACGCATGCCTGGCCGCGGTTGAGGCGCGCAACCCCGAGCTGAACGCGGTCGTTTGGCGAGACGATGATGCTGCTCGCGCGGCCGCACGCGACGCCGATGCGCGGATCGTTGCTGGCGAGGAAGCGTCTTTTCTCGGTGTGCCAATCCCGATCAAGGACCTGACCGCGGTCGCCGGCTGGCCACTTACCTACGGCTCCCACGGCGCTGGAGAGGAGCTCAGCGAGGAGAGCGAGCTCGTTGTCGAGACGCTGCGGCGGGCTGGCTTCGTCCTCTGCGGCCGCACCAACACTCCCGAGTTCGGCCCGCTCACGGTGGCCGAGAACTCGCGCTACGGCAACACGGTCAACCCCTGGGACACCACCCGCGCTTCCGGCGGCTCTTCCGGCGGCGCTTCGGCGGCGGTGGCCGGCGGGATGTTCCCGATCGCCCACGCCAACGACGGCGGCGGCTCGATCCGCATCCCCGCCGCCTACACCGGGCTGGTCGGCCTGAAGAGCAGCCGCGGCCGCATTCCGCGCCGCGCCCAGACCTGGATGGGTGCCGTGGTCGAGGGCGCGATCACGCGCACGATGGCCGATGCCGCGGCCTCGCTCGACGCGATGGCCGGTCCCGATCCGCTCGCCTGGTTCAACGCCCCGGCACCGCAGCGTCCCTTTGCCGACGAGGTGGGCGCCCCGGTCGAGAAGCTGCGGATCGGCCTGATGGCCGAGGCGCCGCTCGGCCTTCCCACCGACCCGGACTGCGTCCAGGCCACGCGTGAGGTTGCCGCCCTGCTCGAGGAGCTCGGTCACGAGCTGGTCGAGGTCGAAGTGGGGACGATCTCCGAGGAGCTGACGCCGGACTTCGTGACGATGACGATCGGCGGCATCGCCGATTACGACGGCGTCGACTGGGCGAAGGTCGAGCCGCACAACCGCCACGCCTACGAGGCGGCGACCGATCGGGTCAGCGCTTACGAGTACGTCACCGCCGTGCAGAGGCTGGAGCGGCTCTCGCGCCGCGAAGTTGCTCGCTGGGGTCAGGACTTCGACCTGCTGCTGACCCCGACCTCGGGAATCCTGCCGCCGCCGAGCGGGCAGGTCCTGGCGGCCCAGCACGCTGCGCCCGACCAGCCGGTCTTCGAGACGATCGCCTCGGTCTGCTTCACCGCCTTCGGCAACATCACCGGGTTGCCGGCGATTTCGCTGCCGCTGCACTGGAACGAGGACGGGATCCCGGTCGGCACGATGCTCACCGGTGGCCCCTTCGAAGAGGCGCGGCTGGTCCGGCTCGGCGCCCAGCTCGAAGCGGCCCGGCCCTGGGCCGGGCGCCTCGCGCCCGCGGTCTCGGCCGCCTAGCGCTCGACTTCGGCGAGGGCCGCCGCGAGCAGGCGCACGCTTTGCTCGATCGCTGGCTCCGGCATGCCGGCGAAGCCGAGCACGAGCCCCGGTGGCCCGCCGGGCCTGAACCGGTGCAGCGCCAGGCCCTCGACCCCGACGCCGCGGCTGGCGGCGGCGCTGACCAGGGCGGCCTCGTCGATCCCCTCCGGCAGCTCGGCCAGCTCGTAGAGGCCGGCGGCGCCCTCTCTGACCCGTGCCTGAGGCAGATGCCGGTCAAGTGACTCCATCAGCGCTTCGCGCCGGCGCTGGTAGCGCAGCCGCATCCGCCGCAGGTGGCGGTCGAGCTCGCCACGCTCGATGAAGTCGTGCAGGGCGAGCTGGCCGATCGCCTCCGAGCCGCGGTCCTCGATCGCCTTGACCGAGATAAGCGGCCAGCCCAGCCAGGAGGGGGTCAGCATCCAGCCGAGCCGCATTCCCGGCACCAGCCGCTTGCTCGCCGAGCCGATGTAGGCGACGCGCTCGGGGGCGAGCCCCTGCAGGGCGCCGACCCCGGCGCGGTCGTAGCGCAGCTCGGCGTCGAAGTCGTCCTCGACGATCAGTCGCTCGCCGCGCTCGGCCCACTCGACCAGGGCGGCGCGGCGCTTGCTGCTCAGCACGGCGCCGGTGGGGAACTGGTGGGCGGGGGTGACGATTACCGCTGCTGCCTCGCTGCGCTCGAGCAGGTCGACCCGCAGGCCTTCGGCGTCGACCGGGATTGGCTCGACCGCGAGGCCGGCCTGCTCGAGGATCAGCCGGTGGCTGTGCCAGCCCGGGTCCTCGAGCGCGACGCTGGTGACGCCGCGGCTGGCCAGCCAGCGCGCGATCAGCGAGAGTCCCTGGCTGAAGCCGGTGCAGACGAGCAACTGCTCGGGGTCGGCAGCAGCGCCGCGCACGCGGCCGAGGTAGGCGGCGAGCGTCTCGCGCAACGCCGGCACGCCGCGCGGGTCGGGGTAGTCGACGGCATCGATCGGCGCCTGCCGCCAAGCGGCGCGCAGCGAGCGCAGCCAGCGGTCGCGGGGGAAGCCAGTGAGGTCGGGGAGGCCGGGATCGAGGCGGTGGGTGAAGCTGGGCAGCAGCGAGGGGGAGGGGCTGCGTGGCGCCGCTGCCCGCACGGTCGGGGCGACGCGCACCGGGGCACCCTGGCGGGCGAGCAGGTAGCCCTCGGCCGCCAGTTGTCCGTAGGCCTCGCTGACCACGCCGCGCGAGATCCCCAGCTCGGCGGCGAGGCTGCGGGTCGAGGGAAGCTGCGTCTCGGCGCTGAGCCGGCCGCTGCGAATGCCCTCGCGGATCGAGCGCTCGATCTGTTCGTGCAGCGGCACGTCTACCTCGCGGTCCAGCTCGACCAAGAGGTTCGGGCTAACTGGTCCACCAGAGCGTGACATTACTGGCACTGTATAGCGGACCAGTACCTCCGTACGATGGCCTCACCGTGCAGATCCAGCGAGACGAAAGCGAGGGAATGCGATGAGCAGGGTCACGATCGTCGGCGGTGGACTCGCCGGGCTTACCGCGGCAATCACCGCGGCTGAAGGGGGCGCCCCGGTGCGCCTGCTGGAGGCACACGAGTCACTGGGCGGGCGCGCCCGCAGCATGGCCGGCCCCTACAAGGCGAACTTCGGCCCCCACGTTATTTATAAGGACGGCCCGCTCTGGGCCTGGCTGGCTGAGCGCGAGCTGCTGCCGCACTACTCTGGTCCGCCGCTGGCCGGCATCCGCTTTCGCTGGCAGGGCGAGATCCGCCGCACGCCGCCGCTGGGAACGATCCCGGCGGTGCTGCGCTTGCGCGGTCGCGAAGCTCCCGTCGATCAGGACTTCCGCAACTGGGTCACCAGCCACTCCGACGAGCGCACGGCGGCGATGCTCTCGGCTGCTGCCGGCGTCTACACCTTCCACCACGATCCGGGGGAGCTCTCCGCTGCCTTCGTCTGGAAGCACTCGGTGCGCGTCCTGCTCAGCCCGCCACCGACGGCGCGCTACCTGCACGGCGGCTGGAGCTCGCTGATCGAAGCGCTGGAACTGCGGGCGCGCCGTCTCGGGGTCGAGATCGAGACCGGCCACGCGGTCGAGTCGCTGCCCGAGTCGCCGACGATCGTCGCCACCGAGCTGGGTCGAGCGGGAGAGCTGCTCGGCGACGACTCGCTGAGCTGGCCCGGCGGGCACACGGTCTGCGTCGACCTCGGCCTCGAGCACCGCCGCGGTGACCCCTTCATCGTTTCCGACCTCGATGAGTCGGGCTGGGTCGAGCGCTTTAGCGCCGCCGATCCGTCGCTCGCCCCGGCGGGCGAGGAGCTGGTGCAGGCGCAGATGCCGGTGAAGCCGGGGGAGGGGACCGAGCAGACGGCACTGCGGCTCGAGCGCCTGCTCGAGGCCGCCTTCCCGGGGCTGAGCGAGCGTGAGCGTTGGCGCCGCCGCCAGGTGATGGACGGCCGCAGCGGCCCGCTCGACCACCCCGGCAAGAGCTGGCGCGACCGCCCCGCCGTCGATCGCGGCGACGGGGTCTTCCTCGCCGGCGACATGGTCGCCGCCCCCGGCCTGCTCTCCGAGGTCTCCTGGGCGAGCGGCAGCGAGGCCGGACGCCTCGCCCTCGCCGCGGCGGGCAGCCAGCGCGGCGAGTTGAGACGAGTCGCCTGACGCGCATCCGACATTGACCCCGCCCCGGTGTGGTCAATGTCGGATGCGCGTAGCCACTACCGTCTCGGGCCGTGGCAAAGACCAGCGCCGGCATCCTGCTTTACCGTGGAGGCGGGGACTCCCTGGAGATCCTGCTCGTGCATCCGGGCGGGCCTTTCTGGGAGAAGAAGGACGAGGGCGCCTGGTCGATCCCCAAGGGCGAGCTCGACGAGGGGGAGGAGTCACGGGCCTGCGCGCTGCGCGAGCTCGAGGAGGAGATCGGCTCGTCCCTGGGCTTGACCCCCGAGCGGCTCACAGAGCTCGGCGAGGTGCGCCAGAAGAGCGGCAAGATCGTCCAGGGCTGGGCGGCCGAGGGCGACTTCGATCCCTCCACCCTGCACAGCAACACCTTCGCGATGGAGTGGCCGCCGCGCTCGGGCAAGGAGCACGAGTTCCCCGAGGTGGACCGCGCCGAGTGGTTTACCCCCGCGCAGGCACGGCTGAAGATCAACCCCGCGCAGGTCGCCTTCATCGATAGGTTGCTGGCGTGATGAGCGAGACCCCGGAGCCGGAGCGACTTAACCAAGAGGGCTTCGCCGCGTTCGCGGCGCGGGCCGGTGAGGACTCCCCCGTCGTCATGCTCAACCTGCTGCGCTTCAAGCCCGACGGCGGCCGCGAGCGCTACGCCGAGTACGGCGCCGCGGTTACGCCGCTGCTGGAGAAGGCCGGCGCCCGGGTCGTCTACCTTGGCCAGCCGGCGCAGCCGCTGCTCGGCGAGGGCGGCTGGGACTCGGTTCTGCTGGTCGAATACCCGACCCGCCAAGCGTTCCTGGACATGATCTCCTCGGCCGAGTACCAGGCGATCGGGTACCTGCGCACGGAGGCGCTCGAGCACGGCGAGTTGCACCCGATGAGCGCCGCCGACCAGCTTCCCTGACCGCCGGTACTCGGCGGAACCCGCCCTATACTCGCCGGGCGATGGCAGCCGGCCCGAACGCGAACTCGACGCCCCACGGCGAAGGTCCCTCGGGCAAGCCGCTGCCGCTCTCCGTGCGCCTGCTCGCCGCCGGCGTGCGTGGCGCCCGCGATGTCGGCAAGGCGACCGGGCTTGACCAGGCGGTCGAGCTCGCCGCCGAGGAGGCAATGGTCGCCGCGGTCGAGAGCGAGGCGGTCGAACGGGCGATCGCGCGGGTGCTGAAAGGCCCGATCGTCGAGGAGGCGATGAACAGCGCCCTGGAGAGCGACGCGGTCAAGAATGCCCTGGTCGAGGCGCTCGACAGCGAGCTCGTCGACGAGGTCTGGCGCCGTCTGCTGGCCAGCGACGAGGCGCAGCGCCTGGTCGAGCGGATCGCTGAGGCGCCGGAGATCCGCGCCGCGATCAGCGCCCAGAGCGTCGGCATGATCGAGGACATCGGCCACACGGTCGGCAACGGCACGCGCCGGCTCGACAGCGTGGTCGAGCGGGTCGTGCGCAGGATCTTCTTCCGCAAGCGCCGGGTCGAGCCGACCGACCGCGCCGGCGCCGTTACCCGCGGCCTCGCCTTCGCCCTCGACGTGCTGATCGTCAACCTCGGCTTCTCCGGGCTGGCCGCGGTCGCGGCGCTGATCGCCTCGGCGTTTACCGGCAGCAGCAACGGTGTCTCCAACTTCGCCCTGGCGGCCGGGACGGCCCTCTGGTTCGCGATTGGCAGCCTCTACCTGGTCGGCTTCTGGTCGCTTGCCGGACAGACCCTTGGCATGCGCTTCCTCGGCATCAGGCTTGACCTTGCCACCCGCGGTCTGCCGCTCGGGCGCGCGGTCAAGCGCCTGATCGGGATGACCCTGGCGGCTATTCCCTTCGGCCTCGGCTTCCTCGGCATCCTCTTCGACAAGCGCCGCCGCGCCTGGGATGACCGGCTCAGCGGCGTCGACGTCGTCTACGAGGGCAACGAGCGCACTCCCGCGCCCTGGTCGCGGCTGGCGATCGCCGAGCCGCCCCTCGCCGGCCCCGCAACGACGAAGGCCCCGGATCCCCGGGGCCTTCAGTCACAGCGCGTAGTCGGCTCCTCGCCTAGCTGACGGAGCCTTCCGGCCCCTCGGCCAGCTTGTAGATGATGATGATCGCGAGGGCGAAGATCGCCAGCGACCAGAACGGATAGGCGGGGATCGAGAGCAGCGCCCCCATCGCATTCAGTGCGGCGACGAAGATGCCGAACCAGCGCCCAAACTCTCCACCCGAGAAGAGCGAGAAGGCGGCGACGAGCTCGAGTACGCCGAGTATCAGCATTACCCAGCCCCAGGTGTGCAGGCCGCTGATGATGTAGGTGGCGTTCTCGGTGAAGAACTTCGAATCGCCGATCGCGGCGATGCCGTAAATGATGTTGAGGACGCCCGCTACCAACAGCAGTACGCCCGCGAACACCCACCAACCGCTGAGTGTGGTGCTCTCCTCGTTCATACCCAACCCTTTCGTTAACGAATAGGCACTGTGAACTTGCGCGAGGATATTCGAGGGGTCACCGACTTTTCCTGCTCTAGAGCGGGATTTGCCAGCTTGTCCAATAGGCTTCTCGGCTGATGGACTTCGTGCGCACACCCGAAGAGAGCCTCGAGGGCCTGCCCAACTTTCCCTTCGAGTCGAAATACACGGAGATCGACGGCCTGCGGTTGGCCTACCTCGAAGAGGGTGAAGGGAAGCCAGTGGTCTTCTTCCACGGCGAGCCGACCTGGTCGTTTCTCTGGCGCAAGGTGATCCCGCCGGTGCGCGACGCCGGCTTTCGCTGCATCGCCCCCGACTACGCCGGCTTCGGCCGCTCCGACAAGCCCACCGATCTCGACTGGTACACCTACGACCGCCACGTCGGGCTGATGTCGAAGTTGCTGGAGGAGCTCGACGTGCGCGACGCGACCGCCGTCGTCCACGACTGGGGCGGCCCGATCGGACTGCGTCTCGCGGTCGAGCACCCCGACCGCTTCTCGCGCATCGTGATCATGGAGACCGGTCCCTTCACCGGCCACCAGCGGATGAGCGAGACCTGGCTGATGTTCCGCGAGTTCGTCCGCGACAACGCCGACGTGCCGATCGGGATGCTGGTCCGCGGGGGTTGCAAGCAGGACCCCGGCGACGAGGTGATCGCCGCTTACGAAGCGCCCTTCCCGACCCCCGAGTCGAAGGCGGGGCCGCGGGCCTTCCCGCTGATCCTGCCGACCGAGCCCGATGCGCCCGGCGCCGCCGAGGGCAAGGCGGTTGCCGACGCGCTGCGCGAGGACGAGCGGCCGACGCTGGTGCTCTGGGCCGACTCGGACGTGGTCCTGCCCTTCTCCGTCGGCGAGCGGGTCTCCGAGCAGCTCAACTATCCGCCACCGCGCCCGGTCGAGAACGCCGGCCACTTCTTGCAGGAGGACGCCGGGCCGGAGATCGGCCGGATCATCGCCGAGTGGCTCTGAGCCTCTCGGCCGTGCGCTGAACGGCGCCGCGCAGCTCGTCGCGGGGCCGGTCGATCAAGACGCGCTTGCGGACTGGTGGGCCCTCGTCCCCGAGCCAGGTGACGGTTCCCGGCCAGTAGGGGCCCGGGGGCTTGCCGGGATGGTGAAAGACGTCGGCGTAGACCCAGCTGCCGGTGTTGTGGAGCGTGCCGCCGTCGGCGAGGGGCCACTGCGCGTCGCTCTCTTCGGGGCCGGCGCGGTGGGTGTGGCCGGTGAGCACGTGAGCGGCATCGATTTGCAGCCGTCGCGCAAGCTCGGTGGCCGCGGCGATGCCATCACGGGTGATCGCGGCGGCGGAGACGTCAGGCGCGAAGTTGGCATGCAGGAGGCGGTTGAGAGCCCAGATCCCGGCCGGGACACCGGCTCCGATCGCGGCCTTGCGGGTGGCCTTGGCGATCGCCCCACTGTCATGACGGCTGGAAACCGTGCGCCAGGCCCACTCGGAGGGTCGGCTCGCCTTGCTTGCCAGGCCACCGTCGGCGAGACCGGAGGCAAAGCCGTAGAGCGGGCGCAGAATGCGCTCGTAGTCACCGGGAAGGGCAGGGTCAGGAGGGCGATTGCCGCCGCGCATGATCGCCGCTGCGGCGACGCACTCCAGCCGCGGCAGGGTCATGTGGCAGTCGATGTAGTGGCCGTGGGTGGCGTAGACGTCGTCGCGCAGCCAGACCCCCGGGTAGGCGACGCTGAGCTCCGCCGCTCCGAGCCACGAGCTGATCCGCGTCAACGCCTCGCCCGCGGGGAGGGCGCGATGCTCGAGCCCGAGTGAGCCGCCGCCGAGGGTGAGCTCTTCGAGCAGTGGCTCGCCGAGGCGGTGGTCGTGGTTGCCGGGGACGAGGACGATGCGCCGCCCCGCCATCGCTTCGCCAAGCTCGACGAAGAAGGGCTGGGTCAGCTCGAGCACCCGCGCCAGCGGGAAGTCGCGCAGCTCGAGTACGTCGCCGAGCAGGACCAGGCGGTCGGTGGCGGCGATCTCCTCGAGCAGGGCGGCGCGGATCGCCGGGTCGCTGACCAAGTCCTCGCCGGTGCCGCTGCCGAGGTGCAGGTCGGAGATGATCGCGGTGCGCATCGGGCCAACCTAATGCAGCGTGCCTGGCTGGGCAGCCAGTCTGTGGCTAGACTTCCGCGGGATGGCTGAGTTGAGCGAAGAGCGCCTCGCACCCGCCAACGGAATCGAGATCGCCTACCAGGAGGTGGGGGACCCCGACGGCGAGCCGCTGATCTTGGTGATGGGCCTGGCGACGCAGATGATCGCCTGGGACGAGGACTTCTGCTCGATGCTGGCGGAACGCGGCTTCCGCGTGATCCGCTTCGACAACCGCGACATCGGTCACTCGACCAAACTCGACGATGCCTACGTGCCCGGCCGCCTCGACCTGCTGCTGCGCCGCCGCGAGACCGCCGCTTACTTGCTCTCCGACATGGCCGCCGACACGGTTGGACTGATGGACCACCTCGGCATCGACTCGGCGCACGTGGTCGGCATCTCGATGGGCGGGATGATCGGCCAGACACTGGCGATTGAGCACCCCGACCGGATCCGCTCGCTGGTCTCGATGTGCTCGACCACCGGTAACCGTTGGGTCGGCCAGCCGACGATGAAAGTCTTCGCCTTGATGCTGGCTGACGCGCCGCGCGATCGCGCCGGCTTCATCAAGCGCATCCAGCGGACTTACGCGCTGATTGGTTCGCCCGCCTATCCGACCGATGAGGAGCGCCTGCTGCGCGTCGCCGAAGGATCCTGGGAGCGTGGCCACAACCCGCGCGGGGTGCTGCGCCAGTTGCACGCGATCGTTGGCTCGGGCGACCGCACTGCGGCGCTGCGCAAGCTCGACCTGCCGGTGACCGTGATTCACGGCACCCGCGACACCTTGATCCGCCAGAGCGGCGGCCGCGCCACGGCGCGCGCCATCCCCGGCGCCCACCTGCACCTGATCGAGGGCATGGGCCACGACCTGCCCAGCAAGCTCTGGCCGATCTTCGCCGAGGACTTCGACAGCACCGCTGCCCGAGCGGGCTGGCAAGCCCCCGCGCATCAGCCCGTTTAAGTGCGGCTGAGAGGAGTCGAACCTCCACGAGCTTTCGCCCACACGGACCTGAACCGTGCGCGTCTACCAGTTCCGCCACAGCCGCGCGGAGGGGCAATCTATCGCTTCCCAGCGCCCAGGCCCCCGCACCCCGGCCCGACGGCGCCCCCGCCCCTCTCGCTAGAATGCCCGTTCCTCGCCGCTATCGTCTAGGGGACTAGGACGCCGGATTCTCAGTCCGGAAACCGGGGTTCGAATCCCCGTAGCGGTATGGCCTTATCGGAGAGAGCCGGATCACCCGCCTCTCCCAGGTCACTTAGATTCGTCGCCTCCCCGAACACGCTTGACACCAGCGCTTTCAGGCGTATCTGACCACTGTTGCGGTCGATCTCGACCCGAAGGCGGAAGGCGTCGAACACCGCCCGTCGTATGTCGGGGTCGGCGTCGATCAGCGACTTGCCGAGGTCGGGCAGAGCGTCGAGGACCGCCAGGGTGTCGGCGGGGTTTATGGCGGTGCTGTCCCGGCGCGAGCCTTCGAGCTGGGCGAGGGCGGCCTCTGCCTCCTCGCGCTCCGTTTTGAGGGCTCGGATTCGTTTGCCGACCACGGCCGGATCGACGCCCGCCTCGATCGCGGCGAGCTGGCGCTCGATCCGTTGATCGACCTCGCTGAGCTGTTTGGTGATCCGCGTGCGCTTGTCGTCGTCGCGGTCTTGCGCTTCGCCCGCCATGGTTGAACTCTGAGCGCGGAAGTAATCCAGGCGGTCAGCGCCGAATATCCGGGTGGCGAAGAAGCTGTCGATCAGCTTCGTGAGGCTGTCCTCGCGCACGTACTGCCATTTGCCGTGGCCGACCGCCTCGGCCGCGCGGTCGCCATAGGAGGTGCGGTAGCCGCAGGTGTAATAGGTCGGCTCGCCTTTTCGAGAGCGCCCCTGCATCCGTAGTGGGTTGTGCCCGGTGGAGCAGTGGACGATGCCTCGCAGCAGGAAGGATCGCTTCTGGGGGCGTCGTCGGTGACCGCCGTGGCCGTTGCTGCGACGTTTCATCTCGGTTTGCACGCGCTCGAACTGCTCGTCGGTGACCAGGGCCTCGTGCCGCTCGTCTGCTTCGACCCACTCCTCGGGGCTACGCCGAACCACCGGCCCGGCACCCTGCTTATGGGCGCGTGAGTCGAGCAGGTTCCAGTAAAGGCGACCGGTGTAGGTGGGGTTTTCGAGCATCGATTTGATCGTGGTCTTCGCCCATTTGCCCGACGTATTGCGTTTGGAATCGACGTGGTTGGGCGGCGGCGGCCCACCAGGCCGGTTCAGGTGGTTGGCGATCTCCTTGTAGCCAGAGCCGGAAAGGAAGCGCTCGAAAATCTCAGCGATCACCGGTGCTCGCTCGGGGTCGGCAACGAGGCGGGACTTCTTATCGCCAGCCTTCGCCCGCGCGGGATCGGGATGCGCCTCATGCCGAAGCCGGTAGCCGTAGGGCGCCCGCCCGCCGTTGCGGTAGCCCTGGCGCGTGTTCTCCTTCTGCCCGCGCCGAACTTCCCGGCCCAGCTTCTCGACCTCGAACTGGTCGAGCGCCTGGAACATGTGACGGATCAGCCGTCCCTCGGGGCTGGTCTGATCGCCGGCGGTGAGCGCGTAGAAGACCTCGACCCCGGCCCGCGTCATCTCGCGCTCGTAGGTCAGAGCGTGGAACAGGTCGCGGCTGAGGCGCGAGGTCGAGTAGATGATTACCGCGTCGAAGCGCCGCGCATCCCGCTCCTTGGCCTCGCGCAACAGGTCGGCCCAGCCTGCCCGGTCGTCTCGCCGACCGGCCTCTTGATCGGTGAAGTCGCAGACGATCTCCCCGTCCAGCTCAGCGGCTTTCGTCGCGCATATCTCGCGCTGGGAGGGGAAAGAAAGCGTCGGGTCCTGCTTGTCCTTGGTCGAGAGCCGTCCGTACCAGGCGAAGCGTCGCATCATCGGTTCCTTTCCTCGGTTTTACGCGGGGTCGGCCGGTACGCTTGGACTGTGACCGCGAAGGAGAAGTTGCTGCGAGAGGTGCTCGACCTCGATGAGGCCAGGGCGGCGCGCGCGCGGATCGTCATTCCCGACGAACCGGCAGATGACCCCGAGATGGCCCCGCTGCCCGCAGGCTGGGGCGAAACGTTGACCGGCGAGCCGATGCCAAACGTCGCGGCAGCCGTGCGGCGCTCTCGCGAGTCCCACTGAACGTGCTGGTCGTAGACGCGAGCTTGGCGGTCAAGCTGTCGCTCGACCAGGCGGGGGAGCAGGCAAGCGCTGCTCTCGATGGCGGAGGCCAGCTGATCGCGCCGCCGCTGCTGTGGAGCGAGGTTCCCTCGGTGCTTCACGAGATGGCCTTTCGGGGCGATATCTCCGACGCCCTTGCCGAGCTGGCCGTGCAGCGGTTCCTCGCCGGGAAGCTTTCGATCAGCGAGCAACGGCCGGACGGGCTGGCGATGGCTGCGTGGGAAGTCGCCGAGGATTTCGGTTGGGCGAAGACCTACGACGCCGAGTACGTCGCGCTGGCGAAGATCAGCGACTGCCGCCTCGTAACCGTCGATGGCAGGTTGCGCAGAGGGGCCGACCGCCTGGGCTTCGTCGTCACCCCGTCCGAGCTGTAGGGCGCCACTGATCATCGGTCGCAGCCTTCGGTGGGGAGGGGGCGCGGGGTCGAGCGAAGCAAGTCGAAGATCGCCTTCGCCTGCTCGCGGCGAAGCTGATCGTCCAGCGCTGATCCGGGCTCGGTGTGTTCAATCGACATGGTGGGCTCGAGTTCGCCCGCCGCCGTCTTGTGTCGCCTGCCTTCGTGATCGCGGCGGCGGCGGGCTGCGACCCGTTCGCTAGGTGTAGCTCCGTTGCGCCCGGATCTCAAGTCGGTTCGACCCCCTCGGCCGGAAACTCCTTCAGCACCCCGGACCCGCAGAAATGGCAGTAGGCGGCAACGTCGCGCCGAGCGGGGCCGTGTTCGCGCTTGGGGTCGGGATAGACGATCTCCTCGCAGCCCGAGCAGCGCCGCAGTCTCTCGCGGTCGACTTGGGCGAGGAAGGTGTCGTGGCCGATGCGGCGGCGGGCGATGAAGCCGTGTCTCTTGGCAAGTCGCTCAGCCGCCGCCTCGCGCACGCGCAGATAGTTCTCCCGCAGCCGGTCCTGCTCGGCGGCGTTGTCGCGGTCCTGCTCGGCATCGAGGGCCAGCCCGTCCAGCGAGTCGGTACCGAGGAGGTCGCCGTCCTCAAGCCAGCGGCGGCGTCGACGCAGCTTCGGCCCTTCGCCGAATTGCGCCACCGCCTTCTCAAAGCGCTTGAACTGGCTCGCGAGGTGGTGGGCGACCAACGCCGCCAGCGCCTCGCGCTCGGAAGGCGTCGGCTCACGGTCGGCGAGGCGGAGCGCGAGCGGTTCGGCCAGCATCTCGCCGACCGCTTTCAGCGCCCCGTGCTCGATCTCGTTCAGCCTGCCCTCGCCTTCGACAGAGAGCCGAAGGGCATCGGTGGCGATTCGTCCGAGCCGGTCGCTTCCCCAGCCACGGCGCAGCTCATTCCGCAGCCGTTCGGCGAGGGCCTCGGGGTCAGAGCGCAGCCGCTCGCGCTCTTCGTCTTCCTCGCGCCGTTTGGCTGCCTGGCGTTCCTTCCATTCGTCGAACGGCCGCCGAGCCTCCGTCAGCGCGCCGAGGAGGTCGGTCATTCCTTCGTCTTCGTCATCGAGGAGCCAGCGCTGGTCGACCACGCACCCCTCCAACTGTCGAGCCAGGTCACACGCGCAAGTCAGGAGCAATGACCTGCGCCCAGTCTGCTTGCGGATGGCAGCGAGGAACGAGCGAGCGCGCCTCTCGGTCGTGGTGATGAGAAGCAGCGCGGGGCAGAACGGATGCCGCTGCTGCCACGCCTTGGCTTGCGCGTAGTCCGCGTAGCCGGCCGCCTTTTGTGCCAGGCGTCGGTGGGACATAGATCCCATATCCAGCTCGACAAAGGCAATGAGCGGGTGCCCGTCCGGGTCGGCGATCTCGATGAAGACGTCGGGGGCGATAGCTCGCTTGTCCCGTGAGGCCAGGATCCTGAACTCCTCCCGCACTTCACCCTCGCGTTCGAAGCGAGCGAGCCTGACCCCGTTGGGAAGCGTTTGCTCTAGCGCGACGTAGATCTCGCTGAGTCCGGCGGCATGGGAGAGGAAGAGCGGGTTTGGTTCACTGCGATCTCCACCCCTCGGGGGCGGTCCTCCTTTGGCCACCGCCTCGCCCTTGCGAGTTGGCCACAGATGGAAGGGAGCAGATCCCCTTTCGCGATACGGCCGACTACGGCCGGCGAGTCCGTTCTCGGCCAGCCGGGCACAGCGGTAGCGAAGCGTCCTGGGCGGCGTCTTCGGGTTAATCGCGGCGAGCTGGTTCTGCGTCAGCACCCGGTGGGAGGAGAGGAGATCGAGGATGCGCAGATCGAGATCGGAGAGCGGCGGCATGCGGTCGGCGGCAAATGAGGATCGGCCCACCGTCAGCGAACCTCCGGCCCGGTCGTGATGGATTCGCCGCCGCCATAAGGGGCGGCGATGTAATCGCGCCGGTACGGCGCAGAGCCGCTGCGTCCAGCGCGGAGGAGAGTCGCTGTGTCGCCAGTGCGGAGGCGATCGAGGTCGCGCCGAGTGCGATCGGAGCAGCCGAGGGTGCGATTGAGCGCCGCATAGCCAGCGCCGAGGCGTCGACCAGGAATGACCGAGGGTGATCCGCGATCCGCCCGCGATGACTCATTGACGGAGTGGGAAGAGACTCGGGAGCGGGGGAGGGGCCGCGATCCCGCAACGTCATGCGGAACTGCCGCCGCAGCAGCTTGCCAGTCGCACCTTGATCGAATGGCAAGGTTGCAGCGGTAATCAAGGCGAACCAGCTCTCGCCCCGTCGTCGGTTTCTCGGTCTTGAATGCCTGAAAGAAGAGCACGACCGACGACGTAAGCTCCGCTCGGCAGAGAAGTCAAGTCCTATGCGTAGGGATATGCAGGGATGTACTTTGATTCCGGTCAGTCCCACACTTTCGGTTGGCTAGGGTCGTCTCCATGATCGTTGTTCTCGACAGCACGACTCTCCACAGCGACGTTTACGCCGAGCGAGCGTTGACCCAGGCTCTTCTGGCCGCAGCGGGCGAGCGCTACCGCGTCTGGGTGCCGACGGTGGTGATGGCCGAGATCGTCCGCCAGCTCCCCGGACGCGTCGAGGAAGCCAGGCAGCTCATCGGCGATGCCCGCCACGACTTGCAGGCGCTGGGTCTCGACGTTCCCGTGCTTCCCGACGAGGAAGAGATCGCGCGCCAACACCAACGTCTGCTCGACAACCTCGACGAAGAGGGCGTAGAGATAGCGCCGCCGCCCGACGACGCCGGCAAAATCGCCGAGTGGGTGGCGGAACGGCGTGGGCCGATCCCCGGCGACGGCGCGGGGACGGTGGACGCCCAAGTCTGGTTGACCGCGGTGCAGGCAGCCGTGGAGGTAAATGGGGAGCCCGTATACCTGATCACCGACAACGCCTCGGACTTCGCCGACCCGCAGGACAAGAAGCGGCTGCATCCGACCTTGTGTGCCGACCTCGAAGAGCGCGGACTTGACGCCGACGCCGTCATCCGTCTCGGGCATGTGGTCGAGTTCATCAAGGAGCACGTCGAGCCCGATGAGGAGGCGACCGGCACGGCGCGGGCGCTGCTTGCCCACGGACAGCGAAGCGATGAGCTCGCCAAGGAGATCGAAGCCGCGATTCCCTGGTTCCCCCTCGACCTTGAAGAAGAGTGGGCTCGTGCCTTCGAAGCCGAAATGGACGAAGGCAACCTCGTTGCCTTCGACGTTGGAAGCATGCACCTGATCCGCGCGGACGCAGGCAGCAAGGGCGCGGTGGCGACGATTGAGGCCTACGGCGACGCAACTCTCGACCTCGGGTTGTTCAAGTACGAAGCAAGTGGACTCGAGGAAGGCGGAGATGTCGAGATTGAGCAGTTCGATTGGAACGAGTCGATGTCACGGGGGAGCGCCGCGCGACCAGCTCGTCTCCTCGTCGAGGTCCTGATCGCCAAAGATGGCCCCGCTGTTTCCGTCGAGAATGTCCAGCCGATCCTCGATGAAAATGTCTGTGAACTGCTTGCGCGGTGGGCAGGTGAGTCCTCCCAGGAGGCGCTTGCGCTCGTCGCCAGTGAGTTTGACATCGGCGGCGAGCAGGAGGCGACCCATGTGTGGCCGCAAAGCGTCGAGAAGTTCGAGCTCAAAGGCAATGCCATCTTCGCCCGAGTCGAATTCGGCGTCGATTACGCCAATCCGGTCGATGAGTCGGATACCGAACTGTCGGCTGAGAACGCTGCCGAGACGGTGATCGACCTGAAGATCGAGGATGTTGATTTCGAGCAGGACTCGGTCGGCAAAGTCGGTATTGCCCCTAACTTCTTTCCCAATTAGCAAGGCTCGACAGGGTTGTCGCTGGGTGGCGTGATCCCGGGTGTCTGATGCCATCGCCGCGCCTGGCTGTTGCAGAGCGAATGTGACTGCCCGACCTGGGACGGGGTTCTGTCGGGCTCGCCGAATCATGGTTCAGCCGTCAGAAGCGTGATCCGTCAGCCGATTCAAGCATCGACACCGTTCACGATGGTTGCGGGCATCCGCTGCTGTGCCAAGCGCGAACCTGTCGCGTTCCTGTTTATGGCAGGGTTCTCCTCCTTGATGAGCCTGACCTGCTCAGAGATCGCAGAGGCGTTTCCGGAGTACCGCTTTGTCAAGGAGCTGGGCGACGGCACCTTCAAGGTTGCCTGCCTGGTTGAGGAGAACGGCGAGCAGAAGGTTCTGAAGGTCAGCAAGGCCTCCGTTGAAGGCCCGGACGCGAACTTGCCAGAGCGCCTGCGCCGGGAGATCGAGGCGATGAAGCAGGTCGATTGCGAGAACATCGCGCAGGTTCTTGAGGGGCCGGGAGTGCGGGAGATCGCTAGCGAGGAACGCGTCTTTTACATCGAGAGGTTCTATCCGGGTGAGACTTTGGACAAGCGCCTCAATTCGTCGTGGGCTGCAGAGGACGCATCCGCGCTCCTGCGGGGTCTTCTTACGGCAGTCAAGGCACTCGAAGATGCCGGGATCGTCCACCGCGATATCAAGCCCGAAAACATCGTCTTCGATGAAGATGGGAAGCCGGTTCTCCTTGATCTCGGCATCGCGTACTACAAGGACCTCAGCTCGATTACGGAGCCATTTGCATCGTCCCCAAAGACGCCTAGATGGGCTGCTCCTGAGCTTTTCGCTGTGCGCTCGACGGTCGTCATTGATTCACGGACGGACCTATTCGGGGTCGGTGTCGTTTGTTTTGAAGCGGTAACCGGCGGAGTCCATCCGTTCAACCCCGACGAACCCGAGCACTACATGGAGCGCTTGAACTCAGGGGAGATCGACACGAAGGCCCTGACCGACGCTTCTGTACCTGAGCCCCTCGCGGGCGTTCTTGTTCGCCTCTTGCAAGGAGCGCCGAACCGTCGCTTCCGCAAAGTGGATGCTGCCTTGAAGGCATCGGAGGCCTGCTGATGGCGTCTTTCTGGGTTCAGCAGGGGTACGGCAAGTCAGACAAGATCCAACGTCTCTATGACGCGGGCCTGCTCGGAGGTGTTCTGCTGAGTCCGGCAGATGAGGAGCCTCCGGCGCTACGGGCGACCCTCGAATCCACTCCTGATGTTGAGGTGCTGCTCGATCCGCAGACCTACGTCTATTCGATCCCTGGCGGGACGGCGCGGTGCCATGAAGCACACGGGTTGGCCATCCCCAATCTGAACTGGGGGATGGCGGCGTCTGAGGTGGATGCGGTGGTAAAAGCCGTGATCGACGCGAACGACAACCTCGGTGTCACCGACCTCATTGCGCCGACCGTCGTGCAGCGATCACTGAACGATGTCTGGACCTCGCTCGCTCTACAGATGGCGAGAACGACCATCGGCGTCGTAGGTGGACAACGCCGCGTCTATGTATCGGCGGTAATCGAGGAGCCGGCCCTCGCTGACTGGGAAGACGTTGCGAACTGGCTTGACATAGTGACGGGCCTCGATGCAGATGGCTTCTACGTGGTCGTTGACCGCGTGACGCAAAGTCCGTATCCGTCGATGTGGAACCCCAGTCACCTGACCAACCTGCTCCGTCTCATCTACAGCCTCTCGCAGTTGAACGAATACGAGGTGCTTACGGGCTACTCGGATATCGAGGGGATCCTGCAAATCGCCGCCGGTGCATCGGGGAGTGCTGCGGGCTGGTTCTACTCACTCCGCGCGTTCTCGGATTCAAAGTGGCAACCGTCGAGCGGTGGTCGTCAGGCGACTCCCCGCGCTTTCTCGGTCGGACTCCTGACGCCTCTGCTCGCGGTGGGAGAGGGCGAGCAGGTGGCACGTTCCGAACTTGCGGAAGATGCATATCCGGATGAAGCCGTGAGGACGGCGCTTGCCAACAACCCGGAAGGCTGGTCCTTGGTGACCGCTGGTTCTCATCACCTCGGCGCACTCGCAATGGTGGTCAATGACGTGGCTCAGCAGGGTTCAATTCCTGCTCGCCTCGATGCTGTCGAAGGCCGCCTAGCCGATGCGCATGGCAGGTTGGTCACTCTCGAACAGCAGAGCGTCCCGTTCTCGGGCGCCTATCGTCAGCGCTTGGAGACCTTCCGTCGTGCCTTGGATGACTTCCGGGCGCTTGAGAGCGTCTGACTTCCGCGGCCTTCGGGAGCACGGATCGCCAGCTCTCCGAGCCAGAGGCGAGCAGCAGGAGAGACGGATCGCCTGGGAGCTTTCTTTTGCCATTTGATCCCTTCCTCCGGATCGAAGAGAAGTAGGCCGACGCTTCCTTGCTTGAGGCTCTGACGCGCAACGAGACGGTTGGTCGTCTGAGGCAGGAGCAGCGCGCTTCTTTGGGCCATGCGACGGGTCCGAGCCAATTGCGCCAAGCCGCCTTTCCAACTTGAGACCTTCGCCTCGATCAGGAGCGAATCTGCGACGAGCGGTAGCCGCCGTTCAGCCTTGGTAGGCGTCCAGCCTCGCTCTCGAAGCCGCTTCGCGACAGACGCTGCGTGCTGTCGAGAGACACCGGTCATTTCATTGCCAGTGAGCCACGATCCGAGGATGCGAGCCTCAACCCAGTTCTGTAGGCGCAGGTCGCGATTTGCCTGTGAACGAACTGCGCTGCTTGACGCGGCAAGGAACAGCAGGTCCGGGCGACCGATGCCGATCTCAACCTCGGACAAGAGAAACAGGGATCGGCCCGGGCCTGGCGGCAGGAGTTCTCCTGCCGCCTCGATAGCTGCTTTCGTCAGCGCCGCCTCGGCCCCTGGGGTTCCGACGCCGAGAATTTTTCCAGCACTCCCGTTCGCCGTTGCCAAGGTTCGGGAATCAAATCAGACGATTGAAGCTGGGCGATTCAGCAAGGCGTTGGTGCCCCCTTTCGGTAGGGCATCGGAGAGCAGATGCGATGCAGTCTCAAAGGTCGCTTGCAGCCCAGGAAGCCGCTGCAGAGACGAGGACCGATTTCTACGACGGTAGGTCGATCGCCCGTCGCTCACCCATCGCGGCGAGTGCGCGTGTTCGGTCGTCTGCGTGAATCGCCCCGCTGGCTACAAGGGTGTCGAGCAGGGCAATCGTTCCGACTGTTTCAATCCCTTCTGCGACAAACATACGCCGCAGAAAACGATCGTCAGAGTAGACGCAGCGTCCCGAGGATCGAGCAATAGCAAGGACGTCCTTGTAGATAGTCGGAACGGTGGAGTCCGCCAGATCGCTGTCGTTTTCAGGCTGCTCCGGCGCGGTTTTGAATCTGCGTCCGAGGTCCAGCATTAGGCGGGCTCTTTCCTTCGGAATTCTTGCCTCGGCGGCGCTGATCTCTTGCATCACGGGTCGCCCCCCAGCGAGATCCCACCCAAGGCTTACGGCGGGCTCGGAGTCGTTTGCGGGACTGGGGTCGATCGTCGCTCTGAGGAGGTCGTCGACCGTAGAAGCAGTCTTCTCGGAATGGGGGTACTCAGCAAGGAGCGCATCGACCACATCGTCCGGCAGCAGCTCAAGCACGCAGAGCGCGGCGGTGTCGATCAGCAAAGGTCCGCCAGCGGCATTCTGGGCCGCTTCGACTTCGGCATGGCGAAGCTCTTCCACCTCGTAGCTGATCGGCAAAGAGGTGAGCAGCGTCCAGGTCTCGGCGAGCCCCTTCCCAATTGCTGCCGCCAGCGCCCCGACCGGCCAATCGCCATCCTCGAAGATGTGTTTCTCGGCAAGCGAGGTGGCCTTGGCGCGCCCCTCAGTCAGCTCTCGCAGCCTCTCCAGCAACTCTTCTTTCTCCTGAGGGATTGACTCCCGCCAGAGCAGCTTGGATTCCGGGAAGCGCTCAACGAATTGCTGAGGCCCCGCCCGCTCGACGAGGTTCGCGTCAAGCTCGTCGTGGTCGCATCTGAGCAGCGCGATCACAATCTGCCCCTCAAGACTTTCGTTGGGAGTTGGTAGTCCGTCAGCCATCTCAATCAGCCGTTCTAGCGAGCGCTTCGGTGTCTCATGGGCGAAGACCAAATCGCTGAGCAGCATCCGATCGAGATCGTTTCGCGGCGTCAACTGATCAGCGACCTCAAAGGCCTCTTCGGTTTCCCCAAGTCGAGCGAGGCTGTGGGCCGCCAGCCAGCTCGCGCTGGGTATGCCAGCCTCGTCAGCAGCCGAGGCGAGTCGTCGAGCCTCCTCGAACCTCCGGCTTCGCATGAACATGTCGGCTAGCTCGTCGAAGGCAGCGCTTCGCTCCTCGATGTCTGCTTCGGGATGCTCGAAGACCTGCTTGAGAGCCGCCTCCGCTCGATCGGATTCCCCAGCGTGCCTAAGGACCTGACCAGCCGCGACTCGATCCGTCAGATCAGGATCTAGGTCGAGCAGGGCCAAAGCATGAGGCGCCGCCTTTTCCCACCGCTGGTCGTTTGCGTAGATCAGCATCAGGGCACGAAGTGCTCGAGGCTCACCTGCATGTTTGGCGAGCTCGCGTCGAGCGGCGTCAGGTTCGTCACGCCGCTCGTACCACTCGGCCTTGAGCTGTGACGCCATCACAGGTTTCTCGTTGCGCACAATCTCCTCGGCCTGATCGCTCCAAGGCACCTCCCCGGTGCTCGGCAGTGCCGCCATCAGCCGCATCACTGCGAATTCAAAGTCCTCGTTCGTAACGCCGCGGTCGAGCGCGGCCACGCCGGCCGCACGAGTTTCAGGATCTCGTAGCTGCATCCGAATACGTAGAAGGTTCCCCCCCGCCGATTCGCCTTGGTAGTACTGCATAAGGGAATCAGCGCGCCCTGGGTCACCAGCCGTCAGGGCCAGGCCCGCGAGTTCGACGGGCACCTCGTCCACGAGCTCCTCCTCGGGAACTTCTGCCAGGAGTACGGCAGCGGCGTCGCGCCGCCCCGCCAGGAGTTCGCAGTAGACGAGGCGCCCGAACACGCCTCCCGCCTCCTTCTGTCTCCGTGATTCGCGGAGGGCCTCAAGTATCTGGCGGTAGTGACCTACTGCCGTTCGGAGTGCATTGCGGTCGACGTTGTGGCCAGCCTCCCACCGCTTCTGATTCGCGCAAACGATCGAAGCCGCAACAGCCTCGCGAGCGCGCAAGTCGTCGGGCAGCATGTCCAGTGCTTGTGCGGCGAGTTCTGCGCCTTCATCCTCACGGCCGAGGTCGATTAGGGCCATCGCCAGGAGGCCTTTGCGCCGCGCCTCTTGCTCGTCGTTGCTCGCTGGTGGGAGAGCTTCCAATGCCTTAAGGCGTTGGCTTGGATCGTCATTGCGCAACGCATCCAGCAGCTTGACCAGATCGTGCTCCTGGTCGAATGCCTTAGCTTGCGCGCGCAGGGCCTCCGCCTCCTGCGCGTTTCCCGTATTTTCTGCCGCATCGGCAGCACCAAAGATTCCGCGAACGCGATCCGCGCCCGGCTTCTCCTCGTAGGTGCGCCAGGCTTCCCCTGCGGTAGGCCAGCGACCGGCGATCTCGGTTAGCTGGGCCACCGTTAACCAGAGTTCGGCGCCGCCATCCTTGAGCCACGGTTGCGGGCGGCGCACCAGCAGTTCAAGCTCCGCGCCGAGGTCCTCTTTGCCGTCGAGCGCGCGCTGAAGCGCTCCCGCCCCACGGGGGTCTTGCTCGATGAGTTCCCCCAAGCGCTTTTGCGCCCTCTTGGGCGCCCAGCTAGTACTAAGCGCTCCCCCCGGCGGCGCGGTCGCCTGCAGTACCCGGTCCATTTCAAAGCGAACGAGAGCATCCCCCTCCTTGGCTTGTCGCATCTCCGCGTAGATCGCGTCCGCGACTTCCGCCGCGAAGTCCTCGGCGGTTGAGTCCCCATCGAGCGGGCCAACAAGGGGCGTGATCGCTTTGATGAGCGCCCCGCGGTCGAATTCATGCGGGGGCAGTAGGTAGGAGACGAGCGCTGCCATATAAGCCTCGTTGCGTCCCCAGTCGGCGAACGCTGCAGCGCTAAACCCCGTCCTCTCACCGAAGCGGTTGGCCAGCCTCTCGCAAAGACGCTCGAAATCTGAAGACTGTGCCCACGTCTTCAGCATTGCCGCCCCGACTTTTCCAGCCAACCCAAGGCCGGCACTCTCCAACCCGCTCAAACTTCGCCTCCTCTGCGTGTGGCGATCAGCCCCAATGAGCGTAGGCCAAGACTGTCGCGAAAGGCCCGCCGAGCCGCAGAGTAAGCGCACTTTAGGGGCCGAGCACGGGCCGTTTTTGTCCGCAGACGGCGAGGGGTAGTCCTTGTCCATCCGGCGGGGGGAATGCCCGCGCGGCGGCCGTGCGGCTTCTCGGGGGCCGAGGCAGGGTGCGGGCCGCCCCGAGCGGGCAGTTCCGCAACCTCCCTGTGGCCTGCGCCTCGGCCCCCGAGAAGCCGCACTGGTTCGCGGCGAATCGTCAGGCCGCCTCCCGTGGGTCGAGGTCGGCCAGCAGTTCCTCGCAAGCATCGAAGCCGAGCCGGAAGAGCTCGTTGGTCGCGGCGTCTTCTTCCCTTGACTCGCGCTCAGTGACCGATTCGAGGAGGACTCGTTCGGCTTCGCCGTGGAGGCGTTGGAGCAGTTCCATCAGATCCTCCGGTGGCATGGTCAGCTCGAACGCTTTGCGACCGTCGCGCCCGTTCCAGCCGATGTCCTCCAGGAGCCGGAAGTCTTCGCCGAACTCCAGGCCGAGCCGCTCGGCGGTGGCGAAATCCTTGTTTATCTCCAGCGCGATCCATAGATCGCCGACAGCGCCCAGGTGATTGCGCACCAGTTCGTAAAGCCCGTCGCGCTGGTCGCCGTCGATCGTGCAGGTGGTGCTGGGCATGGTGCCCTCCTCTCGGTAGGACACCGAAGAGCCGCCGCTTTCAGTGGCCGTCGATCTCCCGATCGCATAAAGAGCTCTGGGAGAATCGGACGCGCATCGAAGGCCTTGTCTTCGGTGCCAGGCCCCGGGGCGTTAGCGCGCCGCCGGGGCCACTTATGTCTTTGGCGTCGGCGAAGGTAGCTTCGTTGGGGCCGAAGTCAAGGCGACTTTTTCAGATGTCCCTTCGGGGCACCCTGATCTGCTTGTAGGAGGGACGCTGCTTTCTCGCCTGTGGAGCCAAATCCAGCGCCGCTTCTATGGGGATGACGATCTCTCCGTTATGGACGAAACGCTGTAGCGGTACCTCGCGGAAAGCGCTCTAGAGAGCCAAAAACCTCGGTTTTGCCGGGGTTTTTCTAGCTTGACGGGGCAACGGTTCGGCAACAGGGTGTTGCCGCCCCGACAATCGGGGCGAGCCCCAGGGCAAGCGTTTCCCATGCTGAAGCGGTTTGTGCTGTTGCCGCGCGGCAACAGCGATGACAGTTCGTGGTAACGGCTGCGAGGCCGCCATCGTGTTGCTTACCGGCGCCGCGAGTGGCGGCGGGGGAGGACCGTGATCGCGAAGGTGGCGGAGGCTTCGTGGATCAGGTCGACCGGGATGGCCGTCGTCTTAGCGGCGCTCCGAGGTGGCTTGTCCGAACCGAAGAGAGCGATGGAGACCAGCTGTCCGCGTGGGTCGTGGCGGGCCTTGTAACGGATGCCGTCATAGCCGGCCTCCTGGAGAGCAAGTGCCCAGCCCTGGGTCAGGTTGTAGTCGGAGGTTGAGTGGATCTCGGCGGTGAGGCCAATGAGCCCGAGAACGGTTGGGTCCGTCAGGTCAACGACGTTTGCTTTGGGTGGGCGCAGCCTGGATAGCCGTTGCGCGTCGACCAGCGGCTCCGGGATCACCCCGCCTGGCCGCAGTAGACGCCCGAACTTCTCGACGAAGGCGCCGATCGGCTCCTCGGCGAGATAGCAAGTGCCTGACTCGGCGAGGTTGAACCTGCCGTCGGGGCCGATGTCGAAGAACCAGGGGGCGACGTCGGCGGCATGGATTCTCCACAGGGGTTTCGTCCCGAGCTTTGTGCTGGGAAGCTCGGGCAGGTCGTCCGGGGGAGCGGGCAGGCCGCGCGGATTCAACGCTTCAGGTCGGCCACGGTGCGATGGGCCGAAAGAAGCAGGGGCTCGATGTCCGCGTCGGCGAAGGCATCAACCGGCGTCCGGTTGTCAAGCTCCGGCTGGGGGGTGGTGGCAAACGAGGCAAGCGTCCACGCGTCGAGCCCCGCGTCGCCGAAGACCTCGTTGAGCTCCTTGACCGCCGCAAAGGGAGCGCTGTTACCGGCATCGAACTGCCAACGCGGATAGCGGATCAGGTCAGCATCGTCGCGCAGGGCAAGCACGGAGCCACTAAGAACCCGCTTGCGCAGCGCCTCGCGACTTACCCCACCGAGCAGGACGCGTGCTTCCGCGCTGGTCAGCAGCTCCCCAAGAGCGCGTTCCCAAGCCCCGCCGGCAAGCACGACCATCGCCGCACGCCGGCCAAGAACCTCGGCATCGTCAGCCGAACTCGGCTGACCACCGATCTCGGTAAGCGTGCGCCGGAACTCTTCGACGGTTCGATCTAGGAGAGCTGGTTTCGCTGACATCACATGGAGGGTAGCGTCAACCTCGTCAACGGTCAAGAGGCATCCACGCTGTCTGTGGCTGCGCGTCTATCTGCACAGCTTGTTCTGAGCGTCACTGGGCAGAGAGTCTTGTTGATGGGATACGGTCAGCGTCGTTTTTAGGAACCACTCGAGTCGAATGGGGCAGGGGACGATTGATTCTGAAAAGGATCGAAATCCGGAATTTCCGTTGTTTTGAGAACTTCAGTCTTAATCTCGACGGCAGCTCCGCATTCATTGTCGCTCCCAACGGGGGCGGTAAGACCAGCCTGCTCGAGTGTCTCGCGAAGGGTTGCGGCCTCGGCCGCAGTGTCAACCGCGAGGATTTTCGAGACATCGGAATTCCAATTGAGATCGTGCTCACTCTCGGCGATCTACCGACAGAGGCGGCCGGCATTTTTGCCGATCACACTCAATTTGGCCAAGGTCCGCCGGTGGTCAAAATGGGCATCCGGGCCATCTGGGCGGAGGAGGAACAGGAGCTCGAAGTTATGCATGGCTTCCCAGAGCCAACTTGGACCCGGGCGACCCGGGCCCAGCGCGACGCTCTGGCAGTCCTCTGGTTGCCCGCCAACCGCGACCCTGCTCGCTCCCTGCAACTAGTAGGAAGTCCTAGTGTTCTTGCCGATCTTGTCGGTGGGCTCGAGCTTGACGAAGCGCTACAGACGGCCGTTCAGGCTCTCGACCAAGCGGCTCAGGACTTGGCCGCAACCGAGCAACTAGCACAGCTATTGCAGGCCGCGAGCACCGATCTCGACCAGATGTCAAGTCGCGAGCAGGCTCGAGCCTTTCATCTTGCTCCGAGCGCGAGCACCAATGAGGATCTCCTTCGCCAGCTGCAGTTGCTCATCAATGACGAAGCAATTGGTACGGCGCTGCCGATTGTTCGCCAGTCAAGCGGCCTCGCTCAGCTAGCGCTGTTTGCCTTTGTGTTGCGAGCACTGTCTGCGGGGCAATCGAATGTACTTCTACTGGTCGATGAGCCGGAGCTGTCCTTGCATCCGCACGCACAACGTGCGCTTGCTACGCGCCTTCGCGATTCGACTGCCCAAGTCCTGATCACAACTCATTCTTCAAATGTCCTAGATCGTGCCGATCCGCGCTCCGTGGTTCGACTAAATGACACTACCAACGGAGTCGTAGCATCCTCTTCGGGCACGATCAGCGACGCCGAAGCAATTCGCCTAACCAGGATCTCTGACCCTCGCACAGCCGAGGCTTTTTTCGCGACGCGCGTGCTCGTCGTCGAGGGTGAAAGTGATCACGCAGCTATCCGTGCACTTGCTGACAGGCTCGGCAAGAATCTGGACGCTGAAGGCATAAGTGTTGTCTCACTGGAGGGGGCAGGGACGTTCAGCACATTCTTTTCGCTTTTGGGCAGTTCGGGTCTCGACATTCCGCTTGGCGGTCTTTGCGATGCCGATGAAGAGTCGACGTGGAGAGGGGTCCTGGCAGGAGGCGAGCTTGAAGGGGAGGACGCCTCTGATATGGCCAACGCTGGATTTTTTGTGTGCCGTGAAGATCTAGAGGACGAGCTCTTTAGGGCCCTCAATGCAACCGGGGTGGAGGCGGCGCTTCGCGCTGGCGGCGAAGGTGCGGCGTTCGATCGCTTTGCTGAACAGCCGACGCAGTCCGGATCTCGCGAGACTGTGCTGCGCCGTTATGTCGATAAGAACAAAGTGCGCTGCGCACCGATCCTTATCGACGCGCTTGATCTCAACGCGAACATCCCTATTCCTCTCAACGAACTTCTGTCCCATGCCTGACACCAGCAAGTGGCCCCTCGACAGAGAGCAGCGTGATGCGGTCGAGGCAGCGGAGCCCGCTATTGCTGTTCTAGCGGGACCGGGGAGTGGTAAGACCCGCGCACTGTCTTATCGGGCCAGATACCTTCTCGAAGGGGCCGACGATGGGGGGGCGCTTTTGCTCACCTTTACCAATAAGGCTGCGGCGGAAATGAAGGCTCGTGCGCTGGGTGCTGGAAATCTGGCAAGCAATCGGGTTCACGCCAACACTTTTCACGGTTTCGGTGCTCGTATGCTCCGCAATCACGGCTATCTGGTGGGAATTACAGAGGGATTCGACTATCTGGACGAAGAAGCCCAGAAGGAGCTCGCCGATGAGGTTGCGGAAAGGACGGGTCTCCGCCAACGATTGCGGCGCTGGTCTTATCTCCGCCTACGAAGAGAGGAGCCAGACGCGGACACCGCCGCATTTGGAGAGGCATTTGAGGGCGCTAAGCGTGAAGCAGGACTCGTTGATTATGACGATCTAGTCGTCTATACGGCTGAGCTTCTCGAGTCCAATGCGGAGGTAGTCGACGCCTATGCTGCTAAGTATCCACACCTTCTTGTTGACGAGTTCCAAGACACTAACGCTGCGCAGTTTGCGATTGTCAATGCGCTCGCTCCGAAGGCGGTAACGGTGTCGGTTTTCGCCGATGATGATCAGGCAATTTTTCGCTTTGCTGGCGCTGAACTTAAGAACGTAAAGATGTTCATCGAGGCTCTAGGTGCCAAGACCTATCCGTTGACGCGTAACTATCGCTGTGCGCGTTTGATCGTTGACGCTGCCAACGCGTTGATTGCCTGCGATGAGCAGGCGAGTGGACGGCGGATGCTGTCCGTGAAGGAGGGCGGAGAAGTTTGGTCTGAAGTTTTCGACAATGTCAACGCAGAGGCGAGCATGGTTGTCGACGAAATTGAGAGCCGTCTCAGCACCGGCATAGCCCCAGGTGACATTGCGATCTTGGTCCGCTCTGGCTATCGCGCCAGAGATCTCTTGACCGAGCTTCAGCGCCGAAATCTCCCGGTTTCAGATTGGCGTGGACCAACGTATGAACCGAAGGGCAAGCAGGCGCTGGCGACGTGTCTTGCGGTCATCCGTGGCCGCCTCTCTGATCGCCAGGCGATGCGCCTTGCGGAACTTCTGGGCGAGTCGACTCCCGAGGAGCGAGAGTCTATTGCCTTCCTCGACACCTTCGATGGCGCGGCTGCCAGTCAGCTCAGAGAAGCATTCCACGCAGCCCACTCCGGTGAGCCCCCGATAGTTGTTGCGGGCAAGGCGCGGGCAGCGATTGTAAGCATTGACCAAGAAGCTGCCGAGAACATTGACCCAATTCTTGAGGCGATCCAGGATTTCGAAGCCCACGACGCCGAGTTCTCTCTTGACGATTTGCTTTCCGAGTTGGCACTCGGTAGCGGCGGGCGCCCTCCGACCGCTGGAAGCGGAATCAAGCTGGCAACGCTCCACAAGACCAAGGGACTGCAGTGGCCGGTGGTCTATCTCATTGGCATGGAGAACGGTCACCTTCCTGACTACCGGGACGATGAGAACCCAATGCACGAGGAGCGTCGTCTTTGCTTCGTTGGGGTCTGTCGGGCTGAAGAGGCGCTCATCCTGACGCGTATCAGGGCGATCAAAACATTTCCTAAGAAACCATCCCCTTTTCTCGCGGAGCTTGGTGTCGCAAGTCAATGACCAGAGCTAGGGCACTTCTCCAAGCGCAGCTTCGATGAGGACACCGAAACCAACGTAGAGGTGGCAGAGGGCAGCGACCGAAATCAAGAATTCCATCTTTGTCCAGTTCTCTTCAATGGGGCCACCACTGATGACCTTCTTTAGCGTCTCGCGCTTTCGTCCGAAATGTATGAGGTCGCCGTAGTTGTAAAGACTGATCAGATAGGCGGGATTTTGCCGGTTCAATTCGAGGGCGGAAGGTGGGACGCGCTCATGCTTGACCATCTGCTCAAGTACAAGCATCTCAAGCTGGGCTCCATGCATCCGGGCGTGGGCCTTCTTCCAACGCTTAACATCGTCGAGTCGCTGGTCGTGACTGGCGTCATCGACTTTGGCGGCGGTTTCTCCTAGCGCCTTTCGGACATGGTCGAAGCTGGCCGTCTCGTCGTCGCTGTAGAACTGACGGAACAGGACCGAAAAGCCACGAAGGTTCTCGGCCCTGGGGAACGCTGCCTGGACAGACTCTCCATCATCTTTGTCTAGGCCGATAGTGATGCGATGCTCGCCATTCAGGACTTCACTGGCGCCTAGTTCCTGTACCGCCTCTTGGTAGCGGTCGAGAATCTCGAGCTGCTCGGCAGAAAACTCACTTCGTCCGATCGGCGGAAAGAGCCGCGGGTCCCGAATCGGGAATGCATAGGCGATTTGCCGCCACCAGTACGCGGCAGCGTGGGGTGCTAGGCCGGGAAGCTGGGGCGGGTCGATGCGCGGCTGGTCGTCCTGGATCAGATCGCTGAATGCTCGTGCCTGAATGGTGATCTCGTCGGGCAAGCATCTAAACTTACGGGATGAGGGTTCTCCATCGAAGTAGGGTTCTTTCCTTGGCGCTTTAGGCCCATGTGGACGCTGTCGAGTCGATTGTCAACAGAGTCGTGTTTTGAGGAGAACTGTTGCTAGGGGAGCCATCCGGCGCTCTCGAGGCTGGATAGCTCCCACAACATCTCAGCTGTCGGGATTCGGCTTCCATGGCACGCGACCGACTTCGATCGCGTCGTCGAGGAAGTCGGCAGAGCCGACGCCCTCTTCTAGTAGGTGGACGTAGGTGCGCAGCGTGAAGGCGGCGTCGGCGTGGCCGAGCCAGGTCTGGATCTGCTTGATGTCCTTGCCGTTTGCGAGTAGCAGTGAGGCGCAGGTATGGCGGAAGGTGTGGAAGCTGACCCACGGCATGCCTACGGGCGCCCGGGCAGGATTGAGCACGCGATCGGCGACCTTGCCGCGGATCAGCTCGGTACCTACGTCGGAGGTGAATACGGGCTCTGTTGGGCCGGAGTAGTTCGCCTCCCGATGCGCGATCAGCCTTGTCGTCATCCGCGGCGCCAGCGGGATGTCGCGCCGTCCGGCGCCGCTCTTCAGCCGCCGGCGCTGGCAGCGGTAGAACTGCTCACAGACCTTCACATGAGGGTTGGCCTCCAGCTCCATGTGCTCCCAGGTCAGGCCGATCATCTCGGAGATCCGCAGGCCGGTATGGACGAGGAACTCGAAGAAGAGGTGCCAGTCCTCGGGGATGGCTGAGAGCAGGGTTGCCAGCTCGGCCCTGGTCAGGGCCTTGGCTCGATCCTCGTCCGGCACCTCCTCCACCAACGGCGCGGTATGCGGACGCCGCGGATTGGGTTCGTGCCGATTGGCCCGTCCTCGAGCGCGGTGGCGAAGAGCGTCGAGAGGGATGCCCTCGTCTTTCTGATCAGCGATGTGCTCTTGCCTTCGTTGCGCATCGCCATCAAGAGCTCGCGGACGTCCTTTGGCTCGATCTCGCTGAGCTTCAGGGTCTTCCAGCGCGGCAACGCGAAGTTCTCGATCGTGGGCCGGTACTCCGGGCGGGTGGTCTCCGAGAAGCCGCGCTGGGTGCGTCCGGCGTAGGTCTCGATCCAATCCGGGAAGTAATCTCCGAAGCGGGTCCGCTCGACCGGTTTGCTGTCGACCGAATCGCGCAGCGACTTCTTCTCGCGCGCTTCGTTGAAGGTGCGGCAGGTTTCCTTGTGTTGCCGGCCGCGGTGGCGCCACATGATCACGTAGGGGCAATCACAGCGGCCGGTGCCGTTGCACCTCTTTCCGTGGGCGCGGTAGATGCCGGGGGAGGAGGTCTTCGCTAGCTGAGTCATCGCCTCTCCTTTCGCGCGGGGAGTTGCCCTCGCGTGTGGTCTCTTGCTCCTCACACGGACGAGCTGGATCCAGGCCACCCCTGGGGTAACAGCATGCCGCTGCTCGGCAACAAAAAAGCAACAGGACGTCCTCTGCCAGCCGCAAATAGCCGCAAAAGATCGTTGCCCTACTGCCCTCGTTTGCCGCTATCCACGATCAGACCGGGAAATGGCGAAACAGCCGCAAACGGCCGCAACGCATTCAGGCTTTTCTCAGTCCGGAAACGGGGTTCGAATTCCCGTAGCAGTATTTCTTCTGCCCTCGGTAGGTTGCGTCGATGGACAGCGATTTCATCGCCTTGGTTGTCGCTATCACGCTCGGCATTGCAGTCGTCGTCCTGGGGCTGCGGCGCAATCTCTCCGAGACCACGCGAAACGGGCTGCCACGGTTTGGAGGGGACCCCACGGGAGCGACCGCGACGCTGGGGCTATATGAGGGCGGGGAAAGACGGCGACGCCCGCTCTCCCCACGGCAGCGGCGCTGGCTCGTTTTGTTCTATCTGCTGATCGCCCTCACCCACGCGGCTTTTGCGGTCCTGTCGGCGGACGACAGGCTGCTTCATGCGAGCACCTCTGGTTTGTGGACGCTTGGTGCCGTGTTCCTTCTGTGGCAGGGGTCCTCACGTCCCTCGGATTGACTTCCTTGATCGAGCTAGGCCAGGACTCCTTAGCCGTCGTGATCGCGGTTACTAGCCGGGGTCCCTCTGGTCACTCGGGAATGGTCTGACCACAATGCGGCCAGGGTGGGGATAGCTTCCCACTCGGTGATGGTTCCGATGGCCTGGGTGGGTTGTTGAATATGCCGTGGGATGGCGGATACCTCGTCGCCTGGGCCACGCCACTTCGCGTGCTTCGAGCCGCCGACCTCGCGGAGTCGTGAGCCTTCAAATGACGTTCAAGATCCCTGCGCTTCACGCAGCGGCAGTAAACCGCAGATGCTCGCGGTCTGACTCTGGTGCCTCGCCGGCCAGCTCCTCGTCCGGCGTCAGCACCGTGCGCAATGCGTCGAGGGCGTTCTCTCGCGCTTCCTCGCGGGTCCGGCCCTGGCTCAAGGCACCGGGGACCTCGAGGACGCGCGCGACGATCCAGCCTTGCTCATCGGGACTGTCGAAGGAAATCGTGAAGTCGACCGATGCAGCCATGCGAGAAACCGTAGCGCGAGAAGCTTCTGAATGCCGGTAAGCCC